>JAOUPS010000012.1 GCA_029879735.1 Candidatus Bathyarchaeota archaeon | reverse complement strand
GGCTCTTTCAAATCGCGCAAGCCACACGCTCCACAGTACAAGCCACAAAAGGCAAGCAGATCTCTTTCAGTCATGTTATCATCTCGATTTAGAGAGTACTTTGGTGTTTAAGCTTATTATTAAAAATTTTTGTGCCAGTAACAGGTTTTCAGCGTCCACAACTCCGAGAGTTTAAACGTAACTTGTAGAGTTCAGTGCGGGGGGTTAGGTTCACATATATGTTTATAATCCACGTTTTTTGGCGCCGGGAAATAGGTTCAAACCTCGGTTTAAATTCTCGGGATTTTGCCGGTGGTGAGAATTATATAGAGAAGTACTTCAATTTATATCTTTATTCCGCCAAAAACGCGCTGAAACAGCTGAGGGTGAAGCAACAGAAAACAGGAGTTCGAACCTATCCCCGGCTACCACCGCTTAAGCATGAATTTATACTTTTTTGGCTTTGAGTTTTACGTATTCTCGCTCGTTGTATAAGGCATATCTGTCGCCTCGTCTATTTTCTGTGATGGTTTGCAAACTTTCTTCATTGTCTTCTAACATCTAAGATGTAGAAGCTATCAGTCAACTAGAACGTGCATCCTTATATGTGCATTACATCTTGAATGAATAAATTGGTTGTAGCGTACCAACTATTTCAGTGTTTCCTAACTCAACAGTTCTCACTAAAACTTCCATTCCTCTATAGGAGAACGCTAACTCCCTAACATCTGAAACTACCTTTCGCCCCATTCCGTGCATCGTTTCGACTATGAAGTATCTGCTGGCTGCTATCTCAACAACATCTATGACGTTTAGCGTATCGAGTAACGCATATCCGCCTCCGTGAGGAAGGATGCTTGTTTTTCTTAACCTATCGATGACTTCGAGTTTTTCAGCTCTCTTCGAAAAGCCCAAAATTTCAAGTATTTGCTCGTTGAAAGTTATCCCTCCCCTAAGGAGATATGCGGGGAGGTCTCCTCGTAATGTAATCGGGAAAATCTCGTTCAATGAGTTTTGTGTGAGATGGCATCCTAAGAAGGCTTCGTTGTAGTTGGCGAGGCCTTGATGAACAACGTTTACAATCATTTCATGCTTGCCAAAAATTTCTTTAGCTGCTAAGGATCTACGCTTCTCACTAAAGGATTCAGCATACTTGTAAAAATTGAAGTATGTTACAGCGTTATTATCAATGAGGACGTAACATGGTCCAAAAGGGGTTTCCACACATTCAGCCATGTTCTGAAGGCTTTCACTTTTGTGAAGGTACAATCCTGGAGCCTTCGTTGTGTCTGTCCTAAGTTCGGGGGCTCCACAGTGAATTACAAAGGCATACTCAGGAAATTCGATTTCTGCGGTCCCTTCGACTCTAAAGACGCTGATGAAGTGATTCCCAATTCCGAAATCAAATTCAACTTTAACACCCTCTATCGCCTTATCCTCTTTTTGCAAAACATCGATTCTTTCTATTATTTCCTTGATATCTGGAGGCTCCTGCAATCCTCCTACATACATTCCGCAAGCATTCGGCATAATGTCGAGAATAATTAGTCGCTGTTTTCCATCACCCCACGAAACCTTTCCTCCATAGCCAATACCGTTATTCCAGCGGACTTTGTTCCTCGTAATAGTTTCGTCTGGAGCAGAAATAAAGGTGGCATCCGGCATTAACCCATACTTCTCTTGAACCACATGGAATTTTGCTAATCCATACCTCATATTCCATCGGCAGAGACGGGACGCCCCATCGTTTAACCCTGTAGAAAATATGTGCTTTCCCGCCCGCTCCAAGATTTCCTTTCTACTCAACTTCAAAACTCTCCTCTTCCCAAGTCACCCAAGAGCCCGAAGACTTCACCTTATCCAACTTCAAAACTTAAGTGGTCAACAGCTGTAAGAGAACCGAACATTTTTGTTAATCCTTCAGTTTCAATGTTTGACACGATAACGACTCCACATCTTCACTGGACGATTCCCAGTTTTATATGACTTCCTTTATAAAGAACCCCAGAATTTGAACCGATATTTGCACCATTCTTTGCGCCATAAACAAATTACCAGTACCTTAATCTATAGAAAACCGAGAATTTAAACTTCAGCTCAAAGTTTAGTGCGGGGGGTGGGATTCGAACCCACGAACCCCTACGGGACAGCCGCCTCAGGGCTGCGCCTCTAGCCGATTACAACCTTTGACCTGGCTTGGCAACCCCCGCCTACGGCTAGGTTAGTTTACCCACGAGCCTTCAATTAAATGTTGCTTGCCAGCGACACTACGGAACCCACAGTGCAAAAGAAGCTTAAAAAATCTTGGCAATCAAGGAAGTTACAGTAGGGTTGGAGTAGGAGCGCACAAACCAAAGCTTACGTTTAAAATCTACCGTAAGACTATCTTTCTTGACGTGTCACGCTTGAAAAGGCTTAAGGAGTATCCGCGCTTCATTGCTCCCAACTTCGAGCCTTTCGACCCTGTAAAGTTGGCTAGAGAAACTGAAAGGATAGTCACTAGAAGTGGACCTGACGGTTTAGAGCGCAAGTATGAAGACTTTTACGCCACCGGTGTGTATGGCGGCATATCCACCGGTTACTGCGTCGGGTGTTGTTTTCGCTGTGTCTTCTGCTGGGTCAGTTGGGGACGCGACTTCCCTGAAAAGTTTGGTCGGTTTTACTCGCCCAAAGAGGCTTTCGGCAGATTGAGGGAGGCGGCTCACCGATACAGAGTTGGGAAACTGCGCATCTCTGGGGCGGAGCCTACCCTAGGCAAGAACCACCTTCTCAGCTTGCTGGAACACATAGAGAAGTCCGAATTTACCTCCTTCATTCTGGAAACGAACGGCATCCTTTTCGGCGTCGACAAGGACTACGTAAAAAGGATTTCGAAGTTCACCAAACCTCACGTCCGAGTTTCCATAAAAGCGGGAACACCCGAAACCTTCACAAAGAAAACGGGTGCGAAACCCGAAGCCTTCGAGATTCCTTTTCAAGCCATCAGAAACCTGTTGGACTACAATGTAAGTTTCCACGTCGCAGCCATGAGTGCGGACCCTCGCATAATGATGCCTAGAGAGCGGAAGAGTCTGATGCAAAAACTGACCGAGGTTGATCCAAGCTTGTTATTGAGCCTTGAAGAAGAGGTGATGGACCGTTATGAAACGACCTTGGCTAGATTGAAGTTTGCAGGCCTGAAGGTAGAGTGGCCCCTGCAACAGGTTTACACGCCGATCAAGAAACTTTTAAAGAGGAAAACGAGATAGGAGGCGATTCCCCTAGCGAGTTATCCATACCTTTTAACCAATTGCGCTTAGAGCTGCGAGAAAAGAAACAGTGGTTATGCTGTCTGCTAAAGAGCTTTCAATGGGAATCACGAAGTTATCCGGGTCCCAGCCCCTCCGATAGGTAAATATGGCCACAGCATAGGCGATAACGACCATCGCAGAAACGGCTAAGATGTTCGTCATCAAGAGTTGCGCCACGAATCCCGGAAGATTATTCAACGTGGTTATTCTTTGTGTAAAAGGTAATACGGAGTAGAGGGTAAACATCATCATCGATGCTCCCCATGCGCCGCCTATTCGTGTTGAATGTTGCTTAATTGAAGAAAAGGAAGGGCTCGTGACACCCAAGAAAAGCTTAGTTGTGGCGGTTGAGCCCACGATAGACCCCACGTCTCCTACAGTGTCGATTAATGCGGGATAAACGACGTACACCTCCGGTCTGCGACCTATAACTCCACTAATACTGTTAAGGAAAGACCCAGTAACGTTGACGATAAACGCCACCAACACGAGAGTGACGAAAAATTCCTTGATTGTTTTAACAAATTTGTCTTCTCTGCCATGTTTAGCTAAGACGTATGACACGACAAGCAGAAAAAGGAGGGCGGAAAAACCGATTAAATATCTCCCTAAAGGAATGAACAAAAAGAAAATGTTCAGTTCCAAGATGTAGCACACAGTAACAAGAATGTCAGCCACCGTGGACATTACTGGATATACGATAACGTCTGGATCTAAACCACGCCTAAAAGACACAACCGAAACTCCTATCGTTATTGGAGAGATAAATATTATTGACAAGCCCATGGTTGAGACAACCACAACGATTATGGAAACACAATCTACGATGCTGGCTCCCCAAAGGACAACGTTAAAGAGCGACGCCACCAACCCCACCACAACGCTGCTTTCAAGGGTCAGCGTGACAACCGCGTAAAACAATAGATAAAACTCCCTCGTGTTTTCGACGTAGCTCGGCTTCACCGTTCCCAGGTGTAGGCCCGTGCTAAGGCGACCGCTAAATAAGCCACCTATGGCTCCCCTAATACTTAAAATTCCAGGTAAAAGAGCTAGTGTCCATATGGGGGTCCGATCGAACACGCTAAAATATAGGACAATTAACGTTCCAGCTAGGATGCCACCGAGATTGAAGGACAGAGATAGTAAGGACTGACCCAAGCTTGCGATCAGCCCGGTTATTGAAGTTCGAACAGTCATCGCAACCACTTCCGTCCATTCGGTATCGCCTCATCTTTGAACGCTGCACCTTCGCTGTTAACCCGGAGCCTGCATACCAGCGGACTTGCCTGACGCCAACACACCCACTATGCAACTTTAATTTCCTCAACGGTGCATGAAGCTTATAAACAAAACTTTCTTAAAGGCATTTTGCTACCATTCTGGCTCATCTTTTTGAACATCCTTAATCTTCATCTTTTGAACAAGATTTTTAATACGGACACCGCCAAGAATACAACTGCCTTCGGAGCGACATCCAATTGAAAGCGGTTGTTTTAGCTGGAGGATTCGGAACGAGGCTGCGGCCGCTCAGTTGCACAAGGCCAAAGCTTCTTTTCCCGATCTGTAACAAGCCTCTACTAGACTGGACGCTGGAGAGGTTAGCCAAAAGCGGAACAAATGAAGTTGTGTTAGCCGTAAATTACATGGCAGAAACCATCACCCAACACTACGGAGACTCAACGCATGGAATGAGACTCTTCCATTCCAGAGAAGAGAAACCATTAGGAACAGCTGGCCCTATCAAAAAAGCGGAGGAATTAATTGGACATGAGGAGCCTTTTCTCGTCTTAAACGGGGACATCCTCACCGATTTTGACTATTCGAAGCTCATGAAAAAGCACACCGAAAAACGCGCGACGGCAACGATAGCCCTCCGCAGGGTTAAAGATCCCAGTCGGTATGGAATAGCCGAGCTAACCGAGAAAAATCGTGTGATACGGTTCGTGGAAAAGCCCCCTCGAGAGAAAGCGCCCAGCAACCTAGCAAACGCTGGGATCTACGTCTTAGAGCCTGAGATATTCGATTACATACCAAACGGTCGACCAGTCTCCATCGAGCGTGATGTGTTTCCAAAGCTAGCGAATGAGAGAAAACTCTATGGATATGATTTCGAAGGTTTGTGGACCGATATCGGAAAGCCAGAAGACTATCTGAAAGCAAACAAACTCTTGTTTGACGCGCAAATCAAAAAGAGCCAAGTGGGGAAGAGTGTCCGCGTGAAGAGTGGTGTGGAAATTAAAGACTCCACGGTTATTGGCGATCGAGTGTTCATCGGAGAGAAATCAAAAGTTGGTCCCTACGCAACTATCGGAGAACGCACAATCCTAGGGAAGAAGGTTCATGTCCAGAATTCGATAATCTTCCCGGGAGTCGTGATCTCAAATTTCACATCTATAAAGGGTGCAATCATCGGCGAAGAAGCTGCTATTGGGAGCCATGTAAAAATTGGGGATGGATGCATGATTGGCGATCACGCTGTGATTCGGGACAACGTCGTCCTCTCACAAGGCGTGACTGTGTGTCCCTCAAGAAAGGTTTCCGAAAACGTGCTTACACCACGATGCCTAATGTAATCTAATATAGTTTTGTTCAGAGGGTTTATTCAAGAAAACGCGCTACATAACTGCACTTTTAGCTTTTGAACAAGTCTCATTTCGTTACGTAAACTATAACAAAGCAATCAAAATACATACTAGCAAACAAAGAGCGTGACGTGAAGCGAAATGTCCATGGCAATGAAGCTTGAAAGAAACGACATAGCCACTCCTGAAAAACGCAGAGCATACACAGTTAGCGTTGTGGGATGCGGACGGATGGGTTTGCCGCACGCCTGCCTCTTCGCCGAGGTTGGGTTCAAGGTTATCGGCGTTGACTCAGATCAACGCGTCGTCGGTTTGATGAAGAGAGAAAGGGCTTCCTTCGCTGAGCCAGAACTCAATGCGCTCGTAAAGAGACACGTGAAGAACGGTCGTCTCACCGCCACAAGCGATGCTGGAAAAGCCGCCTCGACAAGCGACGTCATCGTATTTGTCGTTCCGACATCCATCGACCGAAAGAAAAAGCCCAATTATTTTCGTCTTGAAAAGGCTTGTAAAGACGTAGGCATGAGCCTACGTTCAGGGTCATTAGTCATTATTGCGAGTGCCATGTGCCCCGGAGTAACCGAAACTCTTGTGAAAGAGACGCTGGAGAGTGCATCTGGCTTAAAGGCTGGAGTCGACTTCGGTTTGGCATATAGTCCGATCCGCGCCGCCCCTGGACGAATGTTGCAAGACATCACTAATTGTTCGAGAGTGGTGAGCGCTGTCGGTGAGCAAAGCCTGAAGACCGCCTGTTTGTTTCTGAGCACGATTACAAAAGGAAAAATAGTTAGGGTGAGGAACATAAAAGCAGCAGAAGCTGTTAAACTTTTCGAAAACGTGTACAAGGATGTTAACACTGCGCTGGCAAACGAGTTTGCCCAATTTTGTGAAAAGGCTGGAATAGACTTTGTTGAAGTGCAAAAGGCGGCTAACGCGCATCCAGAGTGTTCCCTATTGTCTTCCAAGATTGTTGGCGGACACGTCTCGAGAGATTCGTATCTTCTCCTTGATGAGGCAGACGCGGTGAACGTAAAGCTTCGTATGCTGACGCTCTCAAGAAAAATAAATGATGAAATGTTAGGTCACACGCTTCATCTGGTGAAGGACGCTTTAAAGTCGTGTGGAAAAACCATGAGGAAAGCCAAGATCTCGGTCTTCGGTGTTTCTTGTCGCCCAAACATAAAGGAACCCCGTGGTTCCTCAATAAAGAAGCTTGTAAGCATGTTGAACAAGAAGGGTGCGCTGGTTAAAGTGTATGACCCTTTCTTCTCCCACAAGGAGCTGATTGAGATGGGATATTCCGCTGAAAGAACATTAACACAAACTGTTGAGGGTGTGGACTGCTTAGTCATCATCATAGGCCACGATCGATTTAGACGGTTAAACCTGAGGAAGATCAAGTTTCTGGTCAAAAAGCCTGCGGCAATAGTTGACATGGGACAGGTCATTGGCCCTCAAAAAGCGGAAAGAGAAGGATTTGTTTATCGTGGCGTTGGCAGAGGAGTCTGGACCAGATAAGTTAGTCAGCCGAGAAAAACATATAAAAGAGCGAAATTTCGATCAACATGTACTAGACAATGTGCAAACCCCCAAGTTATAGAGCGATGCGTTGACCCACAGAAAGCAAAAATTAAGTTGAGGCGTGAACGATGATTCCCCCATTGGTTTCTGTTCTTGACGAAATAGTTGCTGCCCTGAGTGTTTTCTTGGTAAGCTTTTTTTGCACCCTGTTTTTTACAGACAAATGGATCAAATCAACGAAAAAGATGAAACTTCTCGGAAAGGACTTGAACAAGTATAAAAAGCCACTCGTTTCGGAGTCAGGGGGAATTGCCGTTGCCCTCGCCATCTGTTTTTCGTTGCTGATTTACATTTCCCTAAAGACTTTCTACTGGGACTCACCAACGCATTTAGTTGAGGCTTTCGCTGTTTCGGCGACCGTCTTGCTAGCTGGTTTTTTAGGGTTTACCGATGATATTTTGGGATGGAAAAAAGGATTAACTCAATTACAAAAGTTTCTGCTGGCGTTCCCTATTGCGCTTCCTCTAATGGTGATGAATGCTGGTCGTTCGGTTATGGATATTCCCATTTTTGGGCGAGTTGATCTCGGTCTAATCTATCCCTTGTTGTTGGTTCCAGTTGGAGTGGTTGGGGCTGCCAACGGGTTTAACATGCTTGGGGGTTATAACGGAATTGAGGCGGGTATGGGCTTTATAATCTTTACAACTTTTGGAGTTACCGGGTTGATTGTGGAGAGGTATTGGATTTCGTTGATAGCCTTTATTGTTTCGGCGAGTTTGCTGGCTTTTTTGCGTTTTAATTGGTATCCTGCGAAGGTTTTTCCAGGAAATTCGTTCACTTATTCGATTGGCTCTCTCATTGCTGCGGTTGCCATTCTCGGAGATATGGAGAAACTTGCTGTGTGGCTTTTTTCTCTCTACTTCATTGAGGGCTTGCTATACTTTAGAGCCAGGGTCATCGACAAGGCGGGTGATGTGCAGGCGTTTGGGAATCCTAACAGGGACGATTCTTTAGAAATGCCCTATGAAAAGGTGTACGATACGACACATTTTGCAATTTGGGTGTTGAAAAAAGTGAAGAAGAGAGTTTACGAGAGGGATGTTGTTTGCTTCTTACTCTTTGTTCAATTTATGCTGGCACTTTTCGGAGTGTTATTGTTGGTGTAGGGATGAAAGTGAAGGTTTTGGTGTTGTTGCTTTGTTTGTGTAATCCCTCTTTTTCTCTCTCTTTCTAGACCCCCTTATATATAGACCCCTTGTAGCCCCTCTCCTAAACAGCTTTAAAGAGGAAAGAATGATAACAAAAAATTCAAATTTCAAAAGAATTTAAGGGAGAACTCTTCTATACCAGAGTGATTCTTTAAGAAGCCAGAAGGGAAATTGCATGAAAGCCTTAGCTATTATAGGATACATATCCCTTCTGATTGGAATTGCGATAGCCTTTGCAAATCCTCTGCTAAATCAGTCTTCGATCACAATATACTGCAGTGGCCGTATAGAATATCCTAACAAAGAATCAGAGCCCACAGAAAGCAGTTCTCAAACGATTGTCGATTCGACGGTCTACATTCCGATAATTATTGGTGTGGGACTTTTGTCTATTGCGTTTCTGGGTGGAACAGTCAAGAAGAACTGCAAGTAGCTAGTCTTTCTTAAATTCACCTTCATGGCCAAATGAACTCAGCCAAAAACTCAACTATTCAATTTTGTTTTAGCAACTCTGCAACCTAGTTTAGGCTTAAAGTTTTTCAATCTACTGTACGGAGTAGGCTTGGTGTACTGATGCCTATTTTGTGGCGGTTGCATGTTTTTAGGACGGTCTTTTTGAGGCTGGCGTCGATTTCTGGAAGGCGTTTTATTTCATTAAAGAAGACGTAACGGGATATTCAACTATAGTGATATTAACCAACTACCATAAATTCCAATAATGATACCTTCAAACAGACTCAACCTATCATTATTCGCTATCTTTGTGACTCCTGAATTTTTTCTATATAGTAAAATTATTCATAAGTTAAAAATCCATGTGCGCGCACATTTTGGAGTAGTCACGATCGGTCCTGATAGGTCTTGTGCACGAACCGCTAACTACTACCATAACAAAGTGTGCGCACTGCAAAAGTAACATTTCCTATCATTCCAGTATCAAAATTAGTACGCGCGCAGACAGAAAGCAGAAAAGGCGAAAACTCAATTTTCACAGTGTAGTCACTAATGCGCGCACACATAAGTTTAAATAGGACAGTACGTCGACTAATTGAATACGCAAGAATTAGAATTCCTAAAAAGTGCTAGTTCTTCGTCAACTATAATAGGGAGGTGAAATTCGCTTGTCATACAGAGAACCAAAAGAGATGCACAAAGCAGTCTGCGCTGATTGCGGTCAAGAATGTGAAGTTCCGTTCAAACCCGATCCCAGCAGACCAGTTTACTGTCGAGATTGTTGGGCAAAAAGAAGACCACCAAGAAGACCTAGATATTAGATTTCATCGCCGATTCATCTAGTTGCTAAGCAGTTTGCGTCAATTTTCTCAAAGCTTTTTATAATTATTCAAGATCGACTTCCAACTCCCTGCCCTAGGACATGGTCTCTATTTGGATTCAAATATGATACATGTTAAAAACAACGTTTTTTCAGAAAAACATTTTGCAACTTAGAAAGCTCTTGTTGCTTGGCAACTTACATATTTGTATCATATAACGCGAGGTATGTTGAAAAAGTTAGGGGGAGGGGGTTTCTCTTTGCAAATTAAAAAGTTCGCGGAGATTTTTGATGGCAAAACTCAGTACGTTCGAGGCACTCTCATCGCTGTACTTCAGGAAGCGCAAGTGAGCTGAAAAGGTAAACCTTTTGGTCTAAAGTTCACCCTTTAGGTTGAAGGGTTTGCCCTCTGAGAGTATTTTTCGAGGGATTTTTTCCTTCCATTTCCGTAGAAAGGGCAGTTCGTCTTTTTCCTCTCTCAGTTCGTCTGGTAGCATTTCGGGGATCTCTTCTCGAATGGGATACCAGCGCAAACACTTGGGGCATATGATCACGCCTTCCACGATTTCTTCTTTCTCTTCAAACACGTGTAACTCTAGCGGGTAGTACTTGTCGATCGGGCAAGCCAAAATGTCCATCAATTTTCTCTTGATAATTTGTCCCTCCTCACTAGTTGTATTGTTAAATTGGAAAGGTTATAAAAGATTTGCCGGAACACTCGAATGTTAAGAAGGCATTAAAGTTGAAAGAATAATTGAGTTCTTCAATATCTTTAACGAGAGCGGGCAGACACAAATCTTTCGATAGACCTATCGTAAGTTTCTTCAATTTCAGGTGAAAACAGGCAGCCGGGAAGCTCGTTTCTTTCCCTATGGTGACGTATACACTCACAACACTTACCCCTCCTCTCACAGGACACATAGGTGCACCCACAATCCTTCAGGTTAATCTCTAGATTAGTACACAACTTTCTCCCGCTCATCTAATATCTCTCCCTGACTCCAGTAAACAACAAACACTCCTATTTTAAGCTTGAAACGTTTTTACATCAAGAACCACCTGATACCAGTTAGGCCCAGTATGGCGCACAACTCGACCAAAAGGCGTTTCAAATTTAACACCGAGATTTTCCAGCTTTTCAGCCACTTTCATCTTAACTTTCTCAACGGGTTTTTCACCCTTTCCAGCGTGTTCAAAATCGTAATAGTGAACCCATCCTCCAGTTAGCCCGAGCGCCAACACGGCACAGTCAAGGTATTCATATGCCCTCTCAGGCAGGGGCATAAGAACCCGATTCGCAACGTTTCGCAACCTCTCTTCCACAATCCTTTTTGCGTCTCCCTCTAGTGGAAGGACTCGCTCCTTAACCTTATTGAGTTCAACGTTTTCCCGCATGTACTTAACCGCAACCGGGTTGATGTCTATAGAAAAGATTTTGCGGGCTTCGGAGTGTTTGGCAATCATGATGGAGTAGCAACCCACTCCAGCAAACATGTTAACAATAACTTCGCCGGGTTGAACTTGTCTGGTGATCCGCACTCTCTCGTACGAAAGCCTAGGTGAAAAATAGCACTTTCTAAGGTCAACTTTAAAGACGCAACCGTGCTCCCGGTGGACAGTTTCAGTTCTCCTTTCACCCACAACCCACTCCAACTCGCGCAACCGAAGATCACCTGAAACCGGACCGACTTGACGCCACACGCTTCTGACACGTTTGTGAGTTTGCATGACGGCTTCAGCTATGATCTCGCTCTGTTCTTGGAGGGCTTCGGGAACCCGGATGACGGCGATGTCACCAATAATGTCGTAGGATTTATACAGAAGCCTAAGCTCCTCAGGCTTAAGCCTATTTGCCAGAAGAAGCTTGAGGCTTCCCCCCATTTCTTCAAGGCACCTCAAACGAAAATTTACTCGACGAAGGCCATTCGGCCGAGCCAAACAGCCAAACGCTTCAGTCCCCCGGGAAGATACTCCTGAACCAGCTCCACATCACGCTTTTTGATGGCTTTCAAGACAGCTAGAGACAAGAAGTAAACAGTTGCGCCGACGACCACGTAAAACGGAAGCAGGTACCGTTGCGAAACGAAGCTCTCCAGCGTACGAGAGAATGTTACGGCTGCTACCATGAAAAGAGAGGCTACTGTGGCCTTCCACAACGCTTCCTTGTCGAAAGTGATATTGAGAATTCTTTTCAAAGCATATGCTCCCAATCCAAATCCTAGGAATGCAGCCAGGAATCTTGCCCAAGCCGAGCCGATCATGCCCATGCTCAGGTGAGCCAAGGTAACGTAACTTGCGATAGCGTTGGAGAATATAGCAATCAAGGCGACCAAAGACGCGGTCTTGGTGCGCTCCAGCGTCAACAGCGTCGGACTAATCCCGATTCCAATCGTTGTAGGAAGCAAGGCCAAACAAATAATGGTTAGGGGTAAAGCAGCTTCAGCGTATTCCATTCCGGCAAACACAACCATCACGGGATGCGCCAGGGTAGCGAGCCCAACGAGCATCGGAAAACCAACTAAAACTGCATATCTTGCTGAAACGTGAAAAGCTTCTCTCAAGCTATCTGCCCCCCGTTTTGTGTATAACTCTGAGAGTTGTGGGAAGAGGGCAGTAACAATGGAGACTGAAATCAAACTTGGAACAGCGGCAGCTCGAACAGCCCAGCCGTAAACGCCGAGGCCAGCCTCACCCATGTAGGGCAGTATGAAAAGCTGGTCGACCCACCCTGCAATGAACCCTAGGACACCTGAAATGTAAAGGGGATAGGAGAAGTTGATTATAGGTCTTATCGGATGAGGCTTTTCAAAGGCGCCGACGAATCTGTATGTTAAAATCAAGCCTGCTATGGCGGCGATGACTTGACCCATCAGCCATCCATAAACCACGGCAAAAAGCCCCCAGCCTAGGTAAAGCAAACCTATGCCTACAACGTTCGCTGTGACGGTTTGACTGAGGCTTACGGCGGCAAATTCCCGAAATTTCTGTAAGCCTTGTAAAAACCCCAACATTTGAGGACTCAAGATTGCGAATGTGGATGCAAACGCTAGAATCTGGAACAGTGGAGTCCATTCGGGTGTGCCAAACAAGATAGTGGACAGAGACTCTGCAGAGATGAAAAGCAAGGCGCCCAAGATCAGTGAAGCCAGCAATGTTATCTGCAAAACGCGGCTGACCACAGATCTAGCCTTTTTCGCTCTTCCTTCTGCAAGGTATTGAGAGATATACTTTGTTGAAGCCGACCGAAAAGCGAGTGTTCCGGTGATTTGCACCAAACCTAAGACAAAGACCAAGACAAAGTAGATGCCCATCTCAGGATTCGGCGGAGGATCCAACCTAGTCTCGGGAATCCTAACTAGAAATAGCAGGTATACTACGCCGATCAAAGTGGATACGACCCCTTGTACAAAGAGGTAGGTGGCGCCGCGTGCGACGCGTACTCCTGAACTCGGAGTTTTCGGCAATAGATGTTTCCCCTCTTGATGAACAGTTGAGAATATGAGGGGCATTAATAAAATTTAAGCATAGGCGCTCATTAGTTTACTGGTTGTTCGACGTTCTCTAAAAACTTCCCTGCCTCTTTCATGTTAGTTACGTACACTCGTTGCGATATCCTTCTATTGCAGACTAGTCATACTTGACTTCATAAACGCACACGAGTGCGTAGACTTGCCCCTGGATAGGGTCTCCCTTAGAAAAGTATGCCAAGTCAAAGTTTGTGAGTGTAACGCTTGGTGGGCTTCCTAGCCTTGTTTCCTTTCCGTAGGTCATCAATTTGTATATAACTGTATCTTGTCCTTTTTCGCTCCATCCAGCCCATCTTCCTTGCTCGTCGTATACTCCGTACTCTGTCTCGTTTACAAACGGGTACTGCCGGGATGCTGCGATTCTCGCCATCCATCTCCACTTGCCTTCGTCACCAAACCCCACATCCTGCCCATTCGTGTCGAAGGTTGTGAAGACGAGAACATGACTTACGTTAGAGTCAAAGCCTAGACGCTCAGCATTCCTATTAAACTTCTCAAAAACCTTGATTGCCTCGGTTTCGTTTGACATGAACATATACCCTATTTCTGCTATTTGGGTCGTATTGAACGTGCCGTTGTCGGCGAGGCTTGTCTTGTTCCCCCAAACCGTGATCCAGTAGCCGTAGTCCCACCAACTCGCCACCACAGCATCTGGCGGTAGGTTTTCCCGCATCCAAGCTAGGGTGTCTATCCAGTCGGGGGTCGTGTCGTCTGGCTTTACCGGTATACTGGCAGCTGCGATAGTTGGGGGCGTATCTGCTTGGCCAAAAAACCGTGGATTAGGCAAAACGAGGGTGAATGTAAGCAGAAGAAACATGACGATCAGGAGGGCTCCGCTAAATTCTTTCCCCACATGAGCTGCAAAACGCCTCTTCCGCCTTGAAATAGCTGGAACCTCCTTCAAAATGGTGATGAAGGGTCTTAACAGCTGAACCAAAGCTAATGCCCAGAGAAGAGAGACAGCTGGAGCTAAGAGCAAGGTTAACCGTATCATGGAGCCGGCAAAATAAATAGAGGTCAAGCCAAAAATGATTAGGAAGACGTTGCGATCCGTGGGATTTCGCACCGCAAAGAATAAACCGACGGGTATGAAAAAGGCGCCTATCCCGAGATCGTAATAAAGGGACCCCCAGGCGGCGGGTCTGTGTTCTTGCACGGACTGTACGAATGCGGGTCTTGTCGCAGGATTCAGAACGTATACATACTTAGATGTTAGTGGGCTAACGTATCCAAGCCATGAAAGCATAAGAAACGAAAACGCGCAGAAAGCAAAAAAAACGAGTACAAAGACCGTTTTCATCTTAGTTGTTTTAATGTAGTGAACGCCCGCATAAGCGCATAACAACACGAAGACCCCGAGCGCCGCCAAGACAGAACTGTCACTCAAAAATCCAAAGCCCAAGCGTGGCACGTTGACAGCCATGAAAAGGGCTATACCAAACGTTGTGCTGTAGGAAAAAAGCAGGCGAGACGAATACCTGCGAAACAAAAGCAAGGCAAAAACGAAAACAATCGCCATTCCCATGGGGTACCGTGCGGCCCCCCAAGAGGCGAAGAGATAGCCAAGGGATAGACCCGCGGCGAGGGCGTAGGTCAGACTGCCTCTCAAAGACCTTTCGGTTTCGACGGATCTCAGGAAGAAGAACATAAAGAGGAGGAGAGCAAAAATCCCCACGGTCTCATCGTCAAAGAACCCCCATGAAGTTCGGCCGATATAGGAAGCGTTTAACGCAAGGAACAACGCTGAGAAGAGACCGACCATCTTGCCGCCGAAGTCCTTGCCCAAAAAAAACATAACCAAGCACGTCAGTACTGCCATGACTGCTGGGAAGACCACACAGAGTTCAAGTAGGGTTATGGGCACCCCAAGCGCGTTTGACACAAGATATAAAGATGCGGCAGTGAAGGGTAGCCCTGGATAAGAGGTGCTCGGTACGTTGCGTCCGTATGGATACCAGCTCATGGGCCAGCCAGTGGAGTCATGCCAAGAAGCCCAAGAAAAGAAGCCATCTTCAACCATGTTTTTGGCCATGCGATACTGAAAATAGGGGTCGAACTCGGAGAGGTAGGTGCCCCAGCGCATAGGGAGTATCCTGATCAGGAAGGCGAGGAGGAGTATGAGAGAAAGCAGAGAAGCGACCACCAGCGAAGAGTGGGAAACTCTGAAGCGAAGGGCTCCAAAACTCTTCAAAGCTTTAACCAGCCTTTCCCTACTAAGAAGCTTCCCTATTTTGACCATAAAGAGCCCTTCTCGTCAAACAATTCAAAGAACCCTTTTATTTGATTTATGGTTTTCTACCGATTCCCTTTTGCCTACTTCGATGTGGGCTAACAAGGAGACTCGAATTATACCGATAACGCATAGAATATGAGATTAGATCTAGAATGTTTTAATAGAGACATCCAGTTAAGTGGGTAAAATGGGAAATTAGAGGGTCACGAAGTGAAAGAATACTCTAGGATTCTGGTGACAGGTGGGGCAGGCTTCATCGGAAGCCACCTAGTTGACCGATTGATGAAAGATGGCTACAAAGTAGTAGTCTTGGATAACTTCTTTAGCGGTAACCTTGAAAACATAAAACACCACCTAGAGAGCGGGAAGTTCTGTTTAGTTAAGGGAGATGTTAGAAATTCGGACATTATTAAGGAGACCGTGAGGAATGTTGATGCGGTTTTTCATCTGGCCGCTATTGTTAGCGTGCCACTGTCTATAAAGAAGCCATTGCTTGTTAACGACGTAAACGTGAGAGGAACACTGAACCTCTTAGAGGCTAGCTCAAAAGCTGATGTTAAGCGGTTCATATACATCTCGTCATGTGCTGTTTACGGCGAAGCGAACCGCTTACCGATAGATGAAAGTTGCCCGACTAATCCCGTATCGCCTTATGCTGTTTCAAAGCTCGCCGCAGAACATTACTGCAAAGTTTTTCACGAAAACTATGGGCTCAATACAGTATGCCTTAGGTACTTTAACGTCTATGGACCTAGACAGGCAAAAAACTTGTATAGCGGAGTCATAATCCAGTTCATCGATCGATTAAAACAGGGAAAACCGCCGGTTATCTATGGTGATGGAGAACAAACAAGGGACTTCGTGCATGTTAAAGACATTGTTGAAGCCAACATGCTTGCTCTAAACAGTCAACGTAGCGCTGGCCACGTGATCAATGTGGGGTCGAGTGAGTCTACGACAATAAACAACCTTGCCAACCTTTTAATGGAATTTTTCGATCAAACACACTTAAAACCCGTACACAGAGCGCCAAGAGAAGGTGATATTCGAAACAGCTACGCAGACATAGCCAAAGCTGAAAAAATGCTGGGTTATAAACCGAAAATTAAATTGAAAGAAGGGATAAGTGTGCTACTAAAAAGCCAATGTGAAGTGCAACTATGATAGGAAAGCGGGAGATCGTGAAATTTGTAATGATTGGTGACTGCGCATTGATGAAAAACGTGATTAATTGCTTGTGCACTTCACGAGGATGCAAATGAGGAAGATGAGAGATCATGAGCATTAGAAGTGCAAAAGCGATGAAAGTCATGGTTATTGTTGGCGTTAGGCCACAGATAATAAAATCAGCTCCAGTTCTCCGCCTACTAGGTGAAGATGAAGAAGTTTCGTTGCAATTGATTCACAGCGGTCAGCACTACGATTTTGAAATGTCGAAGGTTTTCTTTAATGAGCTTGACTTACCAGATCCTCTACACAACCTTGGCATAGGCAGTGGTTCGCATGCTACCCAAACTGCGATGTTGATGATGCGAACTGAAAAGATTATCCATGAGTTGAAGCCAGATGTGGTCATGGTTTTTGGAGACGCTAACACGACTCTGGGTGGGGCTCTAGCCGCGGTAAAAGTACATGTCTCTGTTTGTCACGTGGAGGCTGGCTTACGATCTTATGACATGAGTATGCCTGAAGAAGTTAACCGTGTGCTAACAGATCATTGTTCACAGATGCTCTGCGCCCCGACGTTAGAGGCTTTCAAAAATCTGAGGAAGGAGGGAATGGGAGAGAATAACATTTTTTTGTCAGGCGACACTATGTACGATGCTCTTTTGCAACATGAAGTAGACATAGAGAAGTCAGAAATCGTTAGGGAATTAGGCTTAACTGGAGAAATCTACGCGATTCTGACGGTACACAGACCCGAGAATGTAGACGAGACGGAGAGACTAACAAAGATTGTCTCTTCGATCGTCAACTTGAAGGAGGTCAAGACGGTTTTCCCAGTTCACCCTAGAACCAAGAAAAGACTGAGAAACACGAAGCTTGAAAAAGCGTTGAAACGAGCTACTAACGTGATTTTAACGGAGCCTCTAGGTTACTTTGATATGCTTTGTCTCATGAAAAATTCGGCTGTTGTCTTCACCGATTCCGGTGGGATGCAAAAAGAAGCGTTCTTGCTTCACGTTCCATGCATTACTTTACGGTATAATACTGAGTGGGTGGAAACTGTTAAGTTAGGAGCTAACAAGCTTGTGGGGGCTGAAAGCGAGCGGATACTAAGAGAAACCAGAAAGGTCTTGGATAATAAGGGCATCAAGATGAAGTTGAGATCGTTGCCAAATCCTTACGGAGATGGAAAAGCATCGCAAAAAATTGCAAGAGAACTAAAAGGAAGGTTTTATTCAGGAAAACTTGTCGTGAAGGCAGGTGGCGCGGTTCATTTTAACGTTTGACTACAAATCCGAGCTCAAATGATTATCAGGTATGGTAAAATCAAACAAAATCAGGGGATTCTCATGCACATGTGTCTTGGCTTGTCCCTCGGTTGTAGTGGAAGTTGTTAAATATATGCTAGATGTTTTAAAAGGATGTTGCGTAATCGAGGTGGTTCCGAGTTGAAGATGATCGTTACAGGGGCGAACGGTTTCATTGGGACACACACCATCGAGGGACTTTTAGAGAAAGGCTACAATGTTGAGGCTGTTGACGTTAGAACTGAAAGACTGAAGCAGTTTTCTGACAACGAGCGCTTTACAGTTCATGAGATGGACATTCTTGACAAAGATTTCAAGAGCCTTATTGAGATGGGGGATAAAGTTTTGCACTTGGCGGCGATCGCAAGATTTGAGACAGCGGAAGATAATCCGCAGAGGGCTGTTCGAGTGAATGTAGAGGGTACGCTGAATGTTATTCAGGCGTGTTTAGAGAGGAAGGCGCAACGTTTGGTCTATAGTTCAACAGGCTCGGTTTATAGCCTAGGTGCTTCGGTGCCGATAAGGGAGGATGCTCCTAGAGAGCCTAGCAGCCTTTATGGTTTGACGAAGAAGATGGCTGAGGATTGGATAATGTTCTATGGAAGTCAGCTGCCCTATGTTATTCTTAGGTATGGGTACATTTATGGGAAGGGTAAGGACTGGGGCGCTGTAGGAGCGTTTCTGAAGAGGCTGTCTAATAACCAGCAGCCCGTTGTTTTTGGAGGGGACCAAACTAACGATTTTGTTTATGTGAAGGATGTTGTGAAAGCGAATTTATTAGCCTTGGAAACTGTGTACACGAATCAAGCTTACAACATTGGAACAGCGAGGGCTACGAGCATAAGAGACGTTTGTGAATATTGTATAAAAGCGATGAAAAGCGATTTGAAAATGAAGATTGAACCCGCTAGAAGTTTTGACTATGCGATATTTGTTTATGACATTTCTAGGGCTAGAACTTTGTTGCGTTTTGAACCGGAATGGAACGTTCTCAACGGCATAGCAAACATGGTGAAAGAATCTTAAGGATGCAATGTTAGTTTATTCAGAGCTCTCAGATGTCATACTGCTACAATTGAGATTGCATGTGCATACGGGATTTCGTCAATGGTTGTCAAGCCTGAGTTTCTGAAGTGTCGGCGAAGTATATGTCGATGAAAGGATGAGTGCTCTCGTTAATGGGTTGAAGCTTCTGTTAGGTCAGATGCGAAGGCTACGGTTGTTCCAAAGTTGCCTTGTTAGTATTTTTCTATGAGATTTTTGATTTCAGAAACCACGTATTCTTGGTCTTTCTTCGTCATCAAATGGCACATGGGTAAGGCCAATAAATTTCTGTATAATTTTTCTGCTCTCTCCAGTTTCCCGATTTTCTTCACTCTTTCATAACTAGGTTGCAGGTGCAAGGCATACGTCCCTATTTGTGTTTCGATGTTTTCCTTTCGAAGATCGGCGATGAGCTTGTCTCTTGTTCCTTCTTTTTCAATGTAGGCTGCGTAGGTTTGGTAGACATGTTTGCTATTTTCCCTTTTTTCTGGAGCTCTAATTGAATCTACTTCAGCAAGCAAATCGTTGTAGTAGTTGGCTAGTTCGATTCTTTTATTGATTATCCTGGTTATCTTCTCCATTTGTTTTACTCCGACAGCGCCCAAGATATCACTTAGTTTGTAGTTGGTTCCAAATTGGGCAAATTTGGTTTCTCCGTTCATTGATGTCATACCGAATCTTTTCAGAGTTTGGAGCTTCTCTGCGTAGACTGGGTTGTCCGTGACGGCCATTCCTCCTTCTCCTGTGGTTATTATTTTTCTTGGGTGGAAGCTGAAGCAGGTGATGTCTGCCATTGTTCCTGTCTTTTTTCCGTTATATTGTGCGCCTAGGCTACAGGCGGCGTCCTCTATGATGGACAGGTTGTGTTTTTCTTTCATCTCGTTTAATGGTTGCATGTTCAAGGGGTTTCCGCCCCATGAAACTGGCATTATGCATCTGGTGTTTTTGGTGATTGCCTTCTCTACTTCCTTTGGGTCGACATTGTATGAAAACAGGTCTACGTCAACTAGAATGGGCTTTGCACCAACCCACTTAACAATGTTTCCAGTGGAGGGATGTGTGAAGTCAGGGACGATCACCTCGTCTCTGGGTCCTACGTCTAAGGCTCTTAAGGCTAATTCGAAAGCTGTGGTGCAGGAAGTGGTTGCAACAGCGTATTTCGCGTCAACAAAGTTTTTGACTCTTTCTTCGAACTCTTTTGTTTTTTGGCCTTCAGTTAGCCAACCTGAACTCAAAACCTCGCTGATGCATTCAAGTTCTTCTTTTCCAACCAGGGGTTCTATTAACTTGATTTTCTTCACACTCATTCTTGACCCCTCTTAAATATACTTGGCGTGCTCCAATAATCACTGAGATATCTTCTTTCCAGATAAACGACATGAACTTGTAGTTGAGCACAATAAATTGCGGTACCAATCTATAGTATGTTTTAATCCCTCTTCAAAATCAACTTTTGGTTTATAATTTATAAGTTTCTTAGCTAGAGAATTACTTCCAAAAAATCTACGAACATCTCCAGGTCTAGGTTTTTCATAGAGCACTGGCTTTCTAAAATTCATTAGTTTAGCAATTTTTGAGATAAGCTCTTTGATTGTCATTTCACTATTACTTGCAATGTTTAAAACCCTTCCTCTTGTTGCTTTTACTTTGTAAATTTTGATTGTCGCTTCTGCTAAATCGGTTACGTAGGTGTAATCTCTTGTCTGTAATCCGTCACCGTATATGACAGGAGGTTCTCCTTGGAGTATTCTTGTTATTGTCTGCGGAATAACAGCGGCGTATGTTCCTTCATTTTGTCTTGGACCATAAATGTTAAAGGGTCTTACAATCGAAGCATCAATGCCAAAAGTCGTACAATATGAAAGTATAAGGTGATCGGACGCTATTTTACTGGCACCATAAGGTGTACTAGGCTTCAAAGGATGGTCTTCGGGCATAGGAATCTGTTCGGCACTCCCATATGCTTCAGAAGACGAAAAATGTATTAGCGTCCCAAAGTGATCTTCCCTTAATAACTCACAAAAGGTCGATGCAATTGCAACATTAGTGTCATGAACCCACTTTGGTTTGATAAGGGATGCAGGCAGGCATATTGCTGCAAGATTGAATACTACGTCTATGCTTTCTTTCTTTAAAATTCGTTTCATTAATCGAATTTTTGTTGCATCTTTATGATAGACTTTTAAGGAAGGAAACCTAAGTTTTGCTGGCGATAAATTTCTTATTTTATCTTCGCCTAAGTAAAAATTGTCTACAATGACTAAAATTTCTGGTCTTTCATCAATTAATCTATCAACCAGGTGGCTTCCAATGAAGCCCGCACCACCTGTCACCAGTATTCTACTCCCGTCTATCTTCACGTCTTTTCCTCCTTATTGACTCAAGTTCGCCGAGTCTTGTATAAATATGACATGGAGGAACACTTCCTGAGATCACAGCTCCTCCTACTGCAATTGCTATTTTCATCGTTTCACCTAGTTAACCTCTTATGAAATACGTATGTTGTTGACACTAGCTTGAGACCCAACCGAACCCAAGCTTTTTGCACAGGATAGTTTGTGCTTTGAGTACCTGTTTCGGCAATTTCAGCTTCCCTCTTCAAAACTCTCAACCCAAGCGAAATCATGTTAGTGTAGATTTTTTTGCCACGCATCGACGGATCAACAGCTGCCAAGACAAGCAAGCCAATGTTAGTATCTTCGACACTGTCTGCGTGCTGCTTCAAAGTCAAGAAGCCAGCAGCCTTACCTTTAACCCTTGGCAGGATAACATAATCTGCCAACTCGCCCGTCAAACTATTTTGCAACCATTCGGTGTAAACACTATCAGCAAGCTTCTGTGAAAAGTTTCTGTCCGCATGAAACCTGTCAATGGTTACTTTAGTTTGCGACCAAGAAGTTTCTGCAATATGAATGAGTTCGGGAAGGTGGCATGGGCACCGTATCACTTCGTACACTGCGCCTTCTTTTGTAAACTTTGATCCCTCAAACTTTTGCAATGACGCCTTCCTCAAATCAATTCCATACTTCACATTTGTGTCCATGAGCGAAAAGCCAAGGTTCTCTGCTACTTGTGCTGACAAAATGTCGAATGCATTTATTCTTGCTGTCACATGGTCATATCCTTGCCAGTCTTTGTGGAGTTCTCTCATGACTGTACATCTGTCTTTGAAACTTGCATCCTCTTCAGTAATGAAATACTTGAGTTCTAGCATTTTATAGTCAAAGTGCTTCGAGTCCCAAGGTAGATCTCTCCACGCAGCCATCACCTTGTCGGTTTCCACAAGGTTGCAACATGACAGGTCTAAGAGTAGTTTGTTCTTTAACACTGCTGGATCGAACCCATAAAACCTATAAGGCAAGTAGATGTCTGGAATGTTCATTCGGTCACCTCTTTAATATTTTAACATTGCCAGACAAAACCCTGTCGGTGCCTTTTGTAACTTCAGCATCTAAGTATAGTTTGCTGTTCTCAATTTTCCTAATGGTCACTTTTGCTATTAGGTTGTCACCAATATACACTGGTTTCTCAAACGACAAGTAGATATTTGTCAGTATGATTGTGCCAGGCATAGATGCCAATGCTGTAGATATCAAGCTGGCTGTCAACATACCGTGCACAATTCTTTGCTTAAACATAGTTGTAGAAGCAAACTCTGCATCCATATGTAAAGGATTGTGGTCACCCGATATGTCTGCGAACAATTCAACGTCTTGCTCCGTTACGTGCTTATAGCTAAAGAATTGATCTCCGATTTTTAATTCCATCGGCATCACCCCTCTTTTTCTTTCCATAACGAAACAAATGAAGTGTTACACATATAAGAAGTATACATCAGCTTTCGTGCGTGCATACGAAAAGGAGTTGAAGATTATTGTTAGCAGACGGCAAGCGAAAATATTGAAGATAACACAGTTGCTTAAGTTTGAGCCGAAAGTCAGTTTAGAAGATGGCTTAAGAGAAGTGACAAACCACATTTCAACCCACCCAAACTACTACTAAAACCACGGTCTAATCGCAAGTAAAATTCTTTATGCCCTTGTCAATGCGCAAACAGTTTTTTGATTTATAGCAATCGTAAACAAGCTAACATGCTTCAGATACTTTAAATAAATCATAAATGTAAAGTACTATTGCTGTGAAACTATATGAGGGAAGAGTGCTATGCCTAAAGAAGAAAATGTACCTATAACAGGTAAGAACGTAAAAATTGGTAAAAACGTTAAAACAGAAAAAAACGTGGTCATTCACGATGATGTTGAAATTTCTGATGATGCTATCATAGAACATAACGTTGTTCTTGGATATAATAATCTCACACATTTACGACCTGAATATAAAAATAAGCCTTTAGTTACAAAAATCGGAAAAAACGTGTTAATTAGACCAAACTCGGTTGTTTATGCTGGAAGTTTAATTGGTGAGCATTCGATGATTAATCAAAACGTGGTTTTGAGAGAGTTCACAGAAATTGGGCACCATTCTAGCATTGGTAGCCTCTGCATGTGCGAAGGTTACACAAAAATAGGCAATTATACTACCGTTCATAGTCAGGTTCACCTGACAGCTAAGATGATTATCGAGGACTATGTATTTATTGGTCCCCTCGCAGGAACGGCAAATGGGTATAGGGTTGGCTACTTTAGAGACATAAAAGGCACGGAGAAGGGCCCACATGTGAAGTATGGGGCAATAATCGGAGCACATGCTCTTCTGTTACCAGGCGTTACAATAGGGGAACAAGCAATTGTAGCAGCTGGGGCAGTTGTGACGAAAGATGTTCCAGATTTCAAGGTCGTAATGGGAGTCCCAGCTAAAATTGTGAGAGATATAAAAGATGATGAAAGATTAAGTTCAAAGAAAAATCAAATAGGAATTCATTAATTCTCAAGGTCCTTGAATATTGAATCTTATGTTCGACTTGCACAACATTTTGTCATAATAAATATATAACCGCATGTGTGCGTGCGCATCTCCAAATGTTACTTTCTCAGACATTTTTTCACGTCTCAGCTAATTTGGGTAATTCTTTAAACAAATCATCAAGGTAGGAAAAACGTACTCCTATCTTTTTGAGATAAAATATAAGCTCTTCCAGAAATGTACGCTCACCTATGCCCTCAAACACATACTTATGCCAAGATTCCGCGTCCTGTGTCTTGTATAGGAACTTATGTTTGAGATAATACTGTGTAGTAGGTGTGTTGATAGCGAGGCTCAGTGGATGAAAGTTAAAAATTTTCAAGCCCGATATATTCAGATACCTTCGTATCACATCTATCTTGAAGGAAAGACCTTTTTCGCTATGCGCATCATCCTCCCAAAATACTGGAAAACGAATTAAACCTGAGCAATGACGTAAAGGAGTACAGTGAGGATGCAAAAAAAGACACAAGTTAGAATCATATCTAAAGCCTCGAGCGTGGAATTCCTTAGTAATCTGAGAATTGTCAAAAAATCCATGTGATCTAAAACATCTAGCATCGGGCCAAAGTTTCTGGCAAAAGTCAATCTGCTCGATGTAATTAGTCCCATGAGAGCTATTCGGAAAGAAGTTCGGATGAAGTCCAACATATTGAGATTTCCCTTGTTTTCCATACTGCTGTTTTATTACTTCTGAATGATGCGTAACAAATAGAGTTAAAGGTACTTCTAATTCATCAAAAATCTTCAACATTTCTTGAATAGCCCATTCAGGTGACCAATCGATATCACTCGTGAAACAATACATCGTTTCTTTGTTAAAGAAATTCGCTACTTTTGTAAAATCTATCATGACTCTTCCTCGCTTTCCCCATTGTCAAAGCGTGCGCGCGCACGCATGGCGTATCAACATTAAGAAATACCTGTTTCAAAACTTTTTCGCTTTGATGCGTACGCCTTAATCTTCAACCAAGCAGTAATTGTTCGAACTAAATAAAGAAAAGAGAAAACAATAAAAAGAAAAAATTATTTAGCTGCATTTTTGAGTCTAGCAGAACCCTTTTAATTTATGGTAGACGTTTTCCCACTTCTTCATAGTTTTTTCTAGATCACAAATCTTCAGGGCAACCTTCCTCGATTTCTCTCCAATCTTCCTTCTAAGTTTCTCATCTCTTAGAAGCTGAACTATCTTTTCAGCCAAATCTCGATGATCCAGTTGCTTATACATCAAACCTTGAAACCAGTCAGCCGATCTTACATTAATGTTATCACTGAGAACATGGGGCGTTCCACATGCCATAACCTCTCTTGTACTTTGACCCATTCCTCCACCTCCACGCGCTACTAAAATATCACCGACGGCGCCAAAACGAAAGTCACTTACTGTGTCAACATATACGTCAACACTCGCCAAATATTTAGGCATCTCCTTGTGAGGAACACTGCCAACAAACGCTACGTTTTCATAAACACCTAACTTCCTAGTCAATTCTTTCAATTCAGGTCCAAGGGATCCTCCTCCTAACAAGACGAACTTAACATTTGGTATCTTCTTCAACACTAAAGGTATGGCCTTAACGAAAACATCTACACGATATTCCGAGAGCCACCATCGAGCACAAAGCACTGAATACACATCATCTATTTCCAAACTTCTCCGTAGGGGTTGAGATTTAGCATCTGGTGAAAAACGATTTACATCAACACCCCAGTTTTGCAAAAATATCTTCCTCGGGTCGCACCCTAACTCCGTCAATCTTTTCTTCCCAACATTGTCACCCGTATGAACTAGGTCCGCTCTTTTCAAGGCAAATGTAACAAAAAATCTGCGAATTCTAGATTTTTCAGGGTCTACCGAGATGTCACTTCCCCACGCGCTTAAGATAAGGGGATGAAAACCAGCTAAAGTAGCATAAACCCCGTAATGCGATATGCAGTGAGCATGCAGGATATCTGGGTGGATTTTTTTAACTGCTTTCTTCACATACCATATCCTCATTGGATAAGCGATCTTTCCGAAATATCTTAGCTCATGAACCTTCACGCCTTTAATCGGCTTTGACGTAAAAGCTATCAGATGAACATCATATCCCCTATCAGCAAAATATCTTACCCATCCAATCGTATGGACACTTCGCCCATCAGCTAAAAAAGCTAGTCTGATATTTTCAGTCACCCGTTCCACCTATCTCATCCATTGCCAAAAGATAATCAAATAGTAAGTAAATAAAAAGGCATCGAAATTTTTCCCATGAGCGCGAAAGAAGACTCGAATTCTCACAAATTTTATTCTTAAAGGAAATTAAATTTTCTCTAAAAGCCTTTTTATTGAATTGATCAAAGGTCCTTCCTCAAATCTTAACGCAGTAATAGGAATGTCCACCACCTTTTCCAACATAGTCGCTGCTATAGGCCCACAGATCAAGCCTTTCACACCCTCCTTCTCAGCCCTCACACCCTGAATAATCTCCTCCTCTGTAGTTGTAGCAGGATACTCATTCACCTTAATTCTCTTTCCTCCATTCTCAAAGCTTCCGCCTTTCGTATCCAAAGCACCCCGGTCATTATTATACCAATAACATTTCCACGCCCATAACCCTCAAGCCTCTTCACAGCCTCAATGATCTGCCTCAAAGTAGACACCCTGAAATCCTTCCTTTCGTCGCACACGCATTTGAAGCAATTAAACTTGTGAAGCAATTATTTTCTTCCATCGCGCTTAATAATCCCTAACACTCTTTTCCGAAACATGTTTTACTGTATTCGATTAGTTCATTTGCTGGCCCCCAGGGGCAATATAGTATGAACGTGGGGGTCTATTATCTTAGTTCCCCCTATCAAGGCTCAAAGATGAACAGAGCTTGGAAAAAGATGGTATTGTCCTATTACCGCACCCAATTGGATGCATAGATGCTCCGCGGAAACCAATAAATTTTAGGGTTGCATCTTAACTTTATCATAAGGTGCTTTCAGGATGATAGGCAAGTACACAATAGTTGAAAAAGGAGTGAATATTGGGAGCAATACAAGAATATTAACCCATTGCTATATCTATAAAGATGTGACAATCGGGAACAACTGCTTCATTGGCCACCACACTACTATAAGACCGTTTTCGAAAATAGGGCATCATACTCAAATTGGAAGTTATAATCAACTTGAAGGATATCTGGAAATAGGCAACTACGTGAAATTTCATTCTGATGTGCACGTGTGCCAAGGTTCTAAAATAGGAGATAGAGTATTTATAGCGCCAAGAACAACGCTTCTCAATACGTTACATCCTCTATGCCCAAAAGCAAAGGAATGTGTGAGAGCACCCATAATAGAGGATGACGTTAAGATCGGAGCTAACTGTACAATTTCGCCAAATGTTAGGATTGGTAAAGGAAGCCTCATTGGTTCGGCTACCAACGTTATAAAAGATGTACCCCCATACTCCATTGTTATAGGCAATCCCGGCAAAATTGTAAAAGACGTGAGGGATGTAGAATGTCCCTTTGGGCTTATAGAAAAACCTTATGGTGATTTGAATCCATGATTATTGACGCTCATACGCATATAATCTCAAGCTTCTCTAATCCTAATATCGTAGACATAAAATTTGATTGGAGCGATCTTGATTTCTGGCTGTCCTCAGAACCGAGAAGCAAATGCATAATAATGCCAGCGATAACTCAATTTTGCGATTCTGTCTCATTGAATAAAGAATTCATTAACACTTGGAAAACGTTTTCTAGAAAGGATCGAGTGTTGCCTTTTATGTGGATTCACCCAAATCAACTTGAAGCCAGTCACTTCAAGGAATTGGGTTTTTCCGGCTTTAAATTCCACCCATCTATATCCCAATCAACTATCGACGACAATGAAAAGATTCTAGAATTGTGTGAGAAAAATAGAAAACCGATCCTGATCCATTGTGGACGAAATGAAAAAAGCAGAATAGACTATGTCTTAAAAATAAATGAAAACTATCCAAACCTAAATTTCATCTGTGCGCACTTAGGAGGTTTAGCTACAGATTTGATAATCCGGGCCTTTCAAAAGATGCTAGAAGCTAAATATTTGGATAATATCTTTCTTGATACAGCTGGCTGTTTTTATCCGGAATTGGTTAAAAAGGCTGTCAAAATCTTGGGTAGCAATAAAGTAGTTTTTGGTACAGACAGACCATTTCATGACTACGACGTTTCACTTTACACAATTAGACGATGCAATTTCGATAAGGAAACGGAAAAGGACATGTTATTCAGAAATCTTTTGAGAATTCTTCATCACTAGAAATTGACCCGTCTATTTAGATGTTTTCTTTTTTAATAAACGTCAATTGAGGGCACAGTCTCCCACTTTCTCATAAGGATCTCGAGTGCCTTTTTCACTCGTCTTTCAGAGTAATCCTAAGTAAAGCTTAAGGGACTTACGTCTCTGGTGGATTCTCAAAAATCCTAATTATCGCTTAATGTAACCTTTCTATGGGCGCGATCTTTACCGGTAGTTCTGTGTGAAAGAACCCTTCGACTGCTCCCACACAATAGGCTTTCCCGACCACAATGCTTTGGTGACCTTCCAAATATTCTCTAGGTAGAGGCACTCTGAAGAACGCAACCTGCTTTGGGTGGAACCACACGGTATTTCTGTCACTTCACTCGCGTCAAAACCAACATATAATAATGCATTGAAGATTGCACTCTGAGCTTTCGCATAAACATGCGGTTTATTGCTAGGAAATTGATAGAGATAAATCCAAGAGTCTCATTTCATTCATCGAAGGGAGTTGATCGCCCTCTTTGTATGCAAAATAAAGGAAAAATAGATTATGGAGGGAAAGAAGGTTAAGATATAGTCACGTTTTCATAGGGGTGACAAAAGGTTGGGCCTAAAAGTAATTTACATAACCCTTCCACCTCGGAAATATCCAAGGGTCAAAAAAATAGCTAACACACTCAAAGGTCAAAACATTACTTTTCAAGCATTAGTTCCCAAAATTAGAATAAAGTTGGGGACCACGAAAGTGGAAAGACTAATTTCAGCGTCAGTCACATACACCATGTTTCTACTGCAAATATTTTTTGCAGACGCTGATATTTATTGGGTTGCCAATGCCCCAGAAATTTTTGTTCTGCCACTCATTCTAAGAAAAGAGGAATACATCCTAGATTATCGTGCACCTTGGCCGCTAGAGTTAAAGTTTGAATTTGGCAAAGATATGCTGAGTTGTTTGGCAGAACGCATCGCATTCGTGGCTTTGAAGTATGCGAAGGTGGTTACTCTAACTTCCAGCGCCCTTTTCGAGGATGTAAAAAAATTTGGGAAAAAAGTTTACATAATCCCCAATTACCCGCAAAAAGACCGCTTTAAACCAAATATTCCATATGATGACTTTAGAAAGCTCCAAGGTGTCAAAAAAGGCGAAAAAGTGATTTTATTCGTAGGCAATTTGGTAAAGGTGGAAGGTGTTGATATTTTACCAGAGATTGTTGAAGGGTTACTGGGAAAAAGGAGAAAAATAGTGCTCTGGATCATAGGAGAAGGCGTTCTTCGATCAGTAGTTGAGAAACTAGAAAAGAAATTCCCAGAAAAGGTTAGATTTTTCGGATGGCGTCCATACAGAGAAATCCCGAATTTCATCAATGCAGCTGACGTGTGCATAGTTCCGAGACATGACACCCCGTTTTCTCATTATACCAATGAGGAGGGTGTGCAAAAAATTTCTGAGTATATGTTTTTAGGAAAGCCTATAATTGCCTGTGGAATCGCTCCGTCTAAGGAGTACTTGCTTGTTAAACGTAAGGATATGGTGAAGGGAATCTTAGAAGCGTTGGATGGGAAGGCTCCTAAACCTACAAGAAGGACTTGGGAAGACGACTGCAAGGAAAAAGTGTTGGAACTAATTAAAGATATGAACCAACACGCTGAATAACAAACAACTTTACGTGTTCACTTTCTTGCGATACTTTGTTATAAAATGCGTCTGACGAAAGTAGGAGAGCCACGGCTCCTGAGAGGGCTCGAGAACGTAGAAGCTAAGAAAAAGGCCGGGCTCGGAGAATATGCGGGAAAAATATATGCGCATCTTATATGTAGATCTAATCCACAAAAGTTTAGAGATGCCTTTAGGCTTACTAAGCTTGCAAGAACGCGCACTACCACTGGATGAAGAGGCCGAATATGAATTGTGAAAAAACCACCGCTTGGAAACGTGAGCAAAGAGCTAAGGAAGCCGTCACATGCTTGCAACTGAGAGGTCATGACCCAAAGTCAGGTTTATTGCTCGACCTAGGTTGCGGTCAAGGTTATCTTGCCAAATACTTTCTAAGACTTGGAATCGAGACTGTCGGGGCCGACATCTCAAGGACGTTAATAAAGGATGCGAAGAAAAACGTCCCGAGTGGAAGTTTTGTCTTAGCCGATGGCGTTAAATTGCCGTTCAGAGAGGAAATCTTCAAAACAGTAGTATTGAACGATGTTTTGGAACACGTCCCCTACAGTCTCGCAAACCCGCTTTTAAATGAAATTAGAAGAACCCTGAAAGTAGATTGTAAGTTGTACATCAGCGTCATGAATAGATATATGATTCGGGAGGGGCACACCCTGATCCCATTCTTAACATGGTTACCTAAACCATGCTGGGACCCGGTTTGCAGACTAGTTAAAAAACGCCATTATCGGAACTATTACCCTTATACGATTGAAAGATTAGAAAAACTTTGCCGGATGGCGGGCTTCATTTACGAGAACTGTACATGGTTTTATGCTTGGAATAAAGTATCAAACATAGAGCATGTAGGAGACCCAACTCTTAAGAAGATAATCAGAGCGATCAGGAAACTTAGACTTTCCAAACTGGCATACGTCATCGCGGAAAAGGTAAGCGTAATACTCTTTATCTGCGAGAAGCAGACTTACTAAAATAATCCACAGATTGTTCCCTGTTAGTATAATGATCTTTGCAAGGATAAGAAACTTAGAAATTTAGTTAATTTCTACACCCCTCATCAAATCCAAGAAGAACTTGAATGCTTTACTTGATCTTGCGTACGTTCTAGTTTTGATTTCACCATTAACAACATCATCGACAAATTCCTTGCTCGGCTTTGGGTTGTACAACATAAATTCATTCTCAATCAACCATTTGTCCACTGTTAACAACTCCTCTCTAAACGTTGAAATAACCTTTTTCCCCATTACAACAGCTTCCCTGTTCATAGTCCCGCCAGCGCTTATTACAAGAGAGGAATTTGCTATTACATTTGGTCCATCCAACACCTCGGTCGGAATGAAAATGCTATCGCCAAAAATTTTTTTGTAGACAAACATCTGATCCAGCGACCTTGGTATCAAAATCACGAAGTTGTCCTCTTTCAACGTTTTTATAATGGGAATGAGAAAGTCCGTTTCTTTTACATACAAGGCCTTGGATGCTTCCGGTCGTACTAAAATAACAGGTTTATCGGTTTCCACACCTATCTCTTCTAAATATCTTTTGTTCGGTTTGAAATCCCAAAGATATACCTCTTCTTTTAGCCCCGGATATCGAATGATTTTAGCTTCTTTTGCTCCCATTTTTACGAAACTTTCCTTCGCAACAATGTCAGGGATAATTATTTTATTGGCAAATTTAACGCTTGGAATAATAGTATACGGTGCCTTATCGTTATCAGTGGTCCACAAATTATAAATTCTTGCCAAGTTTGAAGCGATGCTACAATAAGGTGAATCATGAGTGATGGAAAACGATGTTTGATTTTTTTGTTTCATTATCTCTTTCCAAAGAAGAAAAGACCTGAAAAACAAACCAAAAGCCTTCCTCAATTTGTGTTTTCCATAATGTTTTCCAATAATTTTATAGTTCAACTTCTTTTGTTCTAACAATTCAATTGTTTGCTGATACGGTCTGGCAGTAATCAAGAATTCTACTCCTTCTTTTTTCAACGTTTTTATTAACGGTTCAAAGAATAGGACGTGAGGACCAGTTGTCATATCTATCCAAATTTTCTTCGACATCCTTCAATACCCTTACAATTTTTTAGTCGCATCCCCTTCAGAAGCAACAAAGATGAGAACTCTTTTTCATGAACCGCCTTGAGCCAACGAGTATATGTAGCTGGTGTATCCCCCAACCACCCTCCAGAATCAACGCCAGCCCCTGCACCTTCCCTCCTAGCAATTTCTCCCCCTTAGCGGTTATTATACTTGTCTTTTTTCCGCGGAGGAAGCTTTGTTGGTGGATCTCACCCTGTAGGAGGTGCCAAGAATAGAAACGCGGCTCAGAAAACATTTTTAAATAGGATGGAGGATGCTACATGTTTAGAGGCGCAAACATTGTCGGAGAAGAAGGTGCAAGGACTCGTTTACGAGTGTGTGAAGTGCGGCGCCATGGTGTCTTCCG
>JAOUPS010000070.1 GCA_029879735.1 Candidatus Bathyarchaeota archaeon | reverse complement strand
AAAAAGAAGTTTACGGTTTGACGAGTTAGCGAAGGAATCTGCAAGAATTCTGGCATCACACCTATCAGCAAGAGTCGACCTACACACAACAAGCTTTTCGGCGACGTTCACCAAAAAAGGCGAAACAGTTGCTCGTGTCTTCCAAGTTCCAGTCCTGAGAGCCACGGGAGCTGGAGACGCTTGGAACGCTGGAAACATTCTGGGAGACGCCTACGGGCTTTCAGACGAATGTAGACTGACGTTAGCCAATGCAGTGGCAGCCTATTACATCTCAAACCCGAATGGGATGCACCCGACACGAAAACAGTTAATAGAGTTCTGTGAGCGGCTAAAGCAAAATTGACGTTATAGTATTATATCACACCTTAATAACTCGTCAAAGCTCCAGTGAACACATACTCTATTTCGGCACTATTTAAAACAAGTTATGTCTCGTCTAAATTGATTTAAATGTATTCCACTAATTTTAAACGTGAAGACTCCTAAATAATGCGGGAAGCGGGGAAAACTTGAGGTCAAAACTATTTGGCAGTTCTGGGGTGCGTGGCTTGGTTAATGTTGATTTAACGCCGATTTTGGCGGCTAAGATAGGTTTGGCTGTCGCGACGTTTTCTAAAGCAAAAAAGACAATTGTGGCTCGGGATACAAGAGTTTCTGGTTTGATGCTTGAGAACGCGTTAGTTTCTGGTCTTTTAGCTGGAGGAGCAAACGTTGACTGCTTGGGTGTGGTGCCGACCCCGGTGTTGGCATGGTTAACTAAAAGGCTGAATGCTGATGCTGGCATTATGATTACGGCTTCGCACAACCCGCCGCAATACAACGGGATAAAAATTTTCAACAGGGATAGTATGGCTTACGGTGAGGAAAGCCAAAATAAGATTGAAAGTATTATCGAGCACGAAAACTTTAGGTTGGCGAACTGGCGGAACGTTGGTGAAGCTTCGTTTATTGATGAAAGTCATCTCTATGTTGAAATGGTACAGAAGACCGCGAAACTGAGTAAGAAATGGCGTGTCATAGTAGACCCTGGATGCGGAGCAACTTACAACCTTGCACCGTTGATTTTTGAAAGTTTAGGATGTAAGGTAACAGCCATAAACGCGCAGCCGGACGGATTCTTTCCCGGTAGAAGTCCGGAGCCAAACGTTGAATCTCTAAAGCCTCTGGCTAAGATCGTTCAAGAGTTAGGTGCCGATGTGGGAGTGGCCCATGACGGTGACGGTGACAGAGTGGCTTTCGTTGATGAGAAAGGCGATCTTGCAGACTTTGACCGGATTTTGGCGGCATACGCCGCATATGTCGCAAAGAAAAATCACGGCGGACCCATAGTGACGAATGTTGAGGCGTCTATGTGTGTTGAAAGAATGGTGGAAAAGCACGGTGGGAAAGTCATCAGAACAAAGGTTGGCGACGTCTACGTTGCGGAAGCGATAAAGCGGTTTAACGCCGTCTTCGGCGGAGAACCTTGCGGAGCATGGATTCACCCGCAGATCCATTACTGTCCAGACGGGATACTTTCATCGATGCTGCTGCTGGAAGCCCTAGAATATGAAAATAAAATATTGTCAGAATTCATCTCTGAAACACCGCAGTATCAGACTCTCAGAGGAAATGTTGCGTGTAAAAATGAAATGAAATATGGGGTTGTGAAGAAAGCTGTGGAAGGTTTGAAGTCTGTTTTTCCAGAGTATAAGCAGTTCTCAACGGTTGATGGTGTTCGTCTAACCTTTGAAGAAGGGTGGATTTTAGTGAGGGCGTCTGGCACTGAACCTCTTATACGGTTAACCGTGGAGGGTGAATCGTTAAAAGCGGCGAAAGAGATAATGGAAAAAGCTGTGGTGCTCGTTAAAAAACTTGTGGGGGAAATGAGGAAATGAAGGCTGTGATTTTGGCTGCTGGAGAAGGGGTAAGGCTCCAGCCAATCACGTTAACCAGACCGAAACATTTGATTAAGGTTGGTGGAAAACCGATATTGGAACGCTGTTTAAACATGCTTAAAGCTTCCGGGGTAAACGAAGCGGTAATAATTGTTCATTATATGGCGGATGTGATCCGCGACTATTTTGGTGATGGAGAAACGTTTGGATTAAAAATTGAGTATGTAGAGCAGGAAACGGTGCTTGGGACAGGCAACGCGGTGGGTGTTGCAGAGCCGTATGTAAGTGATGATTTCTTGCTGGTTTATGGCGATTTGTTGTTCACGGCAGAGGCTTTGAAAAAAGTTGTCGGTTTACACAGAAAAGAGAAGCCTGCTGCAACCATGGCTGTCGTCCCTATTGAAAAGCCTGAAGATTATGGGATAGTGGAGTTTGAAGAAGATGAGACGTATGTAAAGCGTATAATTGAAAAACCAAGCCGCAAAGAGGCACCTACAAACCTAGCGAACGCTGGCATATACGTTTTTTCGACAGAAATTTTCGAGAAAATAAAGGAGACGTCAGCCTCAACCAGAGGCGAATGGGAAATCACAGATGCACTTTCTCTCTTGCTAAAAGATAAGAAGCCGGTTTTAGCGGTCAAGATTTCGAGTGAAGATTGGTTTGACATCGGAAGACCATGGGATTTGCTTGAGGCAAACCGTTGGATGCTGATGAAAATGGAACATAAAGTGTGTGGACGCGTGGAAAATGGTGCACACTTGATTGGTCCAGTAACAGTCGCGGAAACCGCACGCATACGTTCTGGAGCCTATATTGAAGGCCCAGCGTTTATAGATGAGGAAAGCGACATAGGACCAAACTGTTACATTCGTCCGTGCACGAGCATAGGCAAAAAGGTGCGAATAGGCAACGCTTGTGAAATAAAAAACAGTGTAATCATGGATAACACGCATATTGGTCACTTGTCCTATGTTGGTGACAGCATAACAGGTGAAAACTGCAACCTGGGTGCGGGTACAATAACCGCTAACTATCGGCTTGACTCTGGAACAATAAAGATGCGGGTAAAGGGCAAGGTGGTAGATAGTGGGAGAAGAAAACTTGGGGCAGTCTTAGGTGATAATGTGAAGGCTGGGATAAATGCGCTTTTCATGCCCGGTGTCAAGGTGGGGGGCAACAGTTTGATTGGACCTAACGTTGTTGTTTATCGTGATTTGCCAGTCGACACCGTGGTGTTGTTGAAGCAGAGTCTGGAGGAAAGGAAGCTAAAGGATTCTTGATCAGCAAAGCAGCTTAGTAGTTTTTGAATGCTTCTTTTCTGTTTGCTTGGTTAAAGTCCTAAATACGTGTTTTTACATGTGTTAGGTGAGTGGAGGTTTAGAAGTTGTCGATATCGCAGAGAAAGTTTTTCACGGAAGTGGCGGCGTTGGTGGATAAGAGCGTGATCGTTGCAACTACTACTGGAAAGACGTATAGTGGAACGTTGATCGGCATTAATCCAGATACCTTAAGTCTGTGCTTAGCGGATGCGAAGGATGAGGAAGGGAAAAACATGCATAGGGTTTTCCTCAACGGAAATGTTGTGGCTCAGATATTGAGTGTGGAAAAACCCTTCGACTTGAAAGCCTTGTCAGAACGTCTTGACAAGGTGTTTCCAACGATGGTTAGACTGTATGAGGATAAAGGGTTTATCTGGGTTATGGAGAGGGTTAAATTAACGGAAAAAGGTGTTGTAGAAGGTTCGGGTCCGGCTGCTGAGCGTGTGCAAAAGGTGTATGAACAATTTATCAGCGAGATGAAGGGCTAGACAAACCAGCGAAACTGAGATTCCTCTTTCTTCTTTTCTTTTGTTCCTCTTCTGATTAAACCGAAGGATTCCAGTGTTTTTCTGGTTTTTTCGGTAGCAGCATCCAGCTTTGACAGATCAACCTTCAGGTTCAATAATTTGTTTACAGCCAATAAGGCTTGCTGTGCAGCGTTTGCATCTGGATGTGTGCCTAGGGTCTCCACTAAAAGTGAAAATCCTTTGAATCCTCTGAGTTTGCCGAGTCCTATTGAGAGGCCTGCGATGCCAAAGATTTGTCCAACCATTGTTTTTGCTCCGAGGTTTAAGGCTTCTTTTAATGTTTCTGGGTCTGAGGCTGCGCAGTAAATTTTCGGGGTTTTCGTTGTTTCTTCTTGTTTGAATCCGCCTATGGTTATGATGAAACGGCAGCCTAACTCTTCGGCTATGTCTAGAACGCGTCCGCAGAGCTCGTACTGTCCGAAGGTTGTTAGGGCCTGTGTGTTGCCGTGCCATATGATTAAGTCGCGACCGCCATCCCGGCTTCTGTAATAATAGAGCTGGTTTATCGGAGAGCGTGTGCCTCCGTTTTCGGTTGTCACTGCTAAGTCTTGAAAGGATGAGGAACGGATTTCGGCGAAGAGCTTGGCTTCTAATTCGTGGATTAAGTGTAAGGCTGCGATGTTGGCTACGAATCCTATGCCGGGTAAGCCCTCGACTAAGACGGGATTATTTAGGCGTGGTTTTTCGTGGATTCGGATTGCGCAGACCATGGTTTGGCTTCCTTCGGTGAAACATGTAGTTAGAAGGAAAATGGCGATATAAGTATGTTTTTTGCTATGCGTTATTTTTGTTTCGCGTTTGGGTATTTTTCTCTTATTTTGGCGTCGGCTATTTTGGCGATCATCGCGTTAGAGATTAGCACGTGTTTGACTCCTGTGAGGTCAGCCAGTTCCGCTGGTTTCTGATCTTGAGTTACGAGCAGCAAGTTGTTGTTTTTTGCGTATTCTATGATGTCTTTGTCTTTTGCTCCTTGTAATCCTGCGTCTTGGACGGTTAGCACGTTCCAGCCTAGAATCTCAAAGTATTCTTTCAGTCCTGCGTACATTTCATCCAATAGAAGCTTCAACAAGGTTCACCTCATTGCATTCTAACTTTGAATCATCCGCCTATTTAGAGGCTTCTTTATGAGTTTTATAGCGCGTACATGTTAATGAACATTTTTTATAAGTGTGTTTGGCTGATTCTGTTTAGGCTTAATGATGACCTTTGAAATAAAAGAGAGAGACTTGCTTGCGAGAATCGGGAGACTCAAAACCAAAAGTGGCACTGTTGAAACTCCTCTCCTCTTTCCGGTGATAAACCCAGCCGTACAGCCCATACCTCCCAGAAGGATTCATGAAGATTTCGGTTTTGATGCCTTAATAACAAACGCGTACATACTGAAGAAGCACTTCCAGAATCAGCCAGCAGAAAAAGGCTTGCACAAGTTTTTAGATTTCAACGGAGTCATAATGACCGATTCCGGCGCATACCAAATCCTCGTTTACGGAGACATAGATACAACCCCCGAAGAAATTGTGGAGTATCAAGAGCGAATAGACACGGACATAGCTACAATTCTGGACTGGCCAACAGGCTGGAAGGTCCAAAGAAAACGCGCAGAACAAACAGTAAATGAAACATTAAAGAGAGCCAAACAACTCTTCAAAACCAAAACTCGAAAAGACATCCTCTGGGTGGGTCCGGTTCAGGGAGGCCGACACCTAGACCTGGTAGCCAAATCCGCCCTTGAAATGGCAAGACTGCCGTTTCAAATATACGCGTTGGGAAGCCCAACCGAAGTTATGCAAGGTTACCAGTTTGACGTTTTAGCCGACATGACAATGGCTGCCAAAATGAACTTGCCCATCGAAAAGCCCCTCCACCTCTTCGGAGCAGGACACCCCCTAATGTTCAGCCTAGCCATAGCCCTCGGATGCGACCTCTTCGACTCCGCAGCCTATGCCATATACGCCAGAGAAAACCGCTACATGACAGAGTATGGCACATCAAGACTAGACGAACTTGAATATCTCCCGTGCACATGCCCAAAATGCTCAAAAACAACCCCAAAAGAAGCCTTAGAAATGCGCCCAAAAGAGAGACAAGCCTTCCTCGCCGAACACAACCTTTACACATGCCAAGCCGAGTTAAAACGCATAAAACAAGCAATAAAACACGGCAGACTATGGGAACACCTAGAACTGAGGGCACACGGACACCCAACCCTACTCCAAGCCCTAAAAAGACTAAAGAAATACGAAGATTTCATCGAAAAACACAGCCCAGCAGTGAAAAAGAGCGGCATCTTCTTCTTCAACTCCGTTGGGCTCACACGACCGGAAGTTGTCAGACATAGAAAAAGACTGGCAGAAAGATACTCTCTGCCCAAGGAAGCGAAAATTCTTTTGCTCATACCTCAAACTCGTATAAAACCATTCCATAAATCGAAGGAATTCAAAGAAGTCATGAAACTTCTTCGGAGCGCCTTTGGCAAGCGCTTAGACGAGGTTCACACTTGTTTTTATGCGGCCCCCTTCGGTGTAATCCCAATCGAACTTGACGAAGTTTACCCCCTCTCCCAACATGAAGTAGCGCTTCCCCTCGACAAAGAGACAATTGACTATGTATCGAATCAAGTAGCAGACTACATCAAGAACACAATTTATGAAATGGTTATGTTACTTCACGACCCAGAAAACTGGAACCAAGATGTCCTAAACACATGCAGAAAAACATGCTTAAAGAAAAACATCAAGTTTAAATACTTCAACATAAAAGAAAAGCGGAGCAAAACCATGTTAACCAGTCTAAAGAAAATTCTGCAGAAGGCACTGAGCGAAAAACCTTGATCCGAGTCGACTTGCACCTTCACACAACTTATTCGTCCGACGCGTCAATCCCCCCAAAAACCATAGTAAACCAGTTACATGCGCATCCGTTCATCAAAGCCGTAGCCATAACAGACCACAACACCGTTAGAGGCTATTACAGAGTACAAGAGCTAGCTTCAGCAGAACAAGACATGCTAATAATCCCCGGAATCGAAGTAAGTGCCATTGGAGGTGACTTAATAGTTTTAGGTGTTGCAGAATTACCGTCTAAACCCTGGACTATAGAAAACGTGATTGACTTTGCAAGGGAAAGAGACGGCTTAGTCGTCGTTGCCCATCCCTACAGAGCCTACGGTTTAGGCGACTTAGCAAAAAATTATGGTTTTGATGCAATAGAAGTTCTGAATGGCATTTCGGCGCCTCACGTTAATAAAATGGCTGAAAATCTAGCGAAAGCTATGTGTTTGCCGGGTGTCGCTGGCAGTGACGCCCACCGTGCGGATGAATTGTGGACTGTTTATACGGAGGTTCAAGCTTCTTCAGATACCGATGAAATATTAAAGGCCGTCAAGAAAGGGTTGGTGAGGGTTGCTTACGCAAGGAAGTCAATACATTTTTAAAAGAGCAGAAGGCATGATTACTGCATTAACGGAAGAAAGTAAATGAGTTCATTACAAATCAAATTTCTAGGCGGAACCCGTGAAGTTGGTAGAAGTGCAATAGCCCTAAAGACCAAAAAAACACAAGTCTTGCTAGACTACGGAGTCATGCTCAACCACGAGCCCGGATTCCCAATGCACATACCACCAAAAGATGTGGACGCAATAATCTTAACCCACAGCCACCTCGACCACTCAGGCGCAATCCCCATATTTTACATTCACGAAAAGAAGACGCTTTACACAAATAAATTGACCTCAGAATTAAATGAATTACTAATTTCAGACTTCATCCACCTTTCCAGCTACTACCTGCCATTCGAATATCTTGAACTAAAATCCATGACGAGGAACAGCAGGCACGTAGACTTCGGCGTCGAAGAAAAAATCGGAGACATCAAATTCCAGCTGTCAAACGCTGGACACATTCCTGGAAGCGCACAAATACTAATCGATGCTGAAGGAAAAAAACTGCTCTACACAGGCGACTTCAACACTGAGGACACAAGACTTTTGGAAGGCGCGAAGATGGAATACAACGACTTAGATGCTGTGATAATCGAAAGCACATACGCAGATGAGGAACACACAGAACGCTCAGAACTAGAGAAAAAGTTCATAGCGGATGCCACTGATATTGTAGAGATGGGAGGCACCGTTCTTATTCCAGCCTTTGGGGTTGGGAGATCCCAAGAAGTCGCATGCATCTTGGCCGCCCATCATTTTGAGCATCCAGTCACTATTGACGGTATGATCCGTGGAGCAAACAGCATAATGATGAGACACGGTCAGTTTCTGCGAGACTCAAAACTGCTTAAGGATGCTTTAAATTCTGCTCATTGGATTGAAGGCTGGAGAGACCGAAGAAAAACCGCTAGAAAACCCGGCGTTATCATTTCGACTGCGGGCATGCTTAAGGGCGGTCCATCCGTATTTTACATATCAAAAATTGGTAAAAAAGCGCGTGACGCCGTCTTTCTGGTCAGCTATCAGATTCCAGGCACACCCGGGAGACAGTTACTTGACAAGGGCGTATGTGTTATTGACGGAAAGATGAGAAAGATTAAGGCAAGGGTTGGGCACTTCGATTTTTCATCTCACTGCGGGGCAAGCGAGCTTAAAGAATCTGTGAAAAAACTTGGTGGAACCCCAGAAATCTATGTAATTCACGGTGCAGAAGGAAACTGTAAACTTCTTGCAAGATGGATAAAGAAAGAGTTAGGCTTTGAAGCCATAGCACCTAAAACTGGGGATACATTCAAGGTTTAGCCGTGAAATAAATGAAGATCGGAATCTTACGCATAGGAAAAGTAGATTCCCATGTGATAAATAGGATCAAAGAAAACCTAAACATGACTTTTCCCAAGTCAACATGCACACTGATTCCCGAAACACTACCAGTACCAGAAGAAGCCTTCAACAGGACAAGACGGCAATACAGCTCAAACAACATACTGAGTAAAGTCCACTACTATGCCAAAAAAGAGAAAGCGTTAGACAGAGTTTTAGGAATTATGGACGCTGATATCTTTGTTCCAAACCTGAACTTCGTTTTTGGAGGGGCAGAATGCCCTGGAAAAGCAGCCTTAATATCCTTGTGCAGACTAAGGCCAGAGTTTTGTGGGCCATCTCCAAACATGGAGTTGTTTGTGGAGAGGAGCACAAAAGAGGCTGTGCATGAGCTTGGACACACATTGGGTTTAAGACATTGCCTAAACCCGTTTTGCGTTATGTTCTTCTCGAATTCCATTTTCCAAACCGACAGAAAGCAAAGCTTATTCTGTAACAAATGCCACCTGAAAGTTGAAGAAACCGTGAGTAAACTAGGGCGAAAGCCTTGAGTGACAAGTTTACGGCTGGGTTGATATACTTAACACCCATCTTAGTGAGTTTACTGTTCGGCGTGTTATGTACCTCCCTTATTTTGACATCCTCTGTAGAAATTTATCCAATCACCCCACTTTCAGAGAATATCTTTGGCTCTCTCGGAAACGCGCTTTACTTTGTTGTTCTAGTTGGAGTTGGCGCATCATCGTTATATTTCCTTTTAAAACGAAGAAGCCATAAATTGATCAGGATTGTTACGGGTTTTGCCTTAACAACCGCGGTTTTCACGCTTTCTTTCATCTACTTGTCTGCGGCATTTTCAAGATTCACCATTCCACACATTGAAACCTTAATTCTAACCTCGTCTTTGCTCACAACAATTCTAGTTGACTTTACAATCTTTCGGGCTCACAACAGATGTTGCAACTTGATAGTTCTCTGTTTGGGAGGAGCTCTGGGGGCATTTTTAGGAGTTTCAATCCCTACTTTGAGCGCAACCTTGATCTTGTGCTTTCTAGCGGCTTATGATATATTTGCGGTTTATCGTGGACCTGTGGGCAAGATAGCCCGCAGCGGACTTGAGCAACTTCGCGGTTTAAGTTTCTCCTTTAAAGATATTCAAATGGGTTTAGGCGACTTGACGTTCTATTCTATGCTTTCAGGACACATGCTTCTATACTTCGGCCTTGTTTCATGCTTGGCCTCCATAGTTGGCATTTTGCTCGGATGCTTCCTAGCCTTTAAGATGTTGGAAAGAAAAGGAATGTTCCCGGGACTGCCCTTCCCGATACTTTTTGGTTTAACAGCAAGCTTTCTCGCTTCACCATTGTAATCTTGCGTTTGCAAAACCACTCAACTTTTCTCTACTTAAAAACAGTGTTACCCTTATTCATCCAAGTATTACCAAACATCCTTTGTTGTGAGGAGAACAAAATGCCTCAGCGCGCGCATAAAACATAGCTTGGTTATAAACTTATTAAAAATCATAGAGATATAAACTAACTTAGATGATTTTTTGTAAGGGATTAACCCCTATCTCTTTTACATTGGATGCAAAGTTCGTGATAATTTCGCTGAGACCGCGTTCATGATCAGCGGAAGTCTGCTCTACTCGCAGCCGTTCGGGTTCTATTCCAACAGCCTTAAGCCACTTCTTCATTTCTCCAATTCTCTTCTCAGCAGCCGAAGCACCAAAAACATAGTGGCAATCTGGCCGGCGACAACCAATAAGTAAAACGCCGTCTGCTCCAGCCCAGAAAGCTTGAAGAATGTGCAGTTGGTCTACCCTTCCCGTGCACCTAACTGGAACGATATGAGCGTTGGGGTGTTCTTTGAGCTGGCTGATGTTTCCGTTGTGGCACCAGTCACAGACGAAAGCCAGAAGACGCGGTTCACTACTTCTCCATATCTTTGGGGCTTCATTTATTGAAGCTAATATTTTCTCGTTCGTGAAGTTGCTCATGGAGATTACCATTGCTGGACACTCAACTAAGCATGTTCCGCAGCCCTTGCAAAGTGCACTGTCAACTTTTGCGACGGATTTTTCAACTTTTATGGCTCCGTACTGACAGACTTTCTCACAGTTAACACAGGCTATACACCTGTCCTCATCTACCAGCACGTCATCCGACTCGCAAAAGTCTTCCATTTCAAGACATTGAGCACAAGGTCCACAGAAGAAGCATCTATGAGTTTCTTTTATGCCAGTTTCCACCGTGAATCCGAGTTCAACCTCTTTGAAGCTTCCAACGCGTTGAGGTGGAGCGAGACAGGGCACAGGTTGTTTAGACTTTTTCTGTAATAGTTTTCCGCTTGTAACCCATGTTGTTTCAGAGATTTTTTCTTCTCTTCCTGCTTTTGAGTCGAGACCTCTGAGATGGCGATCTATAGAAACCGCGGCTTTCTTGCCCGCGGCTATGGCTTCTATCACCGATGCTGGCCCTGTGACCGCATCTCCTCC
>JAOUPS010000069.1 GCA_029879735.1 Candidatus Bathyarchaeota archaeon | reverse complement strand
GTGGGAGGAGACAGAATCGGCGGGCAAGAACTGGCAATACAGCAAATCATAACATTTTTCGTCCTAAACAGAATTGTACCAGTCAGCGGCGGCCCCTTCGGGGCAAACTTGGGAGCAACTTTCTGGTCAAAAGACACTCTTGAAGACGTAGAAAAAGATGAAGAGGGATTTAGAAGTCTGAGGAAAACCGTTAAAAAGTTCGCCGAATTCTTGACAATGTTTGAGTCTAAAAAAATACACTAAGGTGTGAAGAATTGGCTTTGGAGATAGTAATGCAGAAAAAAGAGGGAAAGAAAAAAAGAAAGATTGCTTGGGGAATTACGGGCAGCGGAGACAGACTAGTTGAAACAGTTGAAGTTTTGAAAGAAACAAAAAAGAAGTATCAAGATGATCTTGACATCGCAGTTTACCTCTCCAAAGCAGGAGACAAAGTTGTGAAATACTACAAGTTGGTTGATGATTTGAAGGAAAATTTTGACAAGATTTCGGTTGAGATCGACGCAAATTCGCCGTTTTTGGCTGGTCAGCTGCAAACAGGTAAGTTTGAGTTCTTGTTAATTGCTCCAGCAACATCGAATACTGTTGCAAAGATTTCGATGGGAATAGCGGATACGCTTCTTTCTAACGCGGCAATTATGGGGTTGAAAGCCTTCGTTCCCGTTTACATAATGCCCTCTGATTACAAAGAAGGAATAATAGTTACAAAACTTCCTAACGGACGAGATTTGAAATTAAGGATAAGAAAAGAAGACGTGGAGCATGTCAAAAAGCTAGCTGGCATGGACGACGTACTCATACTACAAGAGCCTGAAGAAATCCACCGAATTTTTAGAAAGCACTTTAGATCCGGATAAGCCCAAAAAAACTTAAGTAGACCTAAACCTTTTAGCTAATTTCTTCTGACAGTCTTCACCAAACGTTTTTTCAATCCAATCCTTTATTTCGTCTCTTACGCGCCTAACTTTCGCCAGTATCTCATCTTCAGTGCCTTTAAACTCTGTTGGGTCTTCAAATCCCTTGTGAAGGAGTTTTTCTTCTGGAAAGAATGGGCATGCCTTTTTTGCGTGATCGCACACTGTGACTGCATAGTCGAAGTTCTTTCCACGAAACTCCTCGATGCTCTTTGAACGATACTTTGAAATGTCAATTCCAACTTCTGCCATTACCTTAATAGCATAAGGATCAACTTTAGCAGGTTCTATTCCTGCACTGTAGGCTTCATATTTGTCTTCATAAAGAGCATTCAAGAACCCCTCTGCCATTTGGGAACGAGCGGAATTATGAGTACAAACAAAAAGCACCTTCTTCTTCATCAGATCACGCAACAAGATTCGACTTTTTCAGATTTAACAACTATGTCTCGCAGACAAAAAGAGAGGATGGCGTTAGAGATGTTTGTCAGCTTACTTGGTTTTTACTTTGTTCTCCATAGTCCGTGGATGTTGCAGTATTCCCTTGCTTCTATTCTTTCTGCAGTGGTTTCAAACTCTGCTTGCGGCTTTTCTCCTGATTTTAGGAATTTTCTGCATGTTTTGCCGTCGGCGATTATTTCTATCCACTCAATGTAGTGCTTTTCTTCCATTGGGTGTGGGACACTGCCGACTTTGACCTTTGCCTTGCTGCCGACCTTTTCTATTACTGGGACGTGCTTTTCCAAGCCGATGTCTGAGGTTTTCTCTGTGAGCAGTTCCATTGGCTGACCGCAACAGACAAGCTGTCCTACTCCGGTGTGTATGACTTCGACAATGTTGCCGCAAACGTTGCATTTGTAGACTTGTCTCAGCTCGGTCATTCCAGTATCTCCTCCACCTCTTCTTTACCCTTTTCTAGCTCTTCAACTTGTTGCTTATCTTCTCTTAGCAACAATGTCTGAAACTCTCCCACATGCGTCTTCTCTTCTTTAGCTACATCCAACAGAACCTTTTTGATTTCTTCGTTATCTGTTGCAGCCGCCAGCTGCTCATAAAGGCTGATTGCATCCAGTTCAGCTATCACAGCCACTCTCAGTATTTCAAGGTCGACATGCTTCTTAGAAACCTTTTCCAATTTTATGGGTATTTGCGATAACATCTTCACAAACCACCTTTCTGACTTTAGGGTAATAACCGTCTATTATTTCTTTTGTTAAACACGAGAGTTCTTTAGTAGAGGGTAACAGTTGCAGATCATCGGCGCAAACAAAAAAAGATGGACTCCCACATAGTTTTCAACATAGCGTGCGCATTGCAAAAGTCTGTAAAAACCTGTGTGCCGCGTCCTAATCAATAAAATAATAAAACGTGGGGATGAGGTTTGTTAATGTTTTGCCTATTCTTCTACGGTTATTGCTTCTGTGGGGCATGAGGTTACGCATGCCATGCACTGGATGCATTCTTCTTTGCGTACTGGAACCGATTTTTGTGAGTCAGGATATTCCGGCAAGTCTTGAAGTTCAAAAACTTCAACAGGGCATATGTCAACGCATACCCCGTCGCCGTTGCATTTCTTCCAGTCGACCTTAACATCAGGCACTTTTCATCTACCTCCATCAATCTTATGCGTATTATCCTCCGGGGGCTCCGTGGAACGGAACGTTCTTCCAGAGAACGTCCCACCAGTCTTCCTCAGTTATGGTCTCTCCTCGAACAAGAATCTCCAGAACTTTCGTGAGAAGCTTATGATGCCTCTTCTCATCCGTCAAAATCGCGTTCAAGAGAAGCCTAACCTTCGTGTCCTCAATGCCGGGCAGTTTCTTACTAATCTTCCCGATCAGCTCTGCCTCCAACCGTATGTGCTTCTCCACCAGTTCTCTTTGTTTGTCAAGCTGCTCCTGCGCAAGCGCCGGCTGGACACTGGTCAAGAGGCCAACGGCTGAGGCATACATCTCCGCGTGCTTCAAAGAATCCAGAGATATTCCTTTAAGAACTCCTCTGACAGCTGGATTTCCAATCTCACCTAAGGAAATATTCAATGAGTCGACGATCTGGTTTTCAATCTTAATCTGCTCCTTAAGAAAAACTGTCAATTCATCCTTTGAGTTCAAACATTCGCCTCCTTTTATAAAGACATGCTAGACTTTGGGAATAAGTCTTTCGGCAATCTCTCTTCCGAACTTCCTGCACTTTTCAAGTCCAGTCTGATCAGACATATATCTTATCAGAAGCGGAGACTTGATCACGTCCATGCCAAACTTGTTCTTCATGATTTCAAGAACCAACCTCGACGCTTCACCACTCCATCCGTAAGAACCAAACGCCGCCCCAACCTTATCTTTAAGTCAATGTTTTTCACCGCGGTCTCCTCGAAAAGCTTCTTTATATCAATAGTCATGTCATGATGATAAGTTGGGATCCCAACTACCACAGCATCGAAGTCCTCCAGCTCCTCCGGCGTCGCGTAATACTTTAATCCCACTTCAACTCCTTGAACGGCTCTAGCTCCCTCCGCTACTGCTTCAGCCATCTTCTGAGTGTTTCCAGTTCGACTATAATCAACAACAAGGATTTTCGACATACGAAACCTCCATATGGGCCATCTTACGCTTGAGTCTCGTTGGATGCTGCTAGGGGCGTAAATACGCGTGTTGCAAGTTCTTTGTCGATCATAAGTAATCCTTTGCCTTCTTTTCCGACAAGCCTCAGTTTAGCGATAATATTGTTGTCGTTAGCTTCTTCTTCGATCTGTTCAGTGACGAACCATTGGAGAAAGATCTTTGTAGCGTGGTCCTTCTCCTCAGTCGCGAGGTTAACTAGATCATTTATGCACTTCGTAACGAACTTCTCGTGCTCCAAGGTTTTCTCAAACATCTCCAAAGGCGAACCAAACTCCGTCGGCGGCTGCTCAACAGCCGTCAGCTTAACCTGTCCACCTTGGTCATTGATGTAGTCGTAGATCTTCATGGCGTGCGCCATCTCTTCCTGATACTGAACCATAAACCAATTGGCAAATCCCTTCAATCCCTTGAAGGTGCTGTAGGCAGACATGGACAGATACAGGTACGCCGAATAAACCTCCCTGTTGACCTGTCTGTTCAGAGCCTCAACCATTCTCTCACTTAACACACTATCACCTCCTCTTCAATCCACCAAGTTCTGCCCTTTATGCTTATCATCTTTCCACCTGCATTCTTTTGTATGCTCTAGATTATGGCTTATTTTCACACCGGCCTTCTCGAAAAGTTTTCCAACAGGACAGTTTTTGCGAGCTAGTTCAAAGATTCTCTGAATTCTATCCTCGTGAACATCGCTTTTCACTTTTATGTTGAACTCAGCAGAGGCTATTGTGCCAGTTTCTTGTGATTTTTGAGCGTGTAACTCAACTTCTAAATCCTTCAGTTGAACTCTCATCTTCTTTGCAGTCAACAAAAAAATAGTGGTAAAGCATCCGGAGAGACTCATAACTGCAAGCTCTAGGTCAGTAGGCCCCATATCTGTGCCAAGCTCAGGCGGTAGATCTAAACAAACGCTGTGAGCTCTTCCATTGTCAACCGCCACTCTTAAATCTTTTATCAGTTTAGCCTTTGAAGTTATAGAAGCCAATCACTTCACCTCCTTCTTGTTCGGTTATCTTATAGCATAATATTATATTAAAAATTGGGGAATTATATTGGAAGTTTCTTCTTGCATAAAAACGTCTACGCATCCGCGCGCGCTAGTCGACAGATTAGACTTAAAGATTCTAAGAATGCTTCAAGGAGATAGTAGAACTCCATTCACAGAGATAGCTGAAAAACTAGAACTAAGCGAATCAACAAGCGCGCGCGCACTTTACGACTACCTTGATTGCCATTACTGTGCGGAACACGTGTCCTACCGCTAAATTTTGAGCGGCGGCTCGTGCTCTTCACTTTTATGCCGTTATTTTAGGATATCTTGAAGAGTATGCGGTCTGGGACGCCGTCGTTTTCCACTACAATGTATTGGAGACCTTCGGTGTCTTCGAGCTGATCCATCCATTTGAGTGCTTCCCGGGCTTTCTGCAAAACCAGCAGTTTTTCTTGATTGCTCCTCACGACCTCTTCTATGGCTGTTAACTCGTGGAACGGATTCGCATCCAAAACTATGCTTAGATTGCCTATCGAGAGTTCTCCTAGGCCTTCGGTTACGGCCTTCTTCCCCGCCAGCTTCATGACGACTTCCCGGATTTTCTTGGATTTCTCAGCCAAGCTTCTAATATCGTCTAGTCGGCGCAGATACTCGCCCAACGTGCTCTTCGTCTCGGATATTTTACTTTCTAGATTTTCGGCTATTTCTTCTGCCGAAGTGTATTCTTTTATTTCTACGACCATTCTTTGACTCACCGTTCCTTAATCTTCATGAAATGCCTCTTAGTTTCCTTCTATTCTAATCCGTGATTGACTTTTAACTTTTCAGAATCTAAAAAATGGATTTAGAATCCGCGCGCAAGTTTTAGTTCAAGAAAACACTTGCATCTTGTTACGATATAGTTTCCAAGTCTTCACGCTTCAGTTTCTCAGTTCATTGAGAGACTGAGGAACAGCTCCCTAAACAAGGTTCTCTTTCGAACAAACCAGAGTTCACCGGATCAAGCATCGCGCGCGAAATCAAGGGAAGATTGAAAAGTTTAGGTTACCCGTAAACTGTTTGTTTGTTCTATTTCCTTTTTCATTTTCTCTAGTGCTTCGAGTATTTTTAGTGGTTTGTTCCTTATTGTTTGGCACGCTCTATCAACGTCTAATGAAGAGTCTCTTGGTCTTTTGGCTGTCCATGGAATCTCTTTTGAGGAAGCAGGCGATATTAGGTTCGTGTCTAATCTGAAAATTTCAGCGAGAAACTTAGCGAATTCGTATCTGCTTAGGCGTGTAGCGCCGGCTAAGTGAAAAATTCCGGTTAGTTTTCGTTCTAAGACTTCAAGAATCATATCCGCTAGATTAGTGTTTAATGTTGGTGAATTCCATTGATCAGTTACGATTTTCACCACTTCTTTTCTTTCAAGTTTGTCCAGCAGCCATAACGCGAAGTTTATCTTGCCTGTTGCCGGAACTGATCCGTAGACGACACTGGACCGGGCAATGCAATATTGTTCTGCTAAGTTCTCAACAGATTCTTCGCCTCTTAGTTTGGTGAGCCCATAATAATTTATTGGGGCTGGTTTGTCGTTTTCCTTGTACATTCCTTTTTCTCCATCGAAGACGTAGTCTGTGGATATGTAGACGAGAAAGGCTCGGTGTTTTTCGCATGATTCAGCTATGTTTTCTGTTCCTTCTACGTTAATTTTCCAAGCTAGTTCTTTTTCTGATTCGCATTCGTCCACATTGGTTAATGCTGCTGCATGCACTACGGCTTCAGGGTCTACTTTTTTGAATATTTTTTCGACTGCGTCTTTGGCAGAAACGTCAAATTGGATCGGTGCTCCATAGAGAGGTTTATGTTGACTGTATGCGGAGTAAACTTCATAGTTTTTTCTTGTGGTTAATTCGCATAGTTTTGAGCCGAGTAAGCCGCTTGCACCTGTGATTAGCAGTTTCACTGAGCATCCCTTAGTTTCCATGGTGTGGGGTGAAGGATTTTTTCAGTTGCTAACGGTTTCCACCACCACTCGTTGTTCACATACCAATTAACAGTTGCTTCTAACGCACTTTCGAAGGAATATTTCGGTCTCCAACCTAGCTTAGACCTGATTTTTGATGAATCTAAACTGTATCTTATGTCATGTCCCGGGCGGTCTTCTACAAAAGTTATCAAGTCTTCAGGTTTATTCAGCATCGCAAGTATCTTTCTGACAATTTGGATGTTAGGCAGCTCGTTTCCTGATGAGATGTTGTAAATTTCACTCGATACTCCTTTTCTTAAGACGAAATCGATGGCTTCGCAATGGTCTTGCACGTATATCCAGTCTCGGATGTTTTTTCCTGAACCGTAAATTGGGACTGGTAGGTTTTTTGAGGCTCTAATAATTGTTTTGGGAACGAGTTTTTCAGGGATTTGGTATGGTCCATAGTTGTTTGTGCATCTTGTGATGAACGTGTCTAAGCCGTATGTTCTATGATAGGCTATTACAAACATGTCTGCTGCTGCCTTTGAAGCAGAATAAGGGTTAGATGGTTTAGGCGCGTCATTTTCTTTGAACGATCCCTCTTTTATTTCGCCGTAGATTTCGTCCGTGGATACTTGAACGAGTTTGACTTTGTCGTTGTGTTTTCTGACGGCTTCTAGAATGGTGAATGTTCCTATCGCATTATTTTGAATAAACGGTTTAGGATCAGCTATGCTTCTGTCTACGTGTGTTTCGGCTGCTATGTTAACCACGGTGTCTACCCGTTTGACTATTTTGTTTACGAGTCTTGAGTTGCAGATGTCTCCTTTGATGAATTTGTATCGCTTTTCGTTTTCTAGGTCTTGGAGGTTTGCTGGGTTGGCACCTATTCCTATTTTGTCTATGTTTACTATTTCATAGTTTGAATGTTTTGTAATAATGTATCTGCAGAAGTTGCTTCCAATAAAGCCTAATCCGCCTGTTACAAGGATTTTCATGTGTACTTCACTTGTAAGGTGGGTAGTTCCAGTCCCATGATTTGCCAACTCTTGGGTCGTCTTTTTTGCCGTTGATGGATTCTGGTATGAGTGTTCGGTCGTTCCATGGTCTACGTTCTTCATCAGGGTTATCATAGTTGTATAGTTTTGTGGTGAAGTAGAGAAGCCATGCTGTTTCGTTGCTTATTACTTTGAAGCCGTGCCAGTAGCGTCCTGGAACCCTAACTATCTGTGGGTCTTGGCCTGCTGAGATCATTTCGTCTAGCTCTTTTTTTTCTTCGTCATAAACACATATTTTCAGGGCGCCTCTTAGGACTATGAAGCAGTCTGTTTGTCCTCTTAGGTGTCTGTGCCAGGCCCTGATGATGCCGGGATAGCTTATGGAGAAGTTAGCTTGGACGAAGCGGTCTTCTTTTAGGATTTCTTTCCAGTCTTGTCTCATGAGTTCCGTGAAGGAGCCTCTTTCGTCGTTGAATCGCTTTAATGGTTCGATAATTATTCCTTTTAACATGTTTTCACCCCTATAGTTCGACGTATGTTCTTTCGCCTAGTATGAATTTTTTTCCGTGTGGTGTGTTGTTGTTGGAGATTATTTTTGAGTGGGGTGCGATTAGGCTGTCTGTGATCCTGTCGTTTACGTCTATGGTGCAGTTGTCCATGATTATTGAGTTTTCTATTTCGCCTCTTTTTATGGTGCAGTTGTTTCCTATGCTTGTGTATGGGCCTACGTAGACGTTTGCTTCTATTTTTGTGTTTTCTCCTATTATCGCCGGACCTCGGATCAGGGCTTTTTCTTTTATTAAAGTGTTGTTGCCTATAGCCACTCTGCCTTGTATTGATGTGTCGTTTTCGATTTTGCCTTTGATTTCTGGTTTCAGTGCGTCTAGGACTAGTCTGTTTGCTTCTAAGATGTCTTCTGGTGTGCCTGTGTCTTTCCACCAGTCTTGAACGATTTGGTAGCCTACGTTGTAGCGCTTTTCTAGTAGCAGTTGGATTGCCTCTGTTATCTCGAGTTCTCCGCGCCATGATGGCTTTAGCTGTTTTATCATTTCGAAGATTACTGGTCTGAAGAAGTATATGCCGGTTAAAGCATAGTTACTGGGCGGTTGTTTGGGTTTTTCTATTAGCTGTAATAGTTTTCCGTTTTGGTCGAATTTTGCGACGCCGAATCGCTGTGGGTTTTTTACTTCGCACAGGAGTACCATTGCGTCGTGATTTGAATTTTGGAAGGCTCGGACGTAGTTTTTGATGCCTCCTTTTAGAAGGTTGTCTCCTAGGTAAACTATGAAGGGTTGGTTATTCACGTATTCTCTGCATAGGCTTACCGCGTGGGCTATTCCTTTCGGTTCATCTTGGCGTATGTATTGGATTTCTACACCGAATCTTTGACCGTTTCCGTAGTGTTCTTTCACTTTTTCCGGATGGACGTTTCCGAGGAGCACAGCAATTTCTGTTATGCCCGAGCTTCGAAGGTCTTCTAGCACGTATTGTGATATTGGTTTATTTGCAACCGGGATTAACTGTTTTGGGCCTGTATGGGTTAATGGTCTAAGTTTAGTACCATAACCCCCGTGCAGGATAACTCCTTTCAAGTTTGGCACCATAACCCTTACTGATTAGTTGTCATGCCATTTAAGTTTGCTATTGAAATTAACTGTTTTGCATTTGCGGCTGTAAAAGTTAGAGCGCGCGCTTTGCGACATATAGAATGTAAAGCTGTTCAGAAACTGCAAATAATTTCAGGCCCAGGGGTCGCCAATAGACCGGAGTTTATGCCTGGAAGCCGGGGATGGGAATTGAACCCACATATAGCGGCTCTGCAGGCCGCCGCCTGAACCGTTCGGCCACCCCGGCGCTACATGAAATTTTGTTAATTAGACAGTAATAAACGTTATCAATGTGCTTGGAGATTATCCCGCAAACTCCTTTTTCAACTACTTCTTGATTGTAAGCTGACACGCGGCTTAAGAGTGCTCCAAACGATTTAGATTCAAAGAGCAAACGTCTTTCTCTGCAAAAGGAGTTGAAATTTATAAATTTTAGGAGGTTATTGTTGAATGAGGGACAAAATGAAGATTCTCTTTGAAGATGTCCACGTGTCAACTAGAAACAGAACGGAAATTGTCGACGTAACTGCTAACATTGAGGAAATCGTGAGACGAAGTGGGATAACGAATGGGGTATGTGTCGTCGACACGGTACATTCCACAGCAGCGGTTATTGTAAATGAACACGAAGCTGGGCTCGTAAAGGACATCGTAAAGAAGGTTCAACAAGACTTCCCGAGAGGGGCGGGATGGCTCCATGACAGGGTGATAACAATGCCGATGCACACCTCGCATCATCTTACATAGGACCCACGAGAATATTTCCTGTTAGATAAGGCAGACTTGCTAGGGGTCCGTGGCAAAACATATTTCTTCTTGAACTTGATGGGCCCCGAACCAGAAAAATCATGGTGGAAATCATCGGCGAGTAAACTTTGGGCGATGACATAAGCCAAGTGCTGTTAGTACCGAAAAACAGACCGTCATTAAACGTTATTTAGTTGGCTTTGTATCTACCCTTTTTCAGGAACTGCTTCTCGTAGATTTCTCTGACCCTTTGTATAGTGTCTGCCTCTTCAGGAGTCTTGTCTTCTCTTACGCGGTTTATCCTTGCAAAACGCAGAGCCATACCGCACCTGTATTTTGTGCTTTTCTGAATCTCATTATACGCTACCTCAACAACTATTCTAGGAATCACAACCACCCTTCTATGTTCTTCCTTTATGACAAGTTCTTTAAGCTGCCGTGTCATCTCAATGATTTCCGCGTCAGTCAATCCTTTGAAGGTTTTGCCAACCGTTAAGAACTCGCCAGTTTCAGCATCCCGCGCAGCCAGGTAATAGTCTGAAAGCCACTCGTGCCTCCTGCCGTAGCCGTATTCCGCCGCAATGATAACTAAATCTAAGGGTTCGAGAACAGGCTTTATCTTGAGCCAACGTTTTCCACGAATTCCCGGCGTATATTTACCCTCAAGTTTCTTTGCCACCAGTCCCTCATGTCCAGCGTCTATCGCCTCTTTCAAGAACTGCTCAGACTCTTCAACCTTGTCGGTGACTAGCTGCTTTGCCAACGGTATTTCCCCAACGTTTTCAGCTAAAATTTGTCTACGCTGTACGTATGACATGGAAATTAGGCTTTCTCCGTTGAGATATAAAATGTCAAACAGGTAAAGTTTCACAGGGATTTTCTTAATCATGTCTTCTATTTTGTGAACCCTTTTGAATCTTCGCATCAGATGCTGGAAAGGAACAGGATTGCCTAAACGGTCAACGGCGATGACTTCACCCTCAAAAATTGCTTTTTTCGCTTTCACATTCTCCTGCACTGTCTTAACGATTTCAGGCAAGCTTCCCGTCACGTCTGTTAGTCTTCTACTGAAAATCCGTACTTCGTTACCATGCTTGTGGATTTGAACCCTTGCTCCATCCAACTTGTATTCGAAGGCTGTTTTGCCACCATGCTCTTTTAAGGC
>JAOUPS010000144.1 GCA_029879735.1 Candidatus Bathyarchaeota archaeon | reverse complement strand
ACCGTGTAGCCGCAGTACTTGCAGGTTGCTATTATTTCGCCCGGTTCAAACGGTATCGGTGCACCGCAGTGGGAACACCTTATCTCCTGAACTATAGACACAATGTTCACGTCTTCTGCTTTTCTCTCTTCATTATCTCCCTTGCCACAATAACGCCTGATGCCGAAGCTTGAACCAGCCCTCTTGCGACGCCTGCTCCATCACCAATTGTGAACAAGTTATGGATTTTGGTTTCCAGACAGTTGCTCAGCTGGAGTCTTGAGGAGTAGAATTTCACTTCAATGCCGTATAGTAGTGTGTCCCTTGAATTTATGCCCGGAGCGATTTTATCTAGGGCTTGAAGCATCTCTCTTACATCAGCCAGGTAGCGGTATGGCAGAACAAAGCTTAAGTCGCCTGGTGTAGCATTCTTCAATGTGGGAGTCACCACGCTTCTGGCAATCCTTTCAGGTGTTGACCTTCTTCCGGCTTCCAAATCGCCTAAACGCTGTATCATTACGCCTCCACTGAGAAGGTTCGAAAGCCTGGCAAGATATTTTCCATAAGCTATCGGTTCTTTGAACGGTTCTGTAAAAGAGGTTCTCACCAAAATGGCGAAGTTCGTATTCTTCGTCTTCTTCTCCGCGTAGCTTTGACCATTAACACTTAAAACTCCGTTATAGGATTCACTTATGACCTCACCATATGGCGCGACACAGAAGGTACGAACCTGATCGTCAAAAACTCTCGAATAGTAAATAAACTTTGGCTCATAAAGAACACTTGTTAACTCTTCCATAACAGGAGCCAAAACCTCAACCCTTATCCCAACATCAACCGGGTTGTTAAGTGTCTTTAAACCTAAGGCCTGTGCCTCTGCTTGAAGCCATTCAGCTCCGCTTCTTCCAGGTGCAACAATCACATACTTCCCGAAGAACTTTTCACCGTTTACTGTTTCGACACCTTCAACAGTCTTATTTTTAACTATGAGACCCTTGACGTCTTTTTTCAGTTTGACTTCAACTTTGCCGTTTAATTCTTGACGCATCTTTCGAAGGGTTTGAGCGCATCTCTCGGTGCCCATATGCCGGATTTTTTGGCGAATAAGCTTTAAACCAGCCAATGAGGCTTTGCGTTCAATCTCCTCTACTTTTTCAACATCTCCTCCATAAACGTGCTCGGTTGCCCCATATTTTAGGTAAGTGCTATCCACATAGTTTATCAGCTTATCAAGGCTTTTTTCTGAAATGTACTGGTCAAGCCATCCACCGACCTCAGTAGACAAGGTAAGTTTACCGTCGCTGAAGGCTCCTGCTCCACCCCACCCCGATAAAAGCAAACACGGTTCACAGTGAACACATTCAAATCCGCGGCTTGCCGGGCATTTACGCTGGTTTATGTCTGGTCCTCTATCCAGCATGAGGATGCTGAGGTTGGTTTTTTCTGCAAGTTCAAGAGCTGAGAATATTCCTGCCGGACCGGCTCCAACGATTACTACATCATACTTCAGAGGCTCATCCTCCTTGAAACCCAGAACTACATGTAACAACTAGCATATATTTCTAGCGAGCAGTTTAATGTTGAAATGAGCGTGCGCTTTAGAAACCCATCATTTCTGTGCATAGGGTATAAGACATAGAAACTTCACAGTCGTTTCACCAGTGTTCTTGAACTGATGCTTCTCATCAGGTGGAACAAAGATGACGTCGCCAGCTCTAAACTTTCTTTCTTCTCCCCCACCAACCACGATGCCTTCACCTTCTAGGATGAAGACCTCGTGCTCCCAAGGATGACTGTGAAAAGGACTGTAGCCCTCGGGCTCCATCTCGAAAAATCGCATGGCAAAGTTTTCAGCTCCCGTCTCTTCCGTGATAAGCCACCGCACTCTCACTTTCGAAGTGCCTTCCCCTGCATCCTTCGCTTCGACATCCCGATAATGAAAGATTTTCATTCAATTCGGCGCTCCTTAATCAGAAAACAATCGTTTACATTTGTGTATTAGTCTTTTATGGCTTCTAGAAGACTCATTACGTTCCATAATTTTACCCGTGTGTAAGGTGGCATGTTTGGATCTTGCAAAATTTCATCTAGAAGTGATACGGCGTTTGAGGCTCTCACAGCGTATGTGTACTCTGTTGTTTGCAGAGTTTCCATCGAATTTTTTGCCGCTCTCCTAATGTTTCTAGGCGTAGTTTTGTCTTCAGAAATTTCTCCAAGCACGACTAATGCTTGTTTTATTCTCTCTTCATATTCCTGCAGTTTCTTCTTCCTAACCATAAGTTGCCACCCTCATAATTTCGTGATAATCAAGTTATATAGGCTTTTATACCTATTTGTTTTGAGGTTTTAAAACTTGTCTCGGGAACAAAGGAAAGAGCAACATATTAAACGGATGGCTGACCTACTGCGGAGAGGCGCAACCCTAACGGAGCTAGCTTGTCCAGCTTGTGCCTCCCCACTCTTCAGGTCAAAAAGCGGAGACCTCTGGTGCGCAAAATGCGAAAAGAAAGTCATAGTGATAAAGGAAGGAGAAGAACCAACAAAAGTAACAGGCTCCATAGTTCTCAACACACTTGAGGCAACCCTCTTAGCGAAGATTCAAGAAATTCAAAGTAAAATGGAACACGAAGAAAACGTGGAAGAACTGCAGAAGCTGGGCACAGCGCTTTCCGGATTGCTGGAAAACCTTGAAAAGACAAGAAAAGTCAAAAGGTTTTAGGGCGAAAGTGCACATGCTTGGGGTTTACGAGGGTTTTCCAGGAAATGTCCATGGAATAGCACGTTTTGCCGCTTCAATTTCAAAAAAGAGACTGCAACAAGCGTTAATACGAGTGTTTCACAAAGTAAACAATGAAACTTTCACTTTAGAAGATATCGCTCATCCATCGATACCCCAGTGCACGGTAATCCTCGAGTTCGGGATAGCCGAAGCCAACAATTTCAACTATCTGGACAGTGAAGAAACAAACAGAATGCTGAAAAGCATACGTAAAAAACCCTTTCAAGTCATGGATTTCCTCTGCGCCATACGCTATTATAAAACGCAAAATGAAAAGAAAACTCCGCTAAAATTCGATT
>JAOUPS010000011.1 GCA_029879735.1 Candidatus Bathyarchaeota archaeon | reverse complement strand
GGGATTCAACCCTGTAGACTTTGTAGGAATTTCCTGTAAAGGGGTCTATCTGTTCAGGGATAGCTGCTTCTAACGCATCCACTTGTTCTTGAAGATACTCTTCGTCAATTTCTGAGGCAAAATGATTAGTTTTAAGAGCTAAGAGATAAGCGGTAACACGATTCTTTTCCCGCATTGGATCCTGTAAACTTACCCAATCCTGGAGATGCTCCAGAGCAAACAGTGCTCCACTATATTGGGGCCCAATCCCAGGACGTTTCGAATCAAAAACACCGACAATATTGAGTTCAACACTCTCAATGGCGTAGGTTGGTGTTACGATGGGTAACCCAGTAGTGGAGTTGACCGACACAGTTAGAGTAACATTTGTAACCTCCGTATCCAACGAAACTGGAAAGATTGTACTCTGATCTAATCCCAAACTTTCTGCTTGACGACTTGACAACAAAATGCTTGAATTGTCGGTCAAAACAGTGCTGATGTCAATTTTTTCTCCTGATTTCCAATCATAAAAAGAGCCAAATGCCTCTGGGAAATTACTGGGAATTCCAGCTATCTTAACAGAGGGATCAAACTGAGAACCTACCATTATCGGCAACTGTGTAGATAATTCTGGCATGATTCCAATCGCTTCGGGAACCAAAGCTTTGATCTTTTCTTGATCAGCCGCCTTTAGATAACCACCAGCGGCAACATTCAATACGCGAATGTCAACTTCGCCCTCACTTTGAAGCAGGCTTGTGAGAAATGCATTTCCTAAGGTATCTGTGGTGATTTGAATACCTACCAACAAAGATACTCCAAGGGTTACTGCGAGGATAGCGCTCAGATTCTTTGTCTTTCTTCTCATCAAAGATCTTTTGGCTATCATAAAACTGGCTTTCAATCCCACAGGAAACACCAAATTTGATCAATTTCTGTTTTGCGGTCATGTATTTAAGGTTGTGTTGCTGTTATATCACAGTCACATAGGCTCAAATTGCTTAGAGAATCTGGGCGGGTTCATTTCTCTTTGATTCTTTGCGCAATTTTCTCAAGCTTTTTAGAACAATCATTCAAAATTTCGGCTATTTCTTCTGCATCTTGCTTTGTCAAGTTGTCTTTCATGGCAGCTCGGAGGTCTATAAATGTCTTCACAACTCTTTTCGCAGATCCTCTGACACCACGCAAGTTTTCATGGTTGATGCCAAACTGAAATCCTCCAACGAGCATTGGTGCAAGAAATTCCAGCTTTTTCAAGAACTTTTGTCCAAACTTTACCTGTTCTTCAAAGAAAGTTTTTCCTTCATCTGTAAGCACATACTGTTTCATTCCACTTTCCCCGGTGGGTGACTCGTTGGTGTAGCCCTTATCTTGAAGCCAAGCCAGAAGTGGATAGATTGATCCTGAACTTGGTTTCCACCGTCCACCTGTTTCCCGTTCAATTTCCTCTACAATCTCTGCACCTGACATAGGCTTCTCCGTCAGCAATCTCAAGACTAAGAATCGGAGAAGGCCTCTGGGGACACCTGCGGTTCGCCTCATCCATTGATCAACCATTATATCACCAACGATATCAGCAAAGACATCACCGGTGACATATAAATATTACGAATTCAACGTTCTTTTTTAAAAGTGCTAATCTTTTTTGCGTGCAAGATAATGTTCAAATTTTACATGTAAAATGGGAAGGTAAAAAACACACTCACTACCATATGCATGCATTACGTTCTACCAATTACCGAAAAGCCCGATAAGGCACGCGCGAATTTGTTCACTCCTCTGTTCTTACAAGTGCACCATTTGTTCATGCAGGTTAATCAACGTTGAAAACCTGTTGCAAGTTGATCTATCCCCTATGTTCACGCTTGTTCCTGAAAAGAAGCTCAATTTGCAGTTCTCATGTTCCTAAACGGGAACCTCTCAAAACACTGGGTTGAGATAAATTTTACTGTTTCTGATTGAAAATTCACTGTTTCTGAAAAAGCGCGCGCGCCGTTGAGTGCAAACATTGATTGTAACAATTACTTGCAACGATTACTTCCAACAATTACTTCCAATGTGCACATTCTTTTCCGGTCTTTACCTATGATCTCACTCCTTTCGTCTGATATTTCTCATACGCGCGCTATTGCATGCGTGCGTTTTCTGCGTACGCGAGAAATGCAAATATACTGGTTGGAAATGATAATTATGTTTGTATCATCAGGGTAGGACACGACGAATGTTTAAGAATTATTCACGTCGATTTTGGGACGTGCTCTATTTGGGCGCATTCAGTACAGGTCTTGGTGTACTCGTTTTACTCCTGAAACAGGTGCACCTTCTCGCTTATTCCGACCTTCCGATATTGACTTTCACTTTTGCTCTTCTAGTCTATTGCTGGTATTCCGACACTATGAGACCAGGTCTGAAGGTTTTATATAAAATCGGGGCTATCTCTGTGATACAGATATCTTTTTTCTTAGTGGAAATCATCTGCTTCGTCGGATTGTTTTCCGCGCGCGCTAAAAGATGATTATGAAAAGAAGAAGAGGATTGGAAAGAAAGAGAGAGAGCGTAGATTCTGGGATCAATCATGTCGGTCGAAGGGTCTGAGAAGCAGGAGAGACTGTTATTTGCTTCAATCATCTTCCCAAGCAAGTCGTCAGAAACAAACGCACTGCTTCTGGCAGAAAGCATCCGCACCTTTGCAGGTTCCCTTTCTCAAGCCCCCATATTATTCTTCGTACCAGAAAACGAAACGCAACTCTCTTCAGCCGTCAGAGACAAGCTGCTCGCCCTGAACGTAACCCTGATCCCATTCGAGATCGATCCTGAAGTCGCACACTTCCCCTTCACGAGCATGGCGGTTGCTGCTGCCTTGGCCGAGTCAAAGACATGGGGCCAGGCCGACCTCCTCGCATGGCTGAGCGCCAACACCGTAGTCCTACAAGAGCCGAGGGATTTCATCCTACGGCATGACAAGAGCCTGGGCTATATGCCCGTTCACCACGCCCTCATAGGCTCCCGCTACGACGAGCCCCTCGATGCCTTCTGGATCCTAGTCTACCGATACTGCAACGTTCCCGAAGACCGCGTCTTCCCCATGACGACCCACGTGGACGGCGTAAAGCTCCGCCCATACTTCAACGCCGGCTGCCACATCACCCGCCCAGAGGAGCACCTGCTCCGGAACTGGCGAGACACCTTCCTCAAGGTCTACCTTAAGCCACCCCTCCAGGAACTCTATAAGCAAGACGAGCGCTACAAGGTCTTCATCCACCAAGCAATATTCTCAGGTGTCGTTCTCTCGACTCTGGCGACCGACGAAATCCAGGACCTGCCCTCGAAATACAACTACCCCCTCCACCTGCATGCGGAGGACGTCACAGACCACCGTCCCTCCAGCCTAGAAGAAGTGGTAACCTTTCGCCACGAAGGATTCTACCAGGATCCCGAGTGGAGCAAGAAGATGCCGGCAAGAGAGCCCCTGAAGCGATGGATAGCCGAACAACTACTCCCATAGTCGATGTGCGCAGCGTACTCCCTGTTCATGTTCCTTGCTCTTGCTGCGTTGCGCATTCTTCACCGTTCGCGCGCGCGTTTTTGCAAAAAAAGGAGTTTAGAGGTTGTTTAGAGGTTTTTTTCATGGGAATCCTCTAAAAACAACATACTAAAATTAGTGCGCGCGGATACCTTGGAGAGGTAGATTCTCAGACCTGATAGTATCCACAGATGGCAAAATCCAAATTAATAATAGTGTAAGAATAGCTTAAAAGATTAAGCAATTAAAATAGGGGGCATATCCTCAAAACGTCTTCTAAAATGTTCCATGGCGTTGAGAATTGTGACGCCCACTACCACGTTCTTCTTTGATCTAAATATGTAGTCTCCAAGCCGTGTTCCAAAATCCGCGCGCGATAGACATTAAGGTGTTTCTCTACCAAAATTTGACAAGTTCCATACTCGTTCATGAATGTAGTATATAACAATTTTCGATATTAGCTCTAAGGAGCCGACACTTGCACTTATGACTAAGTTTCCAGTGAACAGAAACACTAGAAGAATTGTAGTTGAAGTTGCTACTATGCGCCAAGATATCGTTTTGGCTAGACTTCTTACAGACTTTTCCATCCAAATAACTCCTTTGGACTATAAATTTCACGAACGACTATTCTTCCTCATTTGTTTCTTTAATCTTTTTCTCTAGTCTTGTAAACTTGGGAGCATACAATTATCACTCAGCAACCGCTAGATCTGTAGAGAAGGCAGAACGGCTTACAGGTGAAAAAATCGAGAAAATCTTCAAGAAAGAAAAAGTATTTATTAATAAACGCTAAACTGCTCGAACCTTTGCTGAGAGTTGTGCCAATAGTTTTTTCGCATTTCGTATGTTTCTGATTTCTCTTCGACAGTTTAAGCATACTTCAATCGCGGTTTTTAGGTCGCTGTGAAAATCTTTGTATTCGCTGACTTCATTTCCTATTCTTTCAAGCGCCCAATCGACTTGGGGCACTGGTATAAAGTAGGTTCCACAAGATGAACATTTAAACAAGTCCACCTCATTTGTGACGTTCGTCGTGCTTCGGTTATCCGTCAACAGATGGTATTCTTGCGTTAGTTTTATGGCTTCAGTTGGGCATTCATCTTGGCAGAAGGCGCAGAAGGAACAGTGTCCATAATCAACCTTAATAATGCGTTTTCCATTGTCTTCTAAAACATCAATTGCGTCGGAACTGCAGACTTGGGCACATGCACTGCAGCCCATGCACTTTTCGCTGTCGAATTCATGTTTTCCTCTGAAACCTTCAGGAGTTGCCCAATAATCCTCCTTTTCCTCTAGAGTTGCTCCTAAGGCTTTTGCGATTGCTGTGACGATTGCTTGTGGTCTTGGTGGGCATCCGGAAATGTAAAAGTTGACAGGAATTATTTGGTCTGGTGGTCCAACCATTGGATAGCCTTTATCGAAGATTTCTTTTGTGATGGCGCAGTTGCCAACTGCTACAACAAGTTTCGGCGGCTTAAGCTTTTCATAGGCTTTCTTTAATTCTTCTCTTCCTTTGACGTTTATGCCCCCTGTTGTTGCTAAGACATTTGCTTCTTCTGGTGTGAAAACAACTTCTACACCTAGTTCTGCGAGTTTGTAGCGTGGAACGAGGCATTCTAGGATTTGGACATCGCATCCGTTGCATCCGGCGGACATGAAACGGTAAATCGAGATTTTTTCACTCATGTTTGTTCCTCCTACTTCAAAATCATCCTCCGTTTTTTACTGGTTTTTGTGTCTACCACTGCTACGCGGTCGGTGCATGCGAAGCACGGGTCAATGCTTTCAATTATGACTCTGGCGTTTTGCAACATGTCTCCGCGAAGCATTTCAATTAGTGCGAAGTCGTTGGCGAACGAAGGTGTTCTCACTTTCACTCTTTCTGGAATGTTTGTGCCGTTTGATTTAATGTAGTAGACAAGTTCTCCTCTTGGGGCTTCTGCCCTTCCAACCTCTTCCTTCTCTAGCGGTTTGCCTAGTTTTACTGCAATCTCTCCGCTTGGAAGATTATCCAAGGCTTGCTCGATTATCTTTACGCTTTCGAAATTTTCCCTAGCTCTGACAAGTGATTTTGCACGCACGTCACCGTCTTCTTCTGTTACTACTTCGAAGTCTAGTTCTCCGTATGCAGCGTACGGGTCATCTTTACGTACGTCGCTTTTTATTCCTGAACCGCGGAGGGTTGGACCTACTGCACCAACTGCGAGCGCTTTTTCTTTTGGTAATATTCCTACGCCTTTAGTTTTCTTCGTGAAAGCACCGTTGTCATCTAAAAGCGAGAGTATGTAGCTAGGTAACGGTTTCATGTTGTTGAGGACTTTCCGGATTTTCTCTGCTTTTTCTGGCGTTATGTCTCTTCTTACGCCGCCGATTGTGTTGATCAGGTAGTTCATCCTGTTTCCAGTCAAATATTCTAGTAAGTCTTGCACTTGTTCCCGCTCGCCCATTATTTTTAGGAAGGCCTCATGTTCGTGCAGGCTATGGGCAAGAACCCCAAACCATAGGTAATGACTGTGAAGTCGTTCTAATTCCGTATAGATGCATCTTAGGTATCTGGCTCGGTTTGGAACAGTTGCGTCCAGCACGCCTTCCGCTGTTTGGGCATAGCAGAGTGTGTGTACGCCTGAGCAGATCCCGCAGATGCGTTCGGCCAGTGCAAGGTTTTGCATGTAAGTTTTTGTGGTAAACAGTTTTTCTATGCCACGATGGACATACCCTAACTCGATGTTCACGTCAATTATTTTATTGTTTTCAACAACGAGTTCGAAGCGTTCGGGTTCCACTAGTTGGGGACGATAAGGTCCAATTTGAACTATCTTAGGCATCTTACATCGCCTCCATCTTTTGAGCCAACCGTAAAACAGGGCTTTTATGAAGTTCAAGATGCAGGTCTTTTGATGGAACTCCAAAGGATAACGCCAGTAGTTCCATCATGTTGATGCATGGAATGTTGTATTGAACGCCATATCGTTTTAACATTACTTGACCTATTTCGAACTGTATTGTGCAAGCTGGACACGTTAGAACTACGGCGTCTGCTCCAGCTTCTTTTATGTGCCTTAATTTTAAAAGCAGCCTCTGCTTCAGTGAAAACTCTTCGTCTGCTTGCATGCTTGGATATCCACAGCATAAACGTTCAAGTCTATAGTCAACAATCTCCGCGCCAGTCAGACGGGTTAATTCCTTCATCATGTTTGGTTTTCGCATAATGTCTTCTCCTTCTGGTTCGCGGTACAGGTGGCATCCATAGTGGAGAGCTACCCGGATTTTCTGAGGTTTGACTACTTGCTGCTTGATTCTGTCAACGCCTATCTCTTCATAAAGAACCTCAACGGCATGTTTCACTTTGACTTTTCCAGTGTATTGTTTGCCGTAGCGTTTCAGAACCTCATTTGTTTTTCGCAGTTCTTCTGGATCATGTTTCAGAACCTCATTTGTTTCAACTAGGGTTTCATAGCAGCCATTGCATAATGTCATTAGGTCTGATCCAAGTTCTTCTGCTAATGCCAGGTTTCTCGCTGACGTTACCAACCAAGCGGTTTTATCCAACAGCCGGGAAACTACCGGTTCGGGACAGCATGAATAACCCGGAAGGTCAACCGTTTCCAGCCCTATTTTTTCAAAAACTTTTCTCGAGGCTATTTCTATGCTTGGGATTCGCATAGGGATTTGGCATCCCAGGAATGATACGTATTTAACCATTCTTCAATCACTCTCCGTTACTTGTACCGCAACCTTTTTTTCTTCCAGTCATAGCCAGCCTTCTTGGCCAAGTTTGTATCCTTCATGATTCCGTGGAATTCTTCCATGGTTTTCTCATCCGTGAACGCGAAAGGCGGAGTCCTGGGTAGGCCTGCTTCTTCACGTTTTTTCTGCATAAACGCTGATATCGGGGCTACACAGCTGGTTGATATTAACGCTTCAGCCACCGGTCTTGCTTGCGGTGGAAGTTCGCCTTCTAATGGTCTTCTTAATGGTCGCTTGTCATCTGGCCAATCCTTTGTCAGTATTAGATGCTGCGGTTGTGGGTGATTAACTAGTTTTACACCGAAAAGGTCAGCAACCTCTCTTTCTATGAAATTGGCCGCTGGAATAAGGTCTACTATGGATTCTAGGGTGTTGTCTTCTTTAGGCTTTACACTTCTCAGTGTTACAACGGCTCCATCCACGTGAAAGTGATGTAGGAATTCAAAGTCTAAGCCGTGGTCAACCGTTGAAAGGGTCATGAAACGGAGCGTCGGGTATTGCTTTTGCAGAGCGTTTACGGCTTTTCTGAGGGCGGTTGGCTTGATTCTCACGGACACTCTTCTTTCACGGGTTTTTGACGCTTTGATTAGGTCTTCGCCGAGTTCCTGCCTCAGATAAGTTGTTATTTCATTTTCCGAAACCATTACGTCAACACCTCTACGTAGTGTTTTTTATTAAATTCCCATGCCTCTTTTCGCGTCGCAACCCGTATGGCTTGTGGAGAACAGAACTTGGCACATTGCGGGTCGCCGTCGCAAAAGTCACACTTCATTGAAACTTGATAGTCCGCATTGAACCACGGAACTGAAAGTGGACAAGCGAAAGTGCATGTTTTGCAGCCTATGCATCTCATGGGGTTTATTTCCACCAAACCAGTTTCTTCGTCTTTTACTGCTGCTTCGCTTGGGCAGGCAGCAACGCAGACGGGCTCATCGCAGTGCTGACAGTATATGGCTTCAAAGTCACCGTTTTTCTCATCAAACGGTATATGCAAATGGGCCTTTTCAAGGTCGAACTGCTTGAAATGATAAAAAGCACAGGCAATTTCACAGTAGCGGCATCCGGTGCATCGTTTAGGGTCGTAGAGCAACACTTTCTCATGTGCAGTCGTAATTTTTGACATAAGCTTCACTCAAACCTAGCTTAAAGAGAGTTAATAAAAGAAATACTAAGATATTTAATTCTTTCTTTTTACTTATTCATCCATTTCTTATCTTTAATTAACCAATAGAACATAAAGGTGTGTACATCAGCGCGCGCAAGTCGACGGCTGAAACGAAGTTTTTATCATTCACTTATTCTTAAGCGAAATCAAAGCAAAAATCAGCGTGTGCCATAACAGAGAAGTAAGTAATAATCGAATACGGACTATGATACTAAGTCAGCGTGGTGTCCTCTCAAATACGTCTAGTTTTAGGACGAAAAATGCAAGAATTGTAGCAACAGCCGCGAGTAAGTAAAATCCTGCTCCGGTTGCCACGCCAATGGAAGCTACAATCCAAAGAGTTGCTGCTGTAGTCAGTCCTATGATTTTTTCCTTGGTTTTGATTATTGTGCCAGTTCCAAGGAAGCCTATTCCGACGATAATTGATGCAGCTACTCGAGCAGGATCGGAACCTGGGAAAGCATTTAAAGATAGCACAGTGAGAAGAGTTGAACCCAGTCCAACCAGTATGTGGGTTCTTAAACCAGCTGGCTTAAGACTTACTTCTCTTTCCAGACCTACTATTCCGCTGAGTATAAAACCCAAGATCACCCTAGCAACCAATTCTAAATCAAGATTCATAATTTTCAGTTGTTATAAGCCGTATATATGTTTAAATCTCTTCCGCAGTATTCAAGTTATAACTCCTGTGATTACAGAAAGCGGAAATGCAAAGAAAAAATTGGTTACAAAAGAGGAAGAATGAGTTGAGGTTGAAAGTGTATTCTGATGGTGCTTCCCGGGGCAATCCTGAGCCTTCGGCGATAGCCTTTATGATTCTCACTGATGGTGGAGAAATCTTGAAGAGAAGGTCTGAATATGTGGGATTGGGGACAAACAATCACGCTGAGTATAGGGCCTTGATATCAGCTCTTGATGTTGCTTCTAAAACGGAGAGTCAAGAAGTTGTTTGCTATCTAGATAGTGAGCTTGTTGTGAAACAGCTTAACGGCGAGTATCGAGTTAAGAATCCGAATCTTAGAAGATTATGGTTGAAAGTGCAGGATCTGAAGCAAAGTTTTCAGAAAATATCGTTCATACACGTTCGCGCGCGCTTCCTCGGGCATAAGCAAATAGTCATACTTTGTTCAAAATTAAGTTGTGTACACACGGTAGTTAATCGTCACCGCGTGTGCGCTTTAACTCTTTTCCATTAAGTTATTGGTGTATTGCTTTTTCTGCTTTTTTTCCTGCTCCCATGTCACTTATGACCGTTGCTTTGTCTGTCATATGTCTCCATCTAGAAGATGAAGCTCCTCGAAAACTACGCGTGCGCCTTCATCTACTAATCGCAACGATTTTCTTCTTTTTCCACTTAGCCCCACTCAAGAGTTTATCGATGTTTTTTGCGGCTAGTCTTCCATGACCCATCGCATCTATTACAGTGCCTCCCCTTCCCTTGCATTGATTCCCTATTATGTCCCCGCCAGCGAATACGAGACAGTCGTCCACTGACTCCACTCTTAAAGTTTCAGGATTTACAATAATATACCCCTTTTTGTTTGTCTTGAGGCAATGTACTTTTCTTGGCAGAAGGGGGTTGGGGCTTTGACCAATGGCTATGATAAAAGTATTGTAAGGAGAGGAATATGTTCTTCCCGTTTCAACTGGAATTTTCCTTCTGGAACGGTCGAGTTCCTCGCTGAGTTTCATCACAGAATATTTTACTCTCTGAAGTTTTCCCTTATTACCAACTAATTTTATTGGATTTCTAAGCTCCCTAAACCTAATTCCTTCTTCTAAAGCGTGATGTACCTCAACTTTTCTGGCGGGCATACATCCTCTTGTCCTCCTGTAAAACAAGTCCACCTTTGCGCCAAGTCTCAGCGCTACTCTCGCGGAATCCATGGCAACATTGCCGCCTCCGACAACCGCAGCCCCATCCCCAACATCGATAGGAGTATCATACTGAGGAAACCTATTTGCTCCCATCAAATTGATACGGGCCAGAAATTCATTCGCGGTATAGACTCCGACTAATTCTTCCCCCGGAATCCCCATGAAACGGGGTAGCCCCGCTCCTGTCCCGATGAAAATGGCATCATTTTCTTCCTTTATATCCTCGAAAGATTTTGTAGCTCCGATTAAGGTGTTATACTTAATCTTAACACCCATCCTCTCTAGCTTGTGTATCTCACTGCGAACTATCGTCTTGGGCAATCTAAACTCGGGAATACCGTATACAAGCACTCCTCCGGCGACATGTAATGCCTCATAGATTGTAACATGATAGCCTTTTTTTCTAAGGTCTGTAGCAGCTGTTATTCCCGCTGGGCCTGATCCAGTAATTGCGACAGACTTTCCGTTTTCTTTTATTTCATAAGACGGAACAATGCCCTTTTCGGCTGCCCAATCCCCGACGAATCGCTCGAGGTTGCCTATGGCTGAAGGATCACACCCCTCCTTGATCCCGGCTACACAAGATTCTTCGCATTGAGTCTCTTGAGGACAAACTCTCCCAGTGATGCGAGGGAAGAGGAGGGATTTCGTTAATACGTTATAGGCATCTTCAAAATTTCCGTTCTTGACACATTCTATGAATTCAGGGATATCTACGTTAACAGGGCATCCTTCTATACATCTTGGTTTCTTACACCCATAGCATCTTGATGCTTCTTTCATAGCTTGTTCTGCGGTATAACCCAGCGCGACTTCATCAAAATTTTTAATCCTGGAATGCGGATCTTGTCTCGGTATCACAACTCTTTTGGATTCCATAATGTTCTACCACCCGATGGTTTCCAGATATTTTGCAGATTTCTCCTCTTTTGGTTTATATTGAGTGGTTCTTCTTAAGAGCGAGTCAAAATCAACTAGAAGTCCATTGAATACAGGGCCGTCAACGCAGGCAAACCTGGTCTCATACTTCTTCTTTTCTGGATTGTATATTCTTACCCTGCAGCAACCACACAGACCTGTTCCGTCAACCATGATAGGGTTTAAACTCACAAGGGTCTTGACTAGATCTTTTCTGTAATCTGTTTCAGGATTATACTTGCCATTCCCAGCGACTACATTTACGATTGCCCGCATCATTGGTATGGGACCAACAGCAATGATTTCCGCAATGTTGTTAAGAGAGTGTCTGCCAACCATTTGGCGAGGCCCATAGTTTAGAAACTTTTTGTCGGGCTCCTTTATTCCCTCGTTTTCTCTAGTTAGTAGTTTATAATTGCCGAATAAAGCTTCTAAGACACTATTTACAAAACCACCGTATACCTTAAAGCCGTTTTTTCTTACCCTATGCAAGCATTCCGATCCGTCTCTAACGAATTTATAAGAGCCGTCGTCTGTGGTCACATAAAGTTCGTCACTTACTTTTCTCATCTCCTCTTCCAAGATTAGAATGTCTTTACTTTTTGCGCCAATTATTGATACGACGTAGTTGCCTTTTTCCTTCAGCGCTTTTGTCTTGGCATAGATTGATGCGACGCCAACTCCTCCAGCAATACAAATCACAGGTTTATCGTACTTTTTGAGCTCAACGGGGTTTCCTAGAGGTCCTAATACATCTAAGACAAACTCTCCTTTTTTCACCGTTGCCAATTCTTCCGTGGTTTTTCCAACAACTTGAAAGATTATCCTAATCAAACCTTCATCTTTTTTGATCTCTGCGATGGTGAGGGGAATTCGTTCTCCCCTTTCATGGAGCCTAATCACAACAAATTGTCCAGGAGCAGCCTCTGCCGCTATTTCTGGGGCTTTCACCTCCAGACTTATAATGGCATTTAGTCCGTTGGATCCTTTTACTAACAAGTCTTTCTGAACTACTCTATAGTTTTTGCCGGGGCATTTTCCCGTGAAGAAATTCTCTAAGTGTCGAACGAAGGTGGTGATGTGTTTTTTGTTGTGTGAAACATCTTCTGTCCACTTTTTGGTTTTCAGCGTTATCTTCAATCTCTGAAATAGTTCATGGTCGACTGGTATGAGCTCGTGAGGAGAAACCACTGATCCTCTAGACCATGTTAATCTTCCCTTAGAATAAGTTAATCTGTCCTGATAAGTGTCTAGAGATATAGCCTCTGAAAAGGTTAATGGCGCCGAATTTTCCACCTTTCCAATAATTACTTCCATAAAAGTCTCAGAAACTTTCCTATCGCCAATCCTGTAAGGTTCGCGCCAAACATCAAAATATAAGGAAACGTCGCCTTTTTTCAGGACCATTGTTTCAGGCTTATCTTGGCTCATCAGGATGTTGACTAATGGTTCGTAAAACCTCGCCCTTTCGAAATCCCCTTCACCCTTTAAAGAGATAGATGGTTTTTCCTCTCCAGCCTTCATGACAAGGAGTTTTCCCGTGAAGTAGCTCTCCAAATTACGAACGAAAGCAGCGACGTGTCTTTTATTATATGAAACATTTTCTGTCCAATTTTTTGTATTCAATGCTTCCTTCAATTTTTGAAATACTTCATGGTCAACTGGTATAAGTTGATGAGGAGAAAACATTGATCCTCTAGACCACGTAAAAATTCCTCCAGAATAGCTTACGCTGTCTTGATAGGTGTTTAGACATATAGCCTCTGAAAAGGTTAATGGCGCCGAATTTTCCACCTTTCCAATAATTACTTCCATAAAAGTCTCAGACACCTTATCATCGCCAATCCTGTAAGGTTCGCGCCAAACATCAAAATATAAGCAAATGTCGCCTTTTTTCAGGTCTTTTGTTTCAATTTCCTCATGATTAATTAGGTTGTTAAATAGTGTTCCATAGAACCCTGCGCTTTCGAAACTTTTTTCTTGCTTTTCCATTACGTGCACTTTTTCAGAAAGTGGGCGTTCTCTTTCGAACTTTCTTCTGTGTGTCATCTTGCTCTAGCCTCAACACATGTTAGAGAGAAAAGCCAGATATATATTTCTCCGTAATGTAATATATGTTTGTATATCTAATATATACATATGTCACCCGGTATGCGTGACCAACGATAAAGAACAGAATTACCGAAAAGGACAAACCAAACAAGGTCATCCACGTGAATACAAAGTTCTTGAAGATCTATGCGAATGTGTATTTTACGAAATATGTATTAATATAACTGAAATTTGGATATATATTAAGAGGAGAGATCATGGAACAACGTAAGGTTATGTCATTAGGTAGGTCATCCCTTGTGATTTCTCTACCGAAGCATTGGGTGAAGTTGAACAACGTAAAACGAGGTGATGTCGTCTCCTTAGAAGTTCAACGGGATCGTTCTCTGACAGTCTTTGCAGGGGCCGAAAGGAAAAAGGAGGAAAGAAAAATAACGCTCTATATCGATCCAAACGAAACTGAGGCTTCGATTGCTCGGAGTATAATTGCCTGTTATCTCAATGGTTATTCCAGCGTTAGACTTGCCTCGAGAAAAATATTTTCTGCCGCACAGCAAAAGGCGATTCGTCGTATAGCAGGTGTTCTTTACTTGAGGATCATGGAAGCTGATGCTAAAAACATGCAAATAACAACCTTGATAGACGAGTCAAAAGCTTCAATTGTATCAGGTGTTCATAGGATGCACTTGATAACCGTTTCCATGTGTCGAGATGTTTGTGATTCGCTAAAGGATCAGAACGCGGCTCTAGCGAGGGCTGTTTACTCCCTTGACGATGATGTCGATCACTTTTGCTTCTTTCTTCTTCGATTGCTCCGTAGCGCTGCCATTGACCCAGTCTTAGCAAAGCAAATCAACCTCGATCCCATCGACTGCCTAGACCATCAAACTCTTGTATATAGAATTGAGCACGTAGCGGATCACGCAGCTAACATTGCGAAACACATAATAATGTTAAACGGAAGCCAACAGAAGATACCAGATTCTCTGCTGAAACTCATGTTTGCATTTGGTAATGACGCTGTGGACTCATATGATAAGGCAGTCAATTCTTTTTTTTCAAAGGATGTTACTAGTTGTAACGAAATAATAGAGCGGGAGGAAGAGATTGAAAAATTAGATCGAGAGATCGCCTCTCAGTCTTTCTTGACTCCTCAGATGAGCGCCGTGGCAGTTTGTGCAGTTTGTTCTATACGCGATAGCATAAAAAGAATTGCTGATTGGGCGGCAGAAATAGCCGAGAGCACCATCCTCCGCTCTTACGAAGAAAAATCTTAGAATTGCACAGTTCAACTGTCAAAACAAGGTTCCATTATTTATTCTAGTGCATGTTTATATGAAATCGTAAGTCAATTCTGTGGTGTTGTCTTGTTCGCCTATTCGCTTTTCATCAAGTATTTGTGTATGGCCCTCGCTCCTTTTTTGCCTGCTCCCATGGCGCTTATGACTGTGGCTTCTCCTGTTACTATGTCTCCTCCTGCGTAGACGCCTTCAATGCTTGTTTCGGCGTTTTCATCGGTTACTATTGTTCCCCATTTTGTTACTTGTAAGCCTTCAGTTGTCTGTTGTATTATCGGGTTCGGTGTCCTTCCGATGGCAATTATGACTGTATCAACGTCTATGGTGAACTCTGAGCCTTCAATAGGTATAGGCCTTCTCCTTCCGCTTGCGTCCGGTTCGCCCAGACGCATCCGTATGCATTCCATGGCTTTGACCCAGCCCCTCTCGTTGCCTACGAATCTTCTAGGATTTGTTAGAAACTCGAAGACTATGCCCTCCTCCTCGGCGTTTTCGATCTCTTCGGCTCTGGCAGGCATCTCCTGCTTAGATCTCCGATAGATGATCTTCACTTCCTCTGCTCCCAGTCTTAAGGCGCATCTGGCGCTGTCCATGGCTACGTTGCCACCTCCTATGACAGCCACCTTCTTCCCAACGTAGATGGGCGTGTCAGACTTGGGAAAAGCATAAGCTTTCATGAGGTTGACCCTTATCAGAAACTCGTTAGCTGAGTAGATTCCACAGAGGTTCTCGCCCGGTATCCGCATGAAAAGCGGTAGTCCCGCACCCGTGCCTATGAAGACCGCGTCAAACTTCTCAAGCAACTCTTCTATAGTGCGGAGTCTCCCAATCATCGCGTCCATTTTAATAGTAGTGCCTAGCTTTTCTATGTACTCGGCTTCCGCTTCAACGATCTTCTTCGGCAACCGAAACTCTGGAATCCCGTAGATGAGCACGCCCCCAGGTTTATGCAGAGCCTCGAACACCACCACCTCATGTCCAAACTTGATTAGCTCCGCCGCCGCCGTCAACCCCGCTGGACCAGCACCGACGATTGCCACCCTCTTGCCCGTGGAAGCAGTCTTCTGCGGAATCTCGTAGCCTCGTTCTCTCTCCCAGTCAGCCAAAAACCTCTCCAGTCTTCCGATAGAAACTGGGTCACCAACCTTTCCCATAGTGCAGTTCGCTTGGCACTGCTCTTCTTGTGGACAGACCCTGCCGCATATGGCTGGGAGACTATTCTTCTCCTTAACCTTCCTTATGGCTTCATCAAACTTGTGTTCTCTGACCAGTTGTATGAACGCTGGGATGTCCACTTCCACAGGACAACCATTCACGCACGCAGCCTTCACGCATTGCAAGCACCGTTCAGCTTCAGCCACGGCTTGCTCTTCCGTGTAGCCTCTTGCCACCTCGTTAAAGTTATGACCACGTTCTTTTGGGTCTTGTTTAGGCATGGGAACGGCTTCTTTCTTGATCTTGGGCTTCGGCTTGCTCATTGGCTTCTCCCTCCCTCCTCTTGAAAAACAAAGGCAAGCTTCTCCTGAGGCGTAAACATCTTCAACCGAGCCATCAACTCTTCAAAATCCACCTGATGCCCATCAAAGTCCGGACCGTCAACACAAGCGAACATCATTCTATCACCCACAGTCACCCTACACGCCCCACACATCCCCATCCCATCAACCATTATCGGAATCAAGTTCACAACCGTAGGTATACCATAAGGACGGGTGAACTCTGAAACCGTCTTCATCGTCACAACCGGACCCATAACAATGGCCCGGTCAACCTTCTTCGCTTTAAGCAAGCCTTTAAGGAAATCCATTCGCTTGTAGCCCCTCGATCCGTCATCCGTAGCCACATGAAGCTCATTGCACACTTTCCGCATCTCATCTTCATAAATAAGGTGACTTTCGGTTCTAGCGCCAATAACCCCGATGACCGTGTTGCCTGCTTCATGAAAAGCTTCTGCCTGAAAATGTAAGGGGGCAACCATCACTCCACCGCCGACGCACAGAACGGTGCCAAACTTTCTGATCTCAGCGGGTTTCCCCAGCGGACCCAACAGGTCTTGGACGAAGTCTCCTTCTTTGAGTCTTCCAAGCTGCTTCGTAGACTTGCCAACTTCGTGGCAGACCACCGTTATCGTTCCCTTCTCAACGTTTGCGCCAGCAATGGTTAATGGAACCCTTTCTCCATCCTCATCTATTCTCAGAATTACGAATTGTCCCGGCTTGGTTTTTACGGTTATTTCCTTGGCTGAGAACTCGAACAGGTTGGTGTGCGGTGCTAGTTCCCGTTTTCTCACTATTGCGTACATGTTAGCCGACCCCTCCCTTAACTGTTAAAGGATTCGGTCCAAGTCTCCGTATCTTTTCCACAAAGTTCGTCATCATCTCTGCAAATCTGTGTCCCTCAGAAGACGAGGCAAAGCCTATCTCTAGGCGTTCTGGGTCTATATCCAGAGCCTTTAGAGACTTCTTCAATGCGTCGATTCTGTCTTTGGCCTTCAAGTTTCCGTCTATGTAGTGACAATCGCCAATGTGGCAGCCAGTTACGATGACTCCGTCGGCACCGTTCTGAAAAGCCTTCAGAACATGAAGCACGTCAACCCTGCCGCTACAAGGAACTCTCAGGATTCGAACGTTTGGCGGATACTGAATCCTCGAAACTCCTGCGAGGTCAGCAGCGCCATAGGAACACCATTGACACGCAAAACACAAAACTATGGGCTCGAAACTTCCGCTTGAAGTCACAAGCTTCTTCGGTTTGAAGAGGGCTTCAATGGCTGCGACGATCTGTTGATCAGTGAAGTGTGCGAGTTGCATGGCAGCCATAGGACACTCCGCCGCACAGACTCCACAGCCCTTGCAGTTGGCTTCAATGATGCTGGGCAATCCAAAGGGTTCAGCGTCGATGGCGTTAAAGATACACGAAACCACACAGGCGTCACAGTTGACACACACATCCTTGTCAACGGTCGCCTTGATGGCTCCAGCCTTTACCCTCCTCAGAGCCATGGGAATGGCTGCTCTTGACGCGGCAGCGTAAGCCTGGGCGATGCTCTCAGGCACGTCTTTCGGGCCGTGGGCTGTGCCGCAAACGTATATCCCCTCTGATGTAAAGTCAACGGGTCTCAATTTCGGATGCGCCTCGAAGAAGAAGCCATCGGTACCCAAGGGCACCTTAAGTACAGGAGAAAGCTTTCTTCCATCCTCATGCTGAACTAGAGGCGTTGACAGAACAACCAAGTCGCTGTCCATCTCGATTTCAGCGCTTAAATACGAGTCATAAACTGTAACGATTAATTTCCCATCAGGTTTTAAGGCGACTTTTGGAGGTCTATCCTGATCATAACGGATGAAGTTGATGAAGTTCGCCCTTGCCTCACGGTAAAAATCTTCATACTCTCCGTAAGTTTGCAGGTCGCGGAAAAGAATGCTAACCTCAACATTCGGATACAATTTTTTGAGAAGTAGTGCATTGTTGAGGGCTACCATGCAACATATTCTAGAACAATATGTTCTGCCAGTTTTTTCTCTGGCTCCGACACATTGGATCATAACAACTCTTTTGGGTTCGCTTAGTTCACCCTTTTTGAGAAGCCGTTCAAGTTCTAACTGTGTCACAACGTTCTCATCTTCCCCATATCCATACATTCCCACAGGCTTGAACGCCTCAGCTCCAGTAGCCACGATCATTGTTCCCACGTTGATTTGCTCAAGTTCGTTTGAATCCTTCTCTTGAAGCTTTACGTCAAAGTTTCCAATGAAGCCTTCCACTTCTTTAACTAGGGTTGACATGTGTACGTGTATGTTCTTGTTAGCCTTTACGGCTGTAACGGCTTCTCGAAGAACTTCTGAGGCGTCACGCTCAGTGGGTTGGAGCTTATATAAGCGTCTTATCATTCCGCCAAGTTCTGCTTCTTTTTCAACCAAGTGAACATTGAAGCCTTGTCTTGCAAGGGACATGGCTACACTCATTCCAGCTATTCCCCCTCCGATCACCAAAGCTGAGGGGTTTATCTCAAGTTCTGACTCTATCTGTGGTTTAAGATAGCTTGCTTTTGCGACAGCCATTCTGATAAGGTCCTTGGCTTTCTCTGTTGCTTCTTTTGGATGTTGCATGTGAACCCATGAAGAGTGCTCTCGTATGTTGACCATTTCGAAAAGGTATTTGTTTAAGCCAGCTTCTTCACATGTGTTTCTGAAAAGGGGTTCATGGGTTCCAGGCGTGCAAGATGCAACAATAACGCGGTTTAGACTATGCTTGTTTATGCATTCTTTGATGAGGTTTAATCCAGCGGATGAGCATGCGTAAAGGTTTTCTTCGGCGCAAACAACATTAGGCAAAGTTTTGGCATACTCCACAACCTCTGGGACATCAACCACTCCACCGATGTTGAAACCACAATGACAGACGAAAATCCCAATTCTTAGTTCTTTGTTCTTTTCCATCTGGCTATCTCCCGGCAATAGCAGATACAGCTACCTCCGCGGCTTCGGCTGCCGCTGCACTGGCTTGCGTAACTGACTCAGAAATGTCCCTAGGTGCTTGACAAAAGCCACAAACGAAGATTCCGGGTATGTTTGTTTTAACTGACGTAAGCAAGGGGTCATTCGTTTTGAAGAAATCATGTTCATTTAATTCCAAGTCCAAAATTTTGGCTAGAACCTTATTGTCTTTTCTTGGAATTAAAGCCGGACAGAGGACAACTAAACCTGCACGTAACTCTTCTATCTTTCCATCCATAACGTTTTGGTATCGAATCAAGAGATCCCTTGTTTCCGGATCTTCCATAATCGCAGATGGTCGCCCATTAACGTATTTAACAGCCCACTCGTCTTTGGCTCTGCTGACGAATTCTTGGAATCGTTTCCCGAACACTCTTAGATCCATATAGAGGATGTAAACTTCACATTCTGGGTTGTGTTCTCTTACGAGAATTGCTTCTTTTGTGGCGTACATACAACAGACGCTGGAGCAGTAAGGGAATCCCTTCTGCGAGGTTCTTGAGCCAACACATTGTATGAAAACTATTCTGTGAGGGTGCTTTCTATCCGAGGGCCTCAAAATTTCTCCACGAGTCGGTCCGGAAGCGTTGATGAGCCTTTCAAATTCCAGTGACAAAAGAACATTCTTGTAGCGTTTATACCCGTACTCGCTTATGGACGCAGGATCATAGAGGTCTAGTCCTGTGGCCAGTATAATGCTTGAAACATCGAGTGTTGTTTCTTCAGGCTTTTGGTCGAAGTTGATTGCGTTCGCTGGGCAGAATTTTTCGCACACTCTGCATATTCCTTTTCGAAAGTATAAGCAGCGGTCTTTGTCTATTGTGGCTATGCGGGGTACTGCTTGCGGGAAAGGCATATAGATGGCTTTTCGCGTTCCCATGCCCATGTCGAATTCGTTTGGCACTTTAACGGGACACTTTTCTGTGCATGTACCGCAGCCAGTACATTTGTCTGCATCAATAAATCTGGGGTTTTTCAAAACCTTTACTTGGAAGCTTCCAGCTGAACCAGTAACTTCTTTTACTTCTGAGCATGTGAACAGTTTGATGTTTGGGTGGCGGAAGCACTCGATCATTTTTGGGGCAAGTATGCATATCGAACAATCCATTGTTGGAAAGGTCTTGTCAAGCTGAGCCATTCGTCCTCCGATGCTTTGGGATTTCTCCACGAGATAGACTGTGAGCCCTCGGTCGGCAAGGTCCAAGGACGCTTGCATTCCGGCTATGCCTCCGCCAACCACAATTACAGCATTGTTACTCAAGGTTAATTCCTCGCATGTCTGTACACACGCTTTAGAAGAACATTTCAATGTATATAGATTACGCTAAGCTTAGCGCATCTTTGACGTATAAAAAAAGGATAACGCAAACCATGAAGTTATCCTCTGTAGTAGTATGGTTGTCTGATGTAGCCATATGCTTCAAGGGCTGCTGTTATGCCCTGTCCAACAGCCGTTCCAACCTGCTTAACAGGGTGATTTGTAACGTCGCCAGCAGCGTAGACTCCGGCAATGTTCGTTCGTTGTCTCACTTCAACTATTATGTAGCCTTCCCCGTTAACGTTCACTCCGGCTTTTTTTGCCAGCTGGCTGTTGGGTGCTTCTCCAACCTGAATGAAGATGCCGTCAACCCCTAACTCCTTCGTTTCTCCGGTTTCATTATCAAACAATAATGCCTTGCCGACAACGTTTGTACCCTCAATTTCCTTCACTTCTGTATTCCACAAGATTTCCACGTTACTTTTGCTCTTCAACGCATCTACAAGGGTTTCTTCAGCTCTCAGCGTCTTCCTTCGATGAGCCAGCTTGACCTCAGACGCCAGTTCAGCAATGTAAAGGGCTGTTGTTACTGCTGAGTTGCCGCCGCCAACCACGAGGACACGCTTGTTCTTGAATAGAGGCCCATCGCATACTCCGCAGTAGCTTGCACCCCTTCCACGGAACTCTTTTTCGCCTGGAATGCCAAGTTCCAGGTAATGTGTCCCAGTAGCAATAATGACTGCTTGGGCTTCATATGTTGCCTTGTCTGTTTTCACCCTTTTCCTCTCACCTTTAAGGTCTGAACTCACAACTCTTTCCAGTTCGTGAATTTCTACGCCGACACTTCTGCAATGAGTCGCCATTTTCTGTGCAAGTTCCTGTCCGCTTATGCTTTGGAAACCCGGGTAATTCTCGATTAACGGAGCGTCTGCTGTTGTGCCCCCAGCCATCTTTTCCTCCAAAATTAGCGTTTTTAGTTCACTTCTTGCTCCATAAATCCCAGCCGCTAAACCTGCGGGACCTGCTCCTATAATCACCAACTCTAAATTCTCCATTTCAATCGAACCCCAAAAGAGCTAATAGTTATTTATTAGATTGTTTGTAAACAACAAAACCTTTACTATTTCATGCTTTCATAAGGACTTTACGCTTATCTTGTTTCCATATTCGGGATTACATTTCCAACGTAAAATTTCTTATATCACTCCCTAACATAGCATACATTTCACTCCACGTACAGGTGATATGTCTTGAAGATTGAAAATGTTGAAGTAATTGGAGTTGTTGGAGCGGGGACTATGGGTCATGGAATTGCTCAAACGTGCATCAAGACAGGCTTCGCAGTCTATCTCATAGATGTGGACAGAGACATCCTTGAAAAAGCACTGGGATTGATTAGAGACGGCCCTTTTGGACTTATGAAGCTCGTTGAGAGGGGGAAACTAAACATGAATCAAGTTAACGAAATTATGAAGAGGATTAAGACAACAACCGATTATGATGAGTTCTCTAAGAAAGTCGATGTTGTCATCGAAGCCGTCCCAGAGAATCCGGAGTTGAAGAAAAAGATCTTCCGGCTTTTAGACGAAAAATGCCCGGAAAAAACGGTGTTTGCCTCTAACACTTCGGGTATACTGATAACCGAACTTGCCACAACTGTGAAGCGTAAGGACAGATTTGTTGGGATGCATTGGTTCAACCCTGCTCCAGTGATGCCGTTGATAGAGGTTGTTAGAGGTTCACTGACATCCGATGAAACCTTTAACCTTACATTTGAACTGTCCAAAAAACTTGGAAAGACCCCGATAGAAGCCAAAGATGGTCCAGGATTCTACACAACGCGGTTTATCACCGCCTATCTCTACGAAGCGATTAGACTCTTTGAGGCAGGATTGGCAGAGATAAATGATATAGATGAGATGACGAAGCTTGCTTTTAGGCATCCGCAAGGCCCCTTTGAACTCATGGACTTGATTGGATTAGACACGATGCTTCACATAGGGGAATACATTTACAGCCTGACAAGGGAACCACAATATAAGCCTCCGTTGACACTGAGAAAACTTGTGCTGAGCGGGTACATCGGAGACCCACGATTTAAACCGGGAAGCAGAGGGGGATGCCGGGACTACTTCAAGGTGGTGAACCCATGACATACGAGAGGATAATTGTGGAAAAGGACGTGGAAGATGAGAGACTTTTATGGATCAAGCTGAACTACCCTGAAAGACTTAACATTCTACACTTGAAGATGTTGAATGAATTTCATGAAGCTCTGGTTGAAGCTGACAAAGACGATGTGGTGCAAGCATTATTGGTTACAGGTGTTGGTAAAGCGTTCTCCGCTGGGGCTGATGTGAAAGAATTGATGAAAGGCGACTTTGAACAGGGTCTCAGGTGGATGAAAGCCTATTGGAGAGTTATTGAGATAATAAGGGAAACTGGCAAGCCTGTGATAGCTGCTGTTAAGGGAGCCTGCGTGGCTGGAGGGCACGAAATCGCGATGGTTTGCGACTTGGTGGTTGCTGGAAGATCTGCTAAGTTGGGCCAGCCAGAGATCCTTGTGGGCTCAACAGCCATGGGTGTCGGTGTCCAGCTTCTACCCCTGATAGTTGGCGAAAAAAGAGCAAGAGAGATGCTTTTCACGGGAAGACTTCTCTCCGCTGAAGAAGCCTACCGTATAGGACTTGTGAACAGAGTTGTTGAAGATGAAAAAGTCGAGGAAGAAACCAGAAACCTAGCCACTGACATAATAGACAATGCTAGCCCGCAAGCGTTTAGAGTGATGAAGTCGGGTTTGAAATTTTGGACGGACCTAGCGATGTTAAACATGATGATTGCAAGGGACATCACGTCTATGGTGTGGGCATCTGAAGAATTTAGGGAACGATGTAAAGATTTCTTAGAGAAAAGAAAAACGAAACCTAGAAAATTCACCGGCATCATGCCGTAAATGCTCAAATCCCAATTTCCTCTGATGTTCAAACCCCTGCGGGTTAAGACTTGGCCCATTCGGGCTGTCTTTTTTCTACAAAGGCTCTATGCCCTTCTTTTCCTTCATCAGACTGCACAATGTTAATCAGCTCTTCCACGGCTTCTTTTAGTCCTTCACGTTTAAATCGTTGGTACAGTAACTTCTTTATTACCTTGACTGATGATGGTGCGGCTTGCATTGTAGTTTTTGCGAGGTTTTCAGCAGCTAGCCTCAGTTCCTCGGCAGGAACGACTTTATTCACGAGTCCAATTAGTTTGGCTTCCTCGGCTGTTACAGGTTCGCCGGTTAACATCATCATATTAATGTTAAGTTTTCCAACAAGATCTGCACCAATCACTGCGGCTACAGGTGGAATGGCGCCAATGAGTGCTTCGGGAACGGCGAAGGTAGCTTTTTCAGAAGCAACCACAAGATCGCATAGCATTGCGATTTCGCATCCCCCGCCGTAAGCAGGTCCATTCACTGCTGCTATTATTGGTTTTGGCAATTGCACAATCTTCGTTATGGTTGGCGTGGCGAAATCTAAAAAGAAAGCTTTTGCTTCCTCCAGAGATTCTAAGCTAATCACTTCCTTTATATCATCTCCAGCGCAAAAGGCTCTGCCCGCCCCTGTAATTATGATGACACGTATTTCCTCATCTTTTTCAGCATGATCCAAGTTTTCATATATCTCGCGCCATAACTTTCTATTCAGCGCGTTAAGTACATGCGGCCGATTTAGTGTTATCCATGCTATAGAGCCCCTTTTCTGGTACAAGGTACACTCAAGCACCAAAGCAGTTACACCCAGTTTCCGATTCAACGCCACTGGCTATTAAAATCTTTGTTTTCTTTCATGCAATGCACGTGTACATCATTAAATGAGCATTAACCGTTATTCATCTGATATAGCTTGTACTTCCATAGCGATCCCAAGGCTTTGACACATTGTTCGATGGAAGAGTAGATAGGAATGTTTTCTCCTTCCAGTTGGACAGTGTATGATTCTACAGTGTCCTTGAACCCCATGAGATGGGCCAAAATTGGTTTCGGTTGGTGATGCTTTTCCATTATGCGTCTTGCGATTCTTTTCACATTAAAGATTGGGATAAACCTTGGCACGACAACAAACAAGATAATTATACTGTCGACGTCTTTATCTTCCAAAACTGCGTCGAGGGCTATATTTATACTCTCTTCGGGCCCAACAGCCTCAAATAATGGTTCGATATCGACTGGATTACTTACTGACGCCCACGATGGCATATTACTTCTTATCTGACTTAGAGTTTCTTCGGATAGGGTTGCAAGCTTTAAACCTTGCTTAGCACACTCATCGGCGGTCATAACACCTCCCGCGCCGGTAACGGTGATTATTGCAACTTTGTTTCCTTTAGGTAGTGATCGTAGTGCGAAAGCCTTGGTTATGTCTAAGAGCTCCTCGAGGTCACCGCTTACCCGTATGACTCCAGTCTGTTTACATACAGCATCGAAGATTTCATCTTTTACGGCAATGGAACCGGTATGTGACAGTGATGCTTTCATGCCAGCTGGACTTCTACCAGACTTAAGCACGATTATAGGCTTGCTCTTAGCAACTTTCCTGAACACCTCAAAGAGTCTTCTTCCGTTCTTTATTCCCTCCATGTATATTGCAATAACCTTCGTGTCTTCATCCTTAGCTAGATACTCCAACACTTCTGCGTCATCTACGTCAGATTTATTTCCAAGCCCTACGATCTTGCTTATTCCAAAAGGATGCTTTGACACTATCCACCAAAAAGCAGCTGCCGCGAACAGACCAGTTTGAGCGATAAAGGCTACATTGCCTTTTTTAAGCTTGGGAAGTGGCGCGAAGGATGTTGTGAAGTTATTTGAGGTGTTCAGAATGCCTGTTGTGTTTGGCCCAATAACACGAATTCCAGCCTTTTTTGCAATCGCCACAACATCCTCTTCAAGCCTCCGCCCTGTCTCACCGGCTTCGCGAAAACCAGACGAGCAGATAACTACACCCTTAACATGTTTTATTGAACAATCCTTCATTACTTGAGGAACCAAAGACGCGGGCACTATTATTATGGCTAAGTCAACATCGTCTTCTATAAGATCAACCCTAGGATAGGCTTGCAAACCTAACACTTCATCCGCGTTAGGGTTAACTGGGTAAACTTCGCCCTTGAACCCCAAATCGATCAAGTTTTTCAGGAGAAAATGGCCGAACTTGAGGGGGTTACGTGAGGCACCGACAACCGCAACACTTCTAGGTTCAAAAAAACATTTTAGTCCATCAAGTTTCGCAGATTCCGCATCCATTTCTAATCACTTTAACACTATAGCAAAACTTTGGGTTTTAATACGTTTCGAACAACAGTTAACATTTAAAACAACATATCTCTCCGTTTCTTGTAGTTTACTCGCTCAAGCGCACGCGCTATTGGTGAGGCTTGTGCCTCATTCCGAGGAGAGACTCAACAAGATTTTTTCTTGACCATTCGGATTCGCTCATTTCTTCCATCAAAAGAACCTTCTCTGGCACGTTTGAAAAAATCTTTTCAACCACTCGCTCGACACTCAAACCCTTGTCCCAAAGCACATCAACCTTCTCCTTTAGCTTTTCCAAGTTGTTTAGAGTCGTCTTTACGCCGTTTTTATCCCAGAATCCATGACCCCCATATGCGGTTTCAAAATCTAGGTTCATAATCTTCTTGAGCGAATCAATTAGGTCTATACAGTCTTCCTCTTTCTTCATTATGACTGGCGTTGGGTTTGTAACCAAGTCGCCTATAAACATGATGTTTTCTGTTAGAAAGGATACGTGGTCAAAGCTGTGGCCGGGGGTCTCAATCGTAGTGACTGTTATCCTGTCGAGTTCCATTTCCTTTTTGAGGGGATTGGCTTTGATAGGCTTGGGTTGCCCCCAAACTGTCCGTCTGTATGCGGGAACTTCTAGAGGGTTTGCAAGGATTTCAAGGGATTTTCTGGGGGCGAAGACATCAATGTCGAATCTTTCTTTGAGGAGATATGCCCCGCCGCTGTGGTCTTCGTGATAATGGGTTAAGAGAATAGCGTTAGCGTCAAGCTTCTTTTTCTCTACAAAGTTTAGTGATTCCTCAGCTGCATGAGGACACCCTGTGTCTACAATCAACCCTTTATAATAATAAAAGGTTGTCCAGTAATAGGGTTCTCCATTGTATTCTTTGCCAACATGTATTGAAATGAAGTTTTCAGCGATTCGTTTCCATCTAAGCATATGACACCTTTGTCAAACCTTGGAAAAAAATGTTGCGATTAAGCCGGATGATCAAGCAGATGGTTTCCAACAAGGAAAAGTTTGTGGCTTAAAGGTCTAATCCTTATTTTTCTTTTTCAATGATGGTTGCTACTCCTTGTCCTCCGCCTACACATGCTGTTGCTAGTCCATATTTTTCGCCTTCAACTTCTAATATCCTTGGTATAGTGCCGACGAGTCTTGCGCCCGTTGCACCAAGCGGATGTCCAATGGCTATAGCTCCTCCCTTCACGTTAACCTTCTCGGGGTTGATTCCGAGCTCTTTCATGCACCAGAGAGCGACAATTGCGAATGCTTCATTTATCTCCCAAACATCAATGTCATTAGCGCTTAGTCCAGCATGTTTGAGAGCCATCTTGCTTGCAGGAACTGGTCCTTTACCCATCACCGCGGGATGAACCGCTCCCCACCCCACAGATTTGATAGTTCCGAGCGGGGTTAATCCGAGTGATTTTGCCTTGTCCTCGGAGGCAAGCATCACGCAGGAAGCTCCAGCGTTTAATGGAGAAGAATTTCCAGCGGTTATTACTCCGTCGGATGTGAAGGCTGGCGGTAGACTCTGAATTCTTTCCAAGGATGTTGTAGGTCGCACGCTTAAGTCCTTGTCAATAGTTTCTGTGTTCCCATCCGGATAAGTCACGGTTACTGGCATTACTTCACCGTCAAAAAACCCTCCTTCCTGAGCTTTTGATGCCAACTGATGGCTTCTCAAGGACCATTTATCCATGTCTTCCCTAGTAATGCCGTACTTCTCTGCTCCTTCTTTGAACAACCTTTCTGCCGTGAATCCCATTACGAAACCTGTATCCATTTCATACTTTTTCCTATACTCTTCCTTTTCAATCAGGTCCATTGGAGGATTAATCCATTGGTTTTCAGCCATCGGAACATGGGTCATGTGTTCCATTCCACATGCAAACACAAGATCCGAATACCCAGTCATGATTTCCATAGCACCAAAATGTATGGCACTCATTGACGATCCACACTGTCTGTCAACAAAGACCGCTGGAACTTCCACTGGAAGTTTAGCCAACATAGTTATTGATCGCCCTCCGTAAGTCCACTGTTCCCAAACACCAAGAGCGCACGCTGGAATTACTTCATCGATTTCACTGGGGGCAACACCTGTTCTTTCGATGACTTTTTCTATGAGCATGGCGGCTACGTGGTCCATTCTCAATGGGTTGAACTTGTCTCTTTCAGGTTGTTGGGGTCTAGATCTGGAGAAGGGAGACCTTAGATAGTCAACTATTACCGCTTTTCTCATCAAATTCCTCCGTTAGTACCGTTTAGAAGTCTAGATCTAATGTTCGTGAAGTATTTTAGTCTAACTCTTTCGTTTTCTTCATTTAGTCATTAACATAAGACTTTTGTGGTTTTCCGCGTTACTGATATTGCTGCCATGTACCAGCAGAAAAAGGCAGATAAGAATTCGGGTGTGTCATCAAATTGCATAATGAAGTTGGAAACTTTTTGGATACCTTTTTTGATTTATGTGTTTTATCATCAATTTGTTCTCAGGCGTTAGAAAAAGCTTAAATTTTTCACTGCTTATGTAGTGGAGAGGCGTGTTTGAAAATGGGAAGAGTGATGGAAGGTTATAAAGAACTAGCTAAGAGGGGCAATGAGGTTGCCGAAGCAAAGAGTGCCATGGCTGGATGGAACAAAGTCATACAGTTCGTGATAGAGGGAGAAGGAGACTTTTACCTTAAGTTCGAGAATGGCGAGGCCACATTTCATGAGGGAAAACATGAAAAACCTGACGTAACCTTGAAAGGACCGGAAGAAGTTTTCTACAAGATGCTAACTCGAGAACTTGATCAGACAAGAGCATACTTCGCCAAACAATACACTATAGAGGGTTCCATGTCTGACGCCATGAAGTTTGGACGCATAGGAACAGCCGTAGCCAAAGCAACCTAAATCCACCCTGTTGAAGCCCCTTTCCATTTTTCTTTTTTGAGTCTACACGATCTCATAATCCTTTCTCGATCAATTTTCCTTAAATAATCCGCTTTGAACTACTATGCCTTTGTTTTAACCGTAGGTAGGGTTTTAGCAAAACTAGAATACTTGTCAGATTTCCTCTTCTTCCTCTCGAATGCTTAGACTTCCGTAGATTGCAATTATTCCTGCTATTGGAAAGTCAATTATCAGCAGTGCGAGGGAAATCTGGGGAAAGCGAAAGACCACGGCAAAGAGTATGGACAACACAAGAACTACTACAAATAAAGCTAAAAAGCAAATTTCGAACAATCTCATCCTGCGCAACTTTTTCACCCTCTAATTCTCTTGTCCCAATAAATAAAACACTTTCATATATAAACCTAAAAGGTGACTTCTGGCATGTGCGAGGACTTTGCAGGGCCTACTTTTATAGGCTCCTTAACGGAGACACTGTGCCTTCTTTAGTTCCCCGCATTCCAATAGCAGTTATTGGCTGCGGGCTTATCTCTCTCCCTACATAAAATCATATAGAAAAGAAATGTTTTGGCTAACCCAATGAAATTTACTGGTTCATCCAAGTAAAACCTTGTTATGGAACAATTTTACATAATACTTTTAAAGATTGTCAGGCTTTTTACTAGTGAGGAAAAATAAGGAGAAAGGAGCAATGAAAGAAAAAGCTATTATTGGAATGGTGATTACTGCGCTCATAATCGTTGCGATGTTTGCTGCTCTTCCGACGAAAGGACAGTTCGTTGGACAAATAAAAATAGGTATTATAGGTCCTGTGGGATTGCCACACTGGTCTCCTGCTGGCATGAAAGAGGCATCTGAGATGGCTGCGGAGGAGATTAACGCTGCGGGCGGGGTCCATCTGGCTGACGGTGATTATGAGATCGTGTTGGCGTTTGGAGACGAGAAAGCATATCCAACTCCAAATCCTACTGATGCGGCTCTAGAAATGGAAAGACTGATCACAATTGAGGGATGCGAGTTCATCATGGGAGGATTCAGAAGCGAGGTCACTGGTGCGATGATTGAAGTCGCAATGGACTATGAAACGCCTTTCTTTATCAATGGCGCATCTACGGATGAATTTCTTACTGAAACTATTGCTGTCGATTACGAGAGATACAAATACCTTTTCAGAGTGAACCCTATCAACAGTACTATGCTTTTCAAGACCATAGCTGGCGCTGCCCAGTTCTTACTAGCCGCGAAGTTACTGCCTTTATATGGACATGATTTGGGTGGTCCTAACCCTCAAGTTAAGGTGGCCGTGGTTATGGAGGATCTTAAATGGACAGAAACGATGTATTTCTATTTAACGAATCCTGCAGTTTATCCCGCTGTACTGGGTCCTTACGCCAACGTTACCTACGCGGGTCGAATACCAGACGGGACCACTGACTGTTCGCCATGGCTGACAGATGTCATTAACTCGGAGGCTCGCCTCTTAATCCACATATTTTCAGGAGTTACAGGAGTACCTTTCATCATACAGTGGAGCGCTATGAACGTGCAAGCTCTACCGCTCGGCATCAACGTAATGGCACAGCTGCAGACTCACTGGGATACCACGGGAGGAGCATGTGAGTACGAGGGGATGCTTAGCACTCTTGGGACAAGAACACCCGTAATTCCAGGTGTGACGGACGTGTTCTGGGATAATTTCCTTGCCAAGACAGGAGGCGCATGGCCAATCTACACCGCGTATGGTGCATACAATGGAATGAACCTTTTGGTAGAGGCTCTTGAGGCCACTGGAACAAAGGACAAGGACACACTTCTAGCTCATTTTGAAGATCCAGCATATGAGAGTTCAGCAACAATCACGTCGCCTAGAACCAAATTCACTAGCATTCACGATGTTTTCTGCAATGAAGTTGGTCCCTACTGGACGGAAGGCTACGCAAGAGCCCAGGTGGTGCAGTGGCTGGCCAGTAGAATGGAGACCGTATCCCCCGCCGATCAGATCTACTCGAAAAAATGGGCAATTCCCCCATGGATGTATTCACTGATTACAGACTTGAACTATGACGGAAAAGTCGACATTAAGGACATCGCTACAGCTGCGAAAGCGTTCGGAACTGAACCTGGTAAGGCAAGGTGGGAAAAGGAAGCTGACGTAAACTTCGATGGCAAAATCGACATCAGAGACATCGCTTCCATAGCAAAAGATTTCGGAAAATCAGTTACTCTTCCATTGCCATAGCGCCTCTATTAAGAGGCCCAAAACCTCTTTTTTTGGATCTCGTATAATTATCGTAAAGCTATTAAGAGAAAATGTTTAAATCTCCGTACATATTAGGCTGGAAGAGCAATACGTCCTCTCATAACCGCGGTGAAGGATATTGATCGAGGAAATTATAATATACAGCACGATTTCAGGTGGAGTGTATGCTTTACTAGCTCTCGGTTTCACCTTAATTTATGGAGTATCCGGGGTCGTGAACCTTGCTCACGGTTCCTTTTATATGCTTGGAGCCTACATGTTTTATGTTCTCGGGCCTAAAGTCCTAGAATTGCCTCCAATCCTAGCGGTGATTCTCGCCGTCGTCTTTGTAGGTGTTGTAAGCAGTATCTTATACAGACTAACCATACATCCGGTTCTAGGTGACGAAGTCGGCGTGATGGTTGTTACGGTTTGCTTGGCTCTAATCTTTCAGCAGCTAATGCTCTTAGTATTTGGTCCACCAAATGTGCCAGTTGCTCCCCTTATTGAAGGCTCAGTGCCTATATGGGGCGTGAAGGTGACCTATGCTCGGATTTTAGCCTTTGCGATCTCGTTAGTTCTCTTCGCCAGCTTATGGATATTCATTAGCAAATCAAAAATTGGAAAGGCCATGAGAGCGGTGTCGCAGGATCGTGAGGTGGCGATGCTCATGGGAATCAACACCGAAAAGTTATACATGTTGGCAATGGCCACATCTTCAATGTTAGCCGCGGTGGCGGGTATATTCATTTCCGGTTCAACTTCTGGAGTAGCCGGGGCATGGATATGGATGTATCCGCTTGCACTCTCATTCTCGATTGTTATTCTCGGTGGTTTGGGCAGCATCAAAGGAAGCCTTATCGGAGGCTTTATCATCGGATACGCTGAACAAACTGTTATTATCGTAGCTCCAGAAGGTGGACAAATCGTATCCGTTGTCCCATTCACGGTTATGGTTCTTGTCTTACTGTTGAGACCCAAAGGGTTGTTCGGAAAGCGCATCGAGATGGAGGACTAAAATTAGATGGTAAAAAGTTACATCAGAAGAGCATACTCAAGCTTTACTGCTCACGTCTTCGACATCCCGCCAAGGCTGATGGCTTTTCTATTTCTTCTAGTTCTACTAGTAATTCCGGTAGCAGGACTAAACCCATACTATCTGAGCGTGATGATCTATGCAAATGTACTCGCAATTTTTGCGGCAAGTTGGGATCTTCTGGTAGGTCGAACCGGACAAATAAGTCTCGGTCACGCCCTTTTCTTCGGAATCGGCGGTTATTCCACAGCTCTACTATTCAAATTTTTCGGACTCCCAACGTGGGTAACCATACCCATAGCCCTACTTATAGGGTCTTCAGTTGCTGTGCTTATCGGCTTTCCCTGTCTAAGGGTGAAAGGACCTTACCTAGCATTGGTAACAATGGCTTTCCCCATAATTCTACACAGCATAGTTAAATGGACCACTCTTAGTCATATATTCGAAGGCGAATATGGCATTCGCAGACTTCCTGCCTTTTTCGCGTCTCTACCCATAAGACAACAGCGAATAGCAGAATATTACCTCACTCTGATCTTGTTTTTCGCAGCCGCGGTCATAATATACAAAGTTGCAAATTCAAAAACAGGCATCGTTTTCGTGTCCATTCTCGATGACGAGTTGGCGTCCAAAGCATGTGGAATCAACGTGACTAAGTATAAGCTGATGTCCCTCATAATAAGCGGTTTATTTGGAACTCTTGCCGGGTGCCTACAAGCCCATCTGTTAAAGGTTTCAAATCCATCGATGTTTCTGCTTACCTGGTCTTTTACACCGATAATCGTGACATTTTTAGGTGGAATAGGAACAATCTATGGTCCACTGGTAGGAGCCTATATCTACTATATTTTAGACAAGTACTTTCTAGCAATTCAGCTACCTAGATTGTGCAAATACTTTGGCGTGACTCTTCCGGGGGAATTCGAGTATGCCAAACTCCTGATTTTCACTCTCATCGTACTAGTCCTTGTCATCAAGTGGCCAAGAGGCATAGCAAGGTTCACAACCGACAAACTCGAAGATCTTGAGGAAGCTAGAGACTTAGATGAGAGAGGACCTAGAATCTGGAAAAGGTATGAGAGAAAGAAAAAGTAAGCCATCTTTCGGTGTTGACCATGCATCTACTTGAAGTTGAGAACTTGACCAAACGTTTCGGAGGGCTGACAGCAGTCAAAAATGTCAGTTTTAAAATTGATGAAGGAGAAATGGTGGGCATAATCGGCCCGAACGGTTCCGGAAAGACAACGCTGTTCAACTTGATAAGTGGATTCTTGGAACCAGACTCGGGAACCGTGAAATTCGAAGGTGAAAACATCGTCGGGCTTGCTCCGCACAAAATCGTCAACAAGGGGATCGCTAGAACATTTCAAGTTGTCAGACCTTTTCACCATCTGCCAGTCATCGCAAATGTCATGGTAGCCCTTAAGTCTCCTAGAGGAGC
>JAOUPS010000068.1 GCA_029879735.1 Candidatus Bathyarchaeota archaeon | reverse complement strand
GGCAGAAGGCTCAGGTTTACCGTCTTAGAAAATGGCAGCGCCGCATAAGAGTTTCGGACGCGACAGAACGGAACCTCGCCTTCGCATTATCTGAAATCACAAAGATCGCTAACAACCTGAACCTTCCGAAAAACATACTGGAAACAGCCTCGGTCATCTATCGAAAAGCCGTCAAAGAACGACTGATACGCGGAAGATCGATTCAAGGCGTAACCGCCGCAGCGATCTATCTGGCTTGCAGGCAATGCAGACTAGCCAGAACACTAGAAGAAATAGCGCAAGCCTCAACCGTAAACAAGAAAGAAGTCGGTCGCAGCTACCGTTTCCTAGTTAAAGAACTAGACTATTTTGTTCCACCCTTAAAGCCAAGCCAGTACATAACAAAATTCTCAAACCAGTTGACAATGCAAGGAAAAGTCGAAGAGATCGCCCACAAAATTTTGGTTTCCGCAAAAGAGTTGAAGCTTACTTCCGGCCGCGGACCCACAGGCATCGCTGCTGCAGCAAGTTATATAGCTTCCGTGTTAACAGGCGAAAGGAGGACGCAAAGGGAAATAGCTGAGATAGCGCAAGTAACTGAGGTTACAATTCGAAATCGTTACAAAGAACTCGTTGAACGGTTGATGTTCCAGATAAGCATCTAACATCCTCCACTTTTCTGAAACATTTCAGTTATTCTTCGCAGTGAGCTATAGTAAAGAAATTCTTCTTCCTCGCAGGAATGCACATCCTTCGTTTGACTCTTCTTCCTTTACGCCTCCTTTGCTCAATGATGTGGATGCGCCTTCATTGAGTTTTTGAAGAAACTCCTGCGGAATCACATCCTTCAAGGCTTTAACTTCATATTCTTGTAGCTACTTACCTCTTCCAACGTCTTAATCTCTTCTTCAAGCCCTAGTTTTCATTTCAACGATTTGCCTAGCCCTTCACCTCACTAATTTTCTATAGTTTAAAATTAACAATCTACCCTTTATTGAATTCGTTAAACGTTTATTACAAAACACATTTTAGACTCTAAAGAGTGATAATTACAAGAGAGGCCTATAATTTGGTTACGTGTCCAAAATGTGGGGCGGAAGTAACTACTCCGGTTAAAACATGGCCTATCCCTTCCCGAAAATCAGCAAAAAGGGGCGAAGCACCCAAACTTGTTATGGGAATATTCGAATGTCCAAGCTGTAAGGCTAGATTTAGAGCTGCGGTAGAAGCTGAAACTGGGACTGAAGAGACAGTAAGTGTTAAAAACATGGTTGAGAGAATTAAAAGCATAAAGGGAGAGCTTATGCAGACTCTGAAGAACCTACGCGAAAAAGTAAAGACGTTGGAGACTGAACGTGCAAACCTGATGATTGAAATTGAAAAATTGAAGAAAATGGCGGAATCAAAGGTCAGCGCCCTCGAAGGCGAAGTAAGCATGTTACGAGAAGAAGTGAACTCCCTAAGAGATCTCTTGGGCTACACCGAAGAAAAAGAGAAGTAACACAGTATCAATTAAGATCCACATTCACATAAGCAGCAGTCATGAATCTTCTGAAATCTAGGCTTTCAAATACTTTCTCTAATATTCCTGAGCCTTCGCTACAGCTTTTTCTGGATTTTCAGGATGGAATATTTTGTTACTGGCGAGAGTTTTTCACATCTGCTGAAATGTTTTATAACCTTTTTCACATCTCCTTCATAAACCGCTAAGCCTCCAGCAATTTCACACCATGATTCTGCCCTTAAGAAATCTTTTCTCTTCTCAAATTTCTTGGTCTTTCAGCTAGCGTTCTTCATCGAGACTTCGATTTGTCTAGGGTCAAGAAACATCGTATTAAGTAGCGCCTCACATGTTTCTTTGTCATCCTCCCAAAACCGTTCGAGTTCTGTCATTGCTTTTCCGTTTTCTACGTTCATCTACTCCTCTTTTCTTTCTAAACCTATCCAGTAAACTGAACAACATCACAGAATTGAAATAACAATCGTCACTTCAAGCATATTCGCATCAATGATCATTCTTAACATGACACAAGGAAGTGAGAAATTTTTTGAGTCGAAAGAAAAGAAACAACATATACAAAAGCCGAGTTTTTTGATTCCATGATCACAGGTGCAATTATTGGATTTGTTATAGGAATTGTCGCTGGTGGTTTTATGGTATTAATAGTTGGACAATAAGGAACAATAATAGAAACACGGAAGGTTTACTACATGCAAAACCACTAAAAATCGCATTATTTTTTTGACGGAGCGCAAATCTTTTCTGGAAAATTATTCATAATGAAAAAACAACAGCATTAAATATTAGACATAATCTAGGTAAAACGACAACCAACCAAACATATTGGAGTGGAGGAAAGCTTATCGTGACATTGGGAGTAGATGGCATACGCTTTTTTGCAAACATGCAGACACGACATTGCTTTGAAAAAGAATGTATAAATCGTGAATACATCGGACCAAAAATATATTTTGACGAAAGCCAATTCTCTAACTATGATGAGAGGAGGTGAAACAATGAAAGGATTAGGAAAAGGCATAACATTATTCCTTCTTGGGCTAATACTCATATACTCCGCATATGCCTATAGCGGAAAACCATTCACCGAACTCTTAACAACAGATGTTGAACAAATCGGATCAACATTACAAGCAACATTCCTAATAGGAGTCGCCCTCTTCATCGGTGGACCGCTTTACGCTCTGGTGAAAACGCTCACAGATACAACACCAAAAGAAGAGAAAATCCTCCCAATCTTTGGGATAAGCCCAGCAAGGAAAAAACAATATGCTTCTACTTCAAGAAAGGGAAAATACGATGCAGATACGCATGCCATTACTGAAAAACATGCTCATGTAAAATTTGCAAAAAATATCTTAGACGAAAAGAAGATGCAAAAAATGAAACCGTTCTACGTAAAAGTTAAAGGAATAAAATTCAAAGTACAAGGAGACAAAAAAGACTATACACACTGGCAAGTGGCTTGTGAACACTTAAGATTCGAAGAGCTCTGTATAGACTGCGCGATAAACGCCCTAAAAGAGTTCAACTGGGATAACATAGAAATACAAAAATGAGATTACGAGAAATGGGATTAATATGGAGAAAAATCCTCCCTCAAAACCAACCATAATGTCAATAGTTAATCTTAAAAGTCTACTTGTCTATCATGTAGGTTATGCCATATAAATTCACATTTGATCTTTCACGGATTCCGCGTTTCTTCTTTACCGAGCTCACTAAAGTTGGCTACCAAAAAGGAATGCACAAAAAAGTTGGCAGAGCCGTACACGAAATTATAAAGAGATTCAAAATTCAAGAGGCAACAGGCCTTAACCTATCTGACGCTGTTCTTCTCCTTGAAGACCTTATAGAAATACAAGCTAGAAACCTCTTAGAAAGAGAAAAATTCGTGCAAACAAGCAAAAGAGCGCTTTTTCTGCCGCACTGTTCCAGGAAGCATATGGATAATCGTTGTAAAGCTGTTTTCAATCCGAGTATTCCATCTTATATTTGCGCGCACTGCTCTCCTGACTGCCTAGTTAATAAGGCTGTGTCTCTTGCTGAAAAAAAGGGTTATGACATCTACATCTTGCCTGGAGGTTCTTGTGTTCCAAAAATCTTGCAAACCAGACATTACGAGGGTGTTGTAGGAGTCGCATGCGGTGAAGAAACAAAGCTGGGTGGAAAAACATTGAAAGGTACAGGGATAGTCGGCCAAGCTGTCCCGTTAATAAAAAATGGTTGTGCAAACACCTCCTTTAACATTGAAACTTTGTTAGATATTCTGTAATTCAAGAAAGGAAATTGGTTACTTCATGTCTTCTTTATAGAAAAAGGAGAGAGGGTTCCAAGAGAATCGATATTAGCGTGATTTCACTTCTTTTTCTTTCTCTTCTCGTTTTTTGTTGTTTTCTTCTCTCGTCTTCTTTCTCTTCCAGGACATCAATTACGTTACGATATTGAATAACTAGAATCTTTTGAATGTATGTAGCTTTCGTATTCGGTGACAAATCAATTTAGCTAAAGAATCTTTAAAAGGTTTAAGGTGATGAAAAGCTACTTTACGAGCTCTCTTTTCTTCCAGCGTAAGTTCTTGCTTCGGCATTTTCTACACTTAACGGCGCTTGCAGCGTTTCTTGCACCGCATTTTCGGCAGATCTTCATGTAGAGCCTGTGCTTCTGGGCGATTGCCTTTTTAATCGGATCCATTACTGGCATTTGCTTTGTCCTCTGTTGTGGTTAGAACTCAGATGATTTACTGCCAAATATACTTTTTGTTATGGCTATTTGAGAGGAAAAGCTTCCTCAGGTCAGCCTAGAAGGCTGAAGTTCTCTCTGCTGAAACTTCTTATCGGTTCAGCTATCGATCCTTCTTTTTTTGAGGCGCTTTTTGTTTCCATTAAACCTGTTTCTGAGATTTCTGTTCCGGGAACTTCAAATCCAAGTTTCGCCAGATAAACGAAGTCTTCCAGCTCCACAGCCTAAATCACGCGTTCTTCTCATGTTTCTCCTCTTAAGAAGGCCCGCTAACTCAATTGTCTCATGAGGCTATTTCGGTCTAAACTCATCCGCTCTCAAAGTCTTATCTCAAACCCAAAACCCGTCGAGTCTCTTTAACCAAGGTCTAATGAATCCTCGGTTTCAACCTTCCTGGACACATTACCCATATGTCTTGAAAAAGAGAAAATATTGTCTTCTACATATATGCTTGGCTTTACGCTATTAGCAAAAGTAACTTGACCGTTGTAAATTCATATCTTATCCGTGTGATCCTGCCTTGGGCATACACGATCTCGAATGTTCCCATTCTTCCTTCCCACGACAAATCCGTTTCTCCTTGTTCTGTACCGCCTGTTGATTTTATATTATACTTCAAATGCACGCTGTGCATGGCATCGAAAGTGATCAAAGTGGTTCCAGACCCAGCTAGGACAACGGACAATTCAGCAACGTCTATGCCCAATTCTGGCGTGATACTCTCTCTTGACCAATATCCAGAAGACGACAAATCGACAGAATAACAGTGAACAATCGCAGACCTGTTACTAGAGTAACCGACATACTTCTCTATGTAGTTCGCGCGCTCAAAAACACCCAAGTCAACAACTTCTTCACCCTTAAGAGATGCATGAATGGTGCTGTTCCTCATCGCATCCAAAGTGTAATCAACATCAGAAGCTACAGCGTAACAAGGCGTTACTTTCACTCTAATCCTCTGAAGCGACGAAGCGACAACCTCTCCACTGTATTTATCTGGGTATATGTCGCTCAAATCTTGCGCGAGCAGATTACCCTCAGGTAAAAAAGTTGTTGAACCATTCGCAAAATCGAACCCGATTTCCAACACTTCCAAGTAAACGGTTTCACTCTTCCCCATGGAGTCAGTTGACGCTATGTTTCCCTGACCAAACAAGAAGGAGAAAGCTAGTCGAGGCTGAGGCTCAAAAAGAGTTTGTGGAAACAGATAATAGGTCACGCCGCCAATCAAAGCGACAAGCAAAAGCACCATCGCCACTTTCGCTAAATCTCTTTTGTATCCGCTCATTTTTCATCAAAAATTTCTAAACGTTAAACTTGTACTTAATTCTACGTTTTTGAATAAGAGTTCAAGAACTTAGAACATCGGCATACAAATATAGAACAAAAATAGATGGCTTCATGAGAAAAATGAATGCAGATGACATGGAAGCCTTGTTAAAGGGCACAACGTGGAAAGTGTATAAGTACATATTAAAGAATGGACCAACAGGAATCCGCGACGTTCAGAGATCACTGAAGTTGAGTACACCCTCATTAGTGTTGTACCATATAAACAAACTTGAAAGAACAGGTATAGTCAAGAAGTGCAAAGAGGGGTACGTGGCGAATCAGATCTTCCTTCGAAATCGCATCAAAGTTAGAAAACTGCTAATTCCAACATACTTTTTCTACTCTCTGTTCATGATAGCAGCTCTCGTTGTTCAACTGCTAATTTTCAGACCCCGCATAATATCAAGAGATTATGCTTTCTCGGTAGTAATAATGTGTATAATAACAGGGATATGTGTTTACGAGACTGTGAAAACGATTGTCAAAAGAAACTTCTGAAGAATTCAAACTCTTTCACGAGTTATGACTCGTACCCTCACTTCATGATTTTGCAGTTGTACATGGTAACTCGACAAAATAGGTTTTAAGCACTAACACGGTTCAACAATAGTTTTGCAACATCGCTTGGTTTCTCGGCTACTTTTACATTGGCTTTCCTGAGGGCTTCAATTTTGCTTTCAGCAGTTCCCGCCTTGCCCATAACTATTGCACCGGCGTGCCCCATACGTTTCCCGGGTGGAGCGGAACGTCCAGCTATAAAGGCTACAACTGGTTTGGGATACTCTTCCTTCACAATGTATTCTGCTGTCAACTCTTCAAGGTTGCCGCCTATTTCCCCTATCAAAACTACAGCCTTTGTTTGAGGGTCTTTTTCAAACATTTTCAGCGCATCTACGAAGTTTAAGCCTGTTATCGGGTCTCCTCCCAGACCTAGGCATGTAGACTGCCCCAAGTCGTTTCTGGTTAGGCTTGCGGCTACCTCGTATGTAAGTGTTCCACTTCTGGAAACAATGCCTACGCCGCCGGGTTTAAAGATGTGGACGGGCATTATCCCAAGTTTACATTTTTCTGGAGTTATTATTCCCGGAGTGTTTGGTCCTGTTATTGTTGCGTTGACTTGTCTGGCGTATGTCATCACGTTTACTGCGTCTTTTATTGGGATGTGTTCCGTTATTATCACAATGATTTTTATTCCGTTTTCCAGTGCTTCTAGGGCTGCGTCTGCAGCGAATGGAGCTGGGACAAAGATTATTGAGGCGTTTGCTGAATGTTTTTCTAGGGCCGCCTCAACCGTGTCATAAACCGGAATGTTATGGATTTGGGTTTCGCCTTTTCCAGGGGTTACGCCTGAAACAATTTTTGTTCCATATTCCAGCATAAGCTTGGTGTGGAACCTTCCCTGGGTTCCAGTTATGCCCTGAACGATTGCGCGTGTGTTTTTGTCAACTATTATCCCCAAGGCATCCTACCCTCTACACAGATATTTCGACGACTTTTTGTGCGGCTTCTTCCATGCTCTCTAGCACGTGTATCCCGGCTTTTGTCAGTATTCTTTTTCCTTCTTCCTCATTTGTTCCCACAAGCCTGATAACCATGGGTTTTGTTACTCCGACCTTTTCTCTTGCTTTTAGAATTCCCACTGCAACTTCATCACAGCGGGTGATTCCGCCTAAAATGTTTATGAAAAGCGCGTTGACATTTGGGTCTGATAGTACAATTTTGAGGGATGCGGCTATTTTTTCGGATGTTGCTCCGCCGCCGACGTCTAGAAAGTTGGCTGGTTTTCCGCCGTAGTACTGGATTGTGTCTAATGTCGCCATTACGAGGCCTGCTCCGTTGCCGATGACACCTATGTTTCCGTCTAGTCTGACGTAGGCTAAATCGTTTTTTATGGCTTCTAGTTCTTGCGGAGCTAGTTCGCCTTCGCCCTCCAAAAGCCTTCTTTTGTATTCTTGGTGACGGAAGAGGGCGTTGTCGTCTATTATTATGCGTGCGTCTGCTGCAACAAACTTCTCTTCAAGAGTTTCTGCTAGAGGGTTCATCTCAATCAATTCTGCATCGTAATCCATGCCAGCACTGTACAAACTTTCAAAAATTTTTCCCAGCCTAGAAAGCTGGCCGCGGGTATATCCCATTTTTCTTGCGATCTGGCGGGCGTGGAAGGAACGAAAACCACGTTGTGGGTTTATCAAAAATCTTGTGACTTTTTCCGGGGCCTTTGTGACTATTTCTTCTATTTCGATTCCGCCGACTGCTGAAGCGATTGCGACATAGCTTCGGTTTAATCTGTCAATTGTTACGCCGAAGTAAAGCTCCTTCTTTATTTGGATTTTCTCCTCAATCCACACGCTTCTGACTGGAATGCCCTTTATCCGCATGCTCAACAGTTTTTCTGCGGCTTTTTCCACTTCCGGGACTGAATCCGCGAAGAGTACCCCTCCTGCCTTTCCTCTTCCAGCGACCAGCACTTGCGCTTTTATGGCGAATGGTGGTTTTAGCTTGACTGCGATTTCGTGGGCTTGGCTTACGTCTGTTGCTAGTCCACCTTGGGGCGTTGGGACTCCGTATTTTGCGAGTATGTTTTTTGCTTCGTATTCAAAAAGTTTCATTGTAGTTTTCTCCTATCTTATCGGTTCTATAGCAACATAGGATTTTGTATCCTTTACGCCACCGATAGAAGAAAGTTTCCTTAATACTTCGTCGAGTTTGCCTCTTTCAACCACTAGAAGAGCATCAACGTCTCCTGCAACCCTAAATGCTTTTTGGACGGTGAGTTCTCTGATTCTTTTGTACACCTCGCCTCTTTTTCCGGGGGATACTTTTATGAATACGAACGCTGGGGTTGAGAACACTCCAAGCACGTTTAATCCTTTTTCGGTTACGTCTATGAAGCCCCTGCCAGTCCGTATATGGTTTAGGTCCCTGAGTCTTCGTAGGTGCACGTTTAATGCTTGTCTGCTTATGCCTAGCTGTTTCGCTAAGTCGCTTTGCTTCACGTGTAACGAATATGTATTTGTTGACTTGCCCTTTTCATAAAGCATTCGAAGAAGTTGCATTGAGCGTCTTGTAAGCGCTTCCAAGATGTTTCTCTTCTCAATAACTTTGTTAAGTTTGAATTTTACAATAGTACGGATTATTTAAACATTTAGCAAGGACAGAAGCGATAAAAACGTGCGATTTTAACTTCTGAATCTTTTGAGTAGAACTTGGAACCGTAACGTATTTATTTGTCGATAAAAATCGTTATGAAGCCATAGAAAAGTGAAAACGAGGAGTGAGGCGGTACAAATGTCTGAAAGCAATGCAGTGTTGATCGGGAGAAAGCCAGTAATGAACTATGTACTGGCTTGCATAACCCTCTTTCACGGCGGAGCAAAAGAAGTAAATGTCAAGGCAAGAGGGAGATCAATCAGTCAAGCGGTTGATGTCGTCGAGGTTGTCAGACGCCGATTCCTACCAGACGTGAAAATCAAGAAGATCGGCATCGGAACTGAGCAAATGGCACCCAGAGAAGAGGGTGGCACGCCCACAAACGTCAGCACAATCGAGATAACGCTGGAACATTAAACAGTGCTTCCGCATAAACGCGCAAAGCTCCGCCGCCCCTCCTTTATTTGTGGAGGGCGTTTTCTAGGTGAAAACGGTACTATGCAGTTTCTGTTTGAAAAGTGGAATACTATGTCAAAAGTGTTTGGCGAAAGTTAAGTCTGGCGAGATAAGCGAATTAGACTTAAGAATCGCCCGCTTACTCTTGTCCTTGGAGGAGAGATATCCTTCTCTTCAGAACGTTTATTTTCATAGGACTGTGGATGTGGACCGGACGTTGGCTGTAATTGTTGGGCGGGGTGATGTTCCTCGTCTTTTGGGTTATGGTGGGAAAATCATTAAAGCCTTGGGTGCGAAAACTGGTAGGGCTGTTCGCGTTCTGGAGTATGGCGCTGATGACAGAAAGTTTCTGGAGGATCTGTTCGCTCCCTTAGACATAGTGACGATAAACACCATTTGGCTTCCTGATGGGACAACGGAGACAAGGGTTATCTTGATGAAGAGGCGTGGCAGGCAGCCGCCTTTTGATGTAAAGGCTTTAAAGGAGATCGCCCGTAAAGTTCGGAATATGACTCTGCGCGTGGAGTTTGCAGACTAGTTGAACGTGAGCGTGAACTCATGAGGTTGGATTCCATTGGTGATTGGCGTAGAACGCACCATTCTGTGGATGTTAAACCTGAAATGGACGGCGAAGAGGTCACGCTTTTCGGTTGGGTTCAGGAAGTAAGGGATCTAGGTGGAATACGTTTCATAATATTGCAGGACAGGGAAGGCACAATACAAATCACGGTGCCACGCAAAAGGATAGGCAATGAAGTGTTGTCGAAGTCTGATGTTTTACAGAAAAGGTACAGCATCGGCGTGGAAGGCATCGTGAAGAAAACTGATATGACGCCCAGAGGGGTCGAAGTGATACCGAAGGAGATTAAGATTTTCAGCACAGCCACACCCCGTTTGCCAATAGACATAACTGGAAAAACGCTAGCAAACTTGGACGTTCGGCTGGACGCACGAGCGTTGGACCTTTGCCAAGAAGAAAAAATAGCGGTTTTCAAAATTCAACACACAGCCGTAGATGCAATACGAAATTTCCTCTTTGAAAAAGGATTCATAGAGGTACACACCCCACGCATTATCGCCTCAGCAACAGAGGGGGGCGCAGCCCTTTTCCCTGTTGAATACTTCGAGAGGAAGGCGTTTCTTGCTCAGAGCCCGCAATTATATAAAGAAGAGCTTGTCATGAGCTTCGAAAAGGTGTTCGAAGTAGGACCGTTTTTCAGGGCTGAGGAATCACATACGGGGCTTCATCTAAGTGAGTTCGTTTCAATAGATATTGAGCAGGCTTTCTCAACGGCTGAGGATGTGATGCAGCTGCTTGAACGACTAATTCAACATGTTTGCAAGGTCGTTAATAGAAAATGCAAAAAAGAACTGGCAACGCTAAAACACAGCATAGAAGTACCAGAGGTGCCCTTTAAACGCTTAAGGTATGAGGATGTGCTGCAGGACTTGAAGCGTGAAGGCGTTGAAATCCCTTGGGGAGAGGACATATCAACACCGGCCTTCAGAACATTGGGCGAAATTCACCCATACTTCTACTTCATAGTTGACTGGCCAACCGACTTGAAAGCCTTCTACATAAAACCACACGACGACAACCCAGAACTTTGCGAAGGTTTTGATTTGATGTGGGGTTGGATTGAGCTTGTTTCAGGTGGAACTAGAATTGCGTCTAAAGAGCTTCTAACAAAACGGTTGAAAGAGCAGGATCTGAATCCAGAATCCTTCAAATCACATTTGCAAGCCTTTGACTATGGAATGCCTCCCCATGCGGGCTGGGCTATAGGCTTGGGAAGGCTGACAATGATGCTGACTGGGAAAAAGAACATAAGAGAAGTAACGCTTTATCCAAGAGACAAATTCAGACTCACCCCATAAAAATTCAGTAAAACAAAAACTAGACCCTATAGATTTGTACAAGGAAAACTATGTAAAGAGAAGATGTTTTGTTTTGAATCGAAATATGTGTATGTAGAAGCTTTCTGGTTTTGGGTAGGATACCTCTCCGGTCTCAAACCCTAATTCGTGAATGTCGGCTTAAAAATTGATGGCTTGTCGCCTTATCTTCACTAACGTTTAAGCTTAGTTGTGGACATGTTGTTTTTAGTTAAA
>JAOUPS010000067.1 GCA_029879735.1 Candidatus Bathyarchaeota archaeon | reverse complement strand
GAGAAAATCTTGGAAGCTGCACGGTTGGCGCCCTCTGCTGGAAACGCACAGCCATGGCACTTTATAGTCGTTAAAGATCGACAAAAGAGGAAGGTACTTTCCAAAGGAAGATTCGCGAAGTTCTTAGTGGAATCGCCTGTTGTGGTTGTGGGTTGTGGGGACAGAAAGGCTTCCCCAAACTGGTACGTGGTTGATACGACTATCGCCATGCAGAACATGGTTTTGACTGCTACAAGCGAAGGCTTGGGTACATGTTGGATCGGAAGCTTTAACGAGAATCAAGTAAAAAAGCTCCTGAGCATTCCAGACAAATTCAAAGTAATAGCACTTATAGCGATCGGACATCGTCGTAAGAAATTGGACTTGGGAGCCAAAGCTTTACATTTCTTCAGAAAAAAGAAAAAACTGGAGAAAATTGCGAGCCTAGAAGAATTCGGAAACCCTGTGGAACTGTGACGTACACGATGCAAGCGCTAGTCTTGAATCAACGCATACAACAAAAGGTGAGGAATCATGGGTCCCATCAAGAAGGCTCTAACTCACGCGCGCTGCGAGAATGTCTCCATGTGTCTCAGGTTCAAATTTCTCTCAGCCAATTTTTAATATGGCTGCTTTCGTTTGTACACACGTCTTAATCAAGACCTAGCGTCCTCTAAATTGTATACAGCAAGTGAGTACGCAGAAACTCTCCAACTACATAAGAAATCATTGCTGCCGCGAGTGTTATACACGCATATTTTAGGCCAGACTTATACGCGTTTTCTCCACCTATTTTTCCAGCATAACTCCCTAAAACGAACGCCATGACTATCCCGAATATGAAGGCTAGAACCACGGCATTCCATAAATCAAGAACTGCAAAAGGAAAAAGCATTACGAATAAGACGATGATTGTAGCTATGAATGTAAACACCCCACTCATCAAGACCTCCTTACGTGAATGAATGTAGATTGCCTTTCCATGCTCTCGAGTTACATGAATCTGTATTTTTCTCTCGGTTGCTTGTGAGACGTAGAAACCTATCGAGTTTCCAAATGCATCAGCGATTCCGCCTATGATTCCCCCCAGCACAACTAATGTTGGATTAGAGGTGGCTTTCGTTAAGCCAACTATCAAGCCCAGAAAACAGATGATTCCATCAGTCAGCCCGAAGGCAATGCCCTCTAACGCGTAAGTATGTTCGTCAGACTCCTCTTCATTCATGGTGCTTTCAAATCCATTGTCAGACATACATGGTGCGTGAACAGTTTGCTCGCGCAAATATGAGAAGTACTGCTAAATACACATTAAGATTGTGCCAAAATCGTGACAAGAACTTAGCAAAACTTTATTAGTTTTGAGATTTTTTCTCATAATAGGGATGTAAATTGGACGAAAAGGATGTAAAAATAGTAAGCGTACTTGAGAGAAAAGCAGGATTAACCAGCAGATCTCTTTCAAGAATGGTTGGTTTACCCGTCTCGACCGTTCACAGAAGGGTCAAGAAGTTGGAAAGGGAAGGGGTAATCGTAGGGTACAAAGCACTGATCAACTACGAAAAAACAAACAAACCGATAAGTGTTTTCTTACTAGTCAACTTGGAAGAAGTAATTCCAGGAAGGGGTCACATACCTAAAAAGGATATCATAAATGCTCTCAAGAGTTTTGAGGAAATCGAAGAAATCAACGAGGTTCAAGCATTCAACTTCGAACTGATCATCAAAGCAAGGTTGCAAACTCTCAAAGCACTATCAGGACTTATGGAACAGCTGAGGTCCATAGAAGGAATAGAGCACGTGTCATCAGCCATAATAACCGAAGAGACCACTTTACTACCACTAACTTCCCCGTGAACTCAGCTGCAGGCGCGAAAAAACGTCGCATCTCTGAATAAAGATAGCACAATATCAAAAGAAGGACTTTGTGGAGGATGTCTATACGGTGGAGATAGTTCAAATCTCTCCCGGCCCACCTTTGGATTCACTCGGACCACTTTCTCATTTCCTCTTTCTGAACAGTTTGACACAATTCAACTCGCACACGTAGCCGAATCCAGCCTCAACTAGTTCCGCGCACACCTTTTTTTCTTCCCATGTAGAGATTACAGATTTGGAAGATATCTGAGACTTTGATAATTGAAACGCGCGAGACCTTAGTCAAGTTGGAATACCAAAAATTGAATAAATGAGGACCTGGATTTTTCGTTGATCAGCTTGAACAGGAAAATCATGCTTGGCCTTTCAAGTTTTCAGTTCATGGCAATGGCACGAAGAGGCTTATTCTACACTTTCTTAGCGCTCTATCTGAGAGTAAAACTTGGACTATCTGTAACGGAAACAACTCTGCTTGCAAGCCTCACCATGATTGCCAACAGCACCTCACAGACACTTGTATGGGGCAAGGTCTCCGACAAATACCAAGCGCGTACAAGCCTAGTAGTCATCGGAGAAACCATCGCAGCGCTCGGCTATATTGCAGTGTACTTTCTTCATATCCACTTGCTGAACACAAGTGGCTCAGTCGCCGCAGCGTACAGTATCATCGCGGGACTTTCACTTCTCGAATTCTTCTGGTCGATGAGCAACCTTGGATGGAGTGCCCTTATCTCAGACCTCACGACATCAAAAGAAAGAGGCAAACTGATGAGCGTGATCTCCAGTGTTGGCGGCGTCGGACGAATACTGGGAATCTCTGTTTCAGCCATAATGTATGATTGGGGAGGCGAAGCTGGAGGATTCAAGAGTGGCCTATTATTCTTCTTCGCATCAGGGATCATGCTTGCAAGCGCAGTTTTAATCTGGTTCAGCACGCATACTCCAGAACGGATTCATAAGAACAAGCGAACCGGCAGGGCTGTCTCCAAACAAAACGCGTTGTTGCCAAAAAGTCACAGTTCCGCGACGTTCTATTGGTTTCTTCTTTCTGTTTTTGTCGTCGGCTTAGGCGCCTTCTCAATCTTGCAAGTCCTAGTATTCTATGTCGAGCTTGACTCACCCATCGGAGCTACTTCCTTCGAAATAGCGATGATTCGTAATTCAGCTTCAATCGCAACAATCATAGCAAGCTTGTTAGCCGTACCACTCGCAGACAAGGTTGGCAGAAAAAACGCTCTAGGTCTCAGCTTTGCCTTGTCAGTTGTTACTCCTCTCCTTTACATATTTGCACAAAACGCTGCCCAAATGATAGCTATCAACAGCTTGAGGGGAGTCTCCAGCGCGCTGATGACTGTCGTTGGATACTTGATAGCCTCTGACCTCATTCCAGCCGAACGTAGAGGAAGACTCTTCGGACAGTACAATGCAATCACTTACATATCATTCGGGCTCGCTGGCACCTTTTTGGGAGGCCCAATCGCAGATTATTTGATTAGCACAGGCTCAACCCAGGCATCTGCCTATGTTACCACTTTCCAAGTTGCCTCTGCAGTGAGCCTAATAGGCACCATCATATATGCATTAAAAGTCAAATCAGAGAGAAATGAGAAGTTCATAAGGTCTTGACTTCTTTCAACTCTCCAACTTAACAAGCCCGCGTGATGGGAACACCAACGGTGTCCGCAACCATCACAGAAGAAAGCCTACAATTCTCGCAGAAAGTCGGGTTCAGAAAAACAAAAGCCTTCCTCGCGGGCAAATGGTAAGTTTACAGATGTCAAAGACCCGTTGTTTAAAGCAAAAAACTGAAATTCTGATTGGATATATAACTATTGTTTGGTGACTTGTATGCCCTACTATATTCTGTTGTCCAATCTGACGGATGAGGGGTGGAAAACCGTTAGGGAAAGGCCTGAAAGGATCAAGGAAGTCAACAAGGAGCTTGAAGCCTTTGGCGTTCGAGTGATTAAGCAATACGCTGTTTTGGGACCCTACGATTTCGTGAACATTGTGGAGGCTCCAAACAACGAAACAGTCGCTAAGGTTTCTATCGAACTCGGCTTCAGAGGAACCATCAAAATCATGAGCATGGCGGCGATTCCCATAGACGAGTTCATAGCCTCAGTCAAGAAAAGCTGAAATCCTCTAGACCTCAACCTCTTTTTCTTTTTTGCATTCTTTATACAGTTCCCAATTACTATACTCTTTATCACCTTGACAACGCGCGCGCAAAAGAGAGTGCTTCGAAGTCACGCCTTAAGTCCATCAAACGCTTGCTATGTCCAAGAGCAATGTATAACCCAACATCACTGCCACCCCAATAATTCCATACTTTGTTGCAGTTTTCTGCATGTTAATAACGTTTTTTGTTGACGGATCTTTTAACACGTCAGCATAACGCTTGATGATGGGTACGGAAAGGGGGAAGAGTATGAAAAACATGAACAAATGTTTGTAAGAGAGCAAACCAAGAAAGGAGTAGATGAATGGCGAGAAACATGCTAGGAGAAACATGAATCCCGCGACGACCGCACCTTTCTTCTTTCCATACCTAACAACAAAAGTGTGAACCCCCATTTTACGGTCTACTTCATAATCTCCAACGGCTTGAAGAATATGGCCACCACTGTGAATCAGTATTAGCGGCACTACACCTAACATAATTGATGAAATATCGGAGCTTGGCTTGCGAGTCAACTCCAACCCCATTAAGAATGGCATGAAGCCGGCGCCTATACCTGAAACTATGAAGTCTACGACTGGCACGTTTTTCAGTCTGAAGGGGGGAGCAGAATACGCGGTTCCAAACACAAGATAAATCATAAACAATGATAGGAGATTCGCATCAACCGAAATCACCAGGACTAAACATAAAATAATTAACAAAGAGGAAAAGATTAACGCTGTCCGAGGCGCTACTCTTCCGGAAGCAACGGGCATGTTAGACTTGAACGCGTTCTCTTGATCTTCTTTTCGATCGAAGTATTGATTCAAAATGAAGATACTAGCCGTGGCAAATAAGAAAGCAAACAAGACAGCAAGGAAACGCTCAGGAGGAGGTAAACTTAGGAAGATGCTTCCAAAACCGAAACTAAAAATCCACCCAAGCCAGCTCTCAACTCTCGTAATCTTAAGGAACCCCACAAGCGTCGAGAACCAATAGAGCATCTGAAAAGTTTTCACCAACCCTCACACCATATTCAGTGGATGACATTTAAATCATTTTGTCTAGAAACTTCCAAAGAGTTTTGGAGCCAGCGCTAACCTTCCTTCTCTTGCGAGTCTGCATTCTCAAACCGAAGCTCAAAGGCTTCCCCAACAGATGAAACAACTTAAAAGCTACCGCAAGAGCCTTTCCAAAATAGGTAGACTTTTGTTTGAGCTAAAAGAGGCTTCTTCAAGGTTTTTGCTAACCTTTCATCGTTGAGTTGACTTATCTTCTTCATACACTCTTCGTAATTAGTTTGACCTGCAATGTTGTTCTTTCAGCCTTTTTGCTTGGCTTTGCAGTATGGGCACTCTTCCGATGCTATTGGAATTTCTCGGGCACATTCACCGCATTTTTTAAGGAAGACTTTAGGTGTTTCTCTCTGCTTGGACCAAAGTTCAGATAAGAACGTTTCTAGGCCGCCGATTATTGGAGCAAATTTTGCGTCAATCTTGGGTTTGATGGATTTTGCTGGAATGTAACAGAGGATTCCAGCGAAGACGCCGCAGAGGAGGATTGCTGCCGTGTTTTGCAGTTGAGAATCGACAACATAGTCATACACATACACTTCTCTATATAGCTGAACTGTGCAATTGAGTTTAGGACCATAATCCTCACCGTCAACCCATAAGCTGACCCAGACCTCAAATCTATATCCTTCAACTCGAACCCGATGATTATTCGGAGCGGAACTTCCCCATCCCCAGAAATCTAAGGCATCAATGTCCACCCAAGCTGACGTTTCATCAGCGAATGTTATTGATCTGCTAACTCTTTCCCGAAAACTTCCAGGGTTTGACGTGAAGACAAAGGCGGCGTATAGCGTTCCATTCAAGCTAACTGGTTTGTCGAATGAGATTTTGAGGCTGAAATCCCAACTTGAAAAAGCGGCTGCATACCCGACGGGATAATTTGCGATGAATAGTGGTTCAAGCGGGTAATTACCTCCGCTGTAGTGGCCGGGTTCACCATGACTCTCAAGAGTTATCGTAAAATTGTTCGGCGACACGTGGTAATTGTGCTTGATACCTCCTCTTGGGATTGTTGCAAGTGAATATGCAGCAATCAGTGTTACAATGACAAAAATTGAGACTGTGATGTTGACGAAGATTCTGCGCCTTCGAGGTTGCGGCTCTGCTGTGGCAGAAAATAAAAGAGCTGCTCCGATGGCGAGGAAAATGTATGAGGAAAACGTGAGCAGAAGGAAGTGTCTATTGTCGGTTGCTAAGTGTTGGAAGTATGCGAAAATTGCGAGCATAGAAAGCGAAAGCAACGCACGGGGACTATAAGTTGTTACGTTAGAATCGGAATCTTGCAAACGAATTTCCCCCATTCTATTAATAACATAGATTTCTAACTTAGTTAAAAGTTTTAGGACCCTTTATTGAATTTGATTTTTCAAAAACAAGTCAATTTTGTTTGATTTGAAAAGTTGTTTTTGTCTTTTATCTACACGCACACAGATCACAAATGAAGGTTTCGGCACATGGTTAATGCGGAAGGTGTTGTGAGTAAACTCTGAGCTTTCTGATAGGCCTAGATGCAAGAACTGAATTTTCAAAGGAAGCAGCAATCTCCTAAACAAGTTTCGAGGCGCAGATGGTTTCTTTTCACCGCGTTCAAAGTTCACATATTTTGTATGGGATAAGCGGTTAAGTTTGTTTGGCAGCAAAACAACTTCAGGCACATACTCGACAATTTCAAACCCATTTTTTCGGGTTGGCCTAGTGCACCTTTCCAGAATAGGTACACCTTTGTTTGTGCCAAAAAGTTAAGCCTCTTTGACATTTTGTGACTTCTTTTCACAAATCTCGAGACATATTTGAAATGGATTGTGAATTTGAATTATGGTTTCGTAAATGCCATTTATATTTGCGCGCGCGGAACCAATTCCATCTGCATGACAAAGGACTATTCAGAAAAAGTATGTTTATTCTTTAGGTAGAGCGACTGAGAGAGAACATAAATTTAATTTTCTAGTTTGCCAAGAGTTATTAGCTTCTAGGTTAACTATAGAAGCAATTTTAAGGATGATTTTACCTGTAAGTTTGAAGCTAAAGTAGGGGAGTTTTAGAAAATGAAAAGGGCAGTGTTGTTGGGTGTTTGTACAGGTCTTGCATTGATGGTTTTTGCACTTGTTAGTGTCACGTTTGCTGAGTCTTGGTTCTCTCTGTCAAACTATGCATATTTTATAGGGGACATTGATTCGTGGGGTGAAGAGATTGATTCGTGGGTTGATGGTGAAGTCCGTGTGGACCCGGAAGACGAAGTTCTCGGGGACGACCCATGTGTTAGTATGTTCTGTGCTACAAAAAACCCTGATCCGAGTGTATGGCGTGGTTTCTGTGAAGAGGTTTGGTTAGGTTGTGCTATGGTTAATATCTCTATGGTAGAGTTCAATTACGATGGAAAGGACTTTTATTTGTCGGGCATGTGGGGAATCCAGAAATTAATGTGGAAAATTTCCACCGAAAATATTACTGACATAGCACCTTTTGTCGACGAGATGTTACAGATTCGAGACATTGCAGACATAGCAGTTATTACCTACGAGTCGAGCATTACCGGCATAATAGATTTTGTCGCCGCCGAGTTCGAGGAGGCAGACATGACAGTTTTCTATCTGACCGAGGAAAATGGAACCAATTTGGGCTGGAGTTGGTCCGACGATGTGGGTTTCACTTTAGAAATTAACGATGAAGTGGTTGGCAGTTTCGACCTAATAATTTCCGGAGATCTCTATTCCAATGTCATTGAAGTGGATCCACCAAGAAGCAGAAAGATTCGTTTTGCTACAGGTGATCTGTATGTTACTGGTAACTGGACGGATTTCGCTGTGGAAATCGAAGGTTTTGGAATGTTCTCGGGAAAAGTTCTGGATTATGACGTGAAGAATGATGGGACGGTTTCCGTCGCCAGGACAGACGTGAACCATAACCGTAAGATAGACATACACGATGTTGCTAAGGTAGCTCGCGCTTACGGCTCAACCGCCGGGTCATCACTCTACGTTCCCGATCTCGACTTCAACTCAGACTCTATCATAAACGTTGTAGACTTAGCGGCAGTTGCGAGGAACTTCGGCAAAACATACTAAGCTCCTAACTACCCTCCTTTATTTTTATTCTCTCTTTACAGTCTCCGTATATCTCTATAGTCTCGCGTGCTCTAGCAGGCGTTTATTTTGGGAGACTATTCCATTAGAGCCTTCAAACTCTCATAGGACTTCAGAAAGCTTCTGCCCTTTCTTGAAATTTTGAACAAGAATTTAGTTCCATCATTCTCGACCACAAGGAGTTTTGCCCTCAAAATCCAGTTCAAGTACCCTGTCATCTGCGTAAAACTCATGCTACATTTATACATCAAATGAGTTTTCCTGACCCTACCATGAGAAGCATCCAAAATATCTGCGACAATATCTAAACGAGAACGACGATCTCCCTTGCGACCTCTGAAGTTCCCCCCTCTATATACCGCCCTCTTCATCTAAATACCCCCTTCCCCATGTATAGAGATAGGTGAACTTCAATTTAAACAGCCATGGAAAAAACTTCTATTTCTTCCGACGCGCGCGTGATTTCTTCTATCGTTTTTTGGAAAAGTCGAAAATAGTGGAAAAACTAATTTCTTTTTTTCTTTTTTTCTAATAGTAGAATATGGAACAGTAAATTTGCAAATTCCGCTGTTTACGATTGGAAGCACCATTGGAATTCAATGATTTTTTTCTACAGAATGGAAAAAGTGTACTTTTTTTAAGTGGAGAATGGAGTGAACAGTAGGATATTTGAAAGAGTTAGGTGAACTGTTTTATTCATCATTTCTTATTTGGCTTCGAATTCTACGTTTTCTTTCTTACACCTGAAGTCATCATGTATAATCCTATGATTATGAAAACAACTGCTCCGACAATGAAGGGAACTTGATATTCAACGGCAGGCTTATAATAAATGGCGGTAACTGCGTTGAACCAGACTATTGCGAAGAGAGCTACCGAAGCTAACGCTAAAATAATGAGACCAACCCAAAACACCCAAGTTTTTTCTCCAACAAACATTTGAAACACCCTTATTATTAAATTCCTATTACACTCACTTAAATCATTTTCAGTGCAACCTTCATCAGTAAACGACAGCGCGCTGTTGACGCTTGTCTGAACAGTCAACTAGAAGGTTTGATAGATTCCAAGGAATTACGAAAAACTGTGGATTGAGCCTAAAATCTCAAGCTATTAGGAAACCTCAATAGCGCGTGTGAGAGAGAAGAAGAATAAAAATTCACTTTTCTTCTTCGTACTATCTAGGGGAAACCACAGGTCTCCCCGAGAAGAGAGAGAGGAGATTAAATCTTGATCCCAAGACTCAAAAACAGATATTAGACAAGTCAAGTAGTAGCAGCTACTTGTCCAGCTCAAGCTTTTGTGGCTTGCTAGTCTCTGAAGTCGTAGGGTTTGCAAATAGACTAATAAGCAACGGTTATCTGACACAATGTGAAACCAAGGTGAAATAGTGAAGAGGAAGAGATTGATTGCATACTAAGATTCTAGCCCTCGAACGCGCCAGGCGAGGATGGACTTTTCGAGGCAGACCTCGCGGTAGACTTCACTCGTACGCTGACACTAGACGTCTTGAGTGTCTTGCCGCCATTTCTGCATCGCATGGAATTGATCCAAAAGAGTTTTTCGATAAGCTAGTGGAAGCTCGGGAGCATCAGGAATCCAAATGTAAGAAACTGACGATTGCTTGTCGAAGAAAAACGAGGAAAGCTTCTGTTTTTCTTATAACCAGAGATTATAAGGTAGTTGCACAATTGCCTATACCTACGCATCTTCTTAACGAGACTGATCCGCTTAAGGAGTTCGGATACGTTCGGGAAAATGCAAAGCCCTCGTTGATAGAAGATAAGAAAGGGTGTAGACCAAACAATACTGCTGAAAACGTAAGGTGAATGACATTTTTTCCAAATCAACAAGCAATGTTTAAATGAAGAACTTGATCAATCGAACCGATAAGCAATTTAGTGTCGTTCTCATCATACCCAAAAAATGGCTGGTTAAGAAGGAAGGAATGAAAATTCAATCTTTTTTTGATTAGCGCGCGCTGCGGTATAGGGGAGGCAAACATCACGTCGCCTGTTCCAAAGGAACTAGCCAATAATCACCCTTCTGCAACTGTGATCATATGCATTCTGCATACAAAAAAGGAGGAGATGAAGCAGTCTTATATGGCTACTTTGCTTTTCTGGGCTTGGAACGGTTTATCAGAAGAGTTGAGATGACTCCTGCTAGGGTGGATGCTGCTCCTAAGAGAATGGAGAGGACAATCATTGTTGGAGGCAAGGATACTTCAACGTTTACTGTGGGTTCTGTGGTTGGTGTCGCTGAAATCATCAAGTCCTTATCTAGCCAACTAGCTTGCCCATTGTATTTGAGGACGGTTAGCCAAGCCTGGAACTGGAAGATTTCTCCTATTCTGAGGTCTATCTTGGATAAGTCGCCTTTTGAAAGCACAAACTCTATCGGCTTCCAACTTCCCTTAAGAAGGTTGTAACCTGCCTTCCGGAAAGGGTAGTAACCTTCGTCAATCTTGTCTTCCGTTAGGACAAACAGCGTGATTTCTGTGTCTCCACCGACCGGGCTTGTAATCACCAGAGGATAGTAAAGGAAGTCTGAGTTGAATTTGTAGAGTATCGGGTCAACGCTTTTTTCCTCCGAAGAAACAGTTATCAAATCCAAAACATAGTAGCGGAAGCCTCTATCCATGTAATCTTCAATTACTGACTCAAAGCTTCCTAAAGACACCTCATACTCAACACCGCTATCCTCTAGAAAGTCCTCTATCCAGCTGCCGAGTTCAGAAGTAATGCTTGCAGTCACAACCGTGATGTTGTGGGCGCCTATCTCTTCGTGGAAGACAACTTCAACGCTTCCAGAGCGAGCCTGTCCTTCCGTACCATACCAGAACATGTTCAAGCCTTCATTCCAGACAAGGCGTTGTATCTCCTCGAAGGATAGGAAGCTTGCAGCCTCCACAGCAGGTTTCGAAGGAAGAGGAAGAATCTCAACAACTAGGGTTTCTTCGCTGGAAGCTACGTCTGTTGAAAGTATCATTATCTCTTCATGTCCGTTCCAAGCAAGAATGGCCTTCTGTCCAGGCTCGTAAACTGAAACGTCAGGGTCAACAGGTATCATCCCTCTGTCAGCATAGACAAGAGGAAAACATAAGAAAACCAATAACAGAACTGCAATCAAGAAAGAAGAGCCCGTTTTATTCAAATCGATCCCCTTCAATTCATAGTCACACTTCTCTTATAATACTAGGTATTAGAACAACCCGTCAAACAGCGTTCCAGAAAATGGAACAGAGTAACTAGAAACTCCTTCTGCTTCTATCAAACTATGCAGTATGAATCCTTTCCAGTAGTTGCAACCGAAGCTTTTCAAGCGCGCGCAATGGTTTTAGACGCAAAATAATGGGAACGTTTCTTTTGCTTGTAACATC
>JAOUPS010000010.1 GCA_029879735.1 Candidatus Bathyarchaeota archaeon | reverse complement strand
TGAGGAAGCTTGTGGCGTTTAAGAAAAAACTTGAGGAACGCGTTGGAGAATTGGAATCTGAACTTGAAGAGATGCAAACAATGCTGGAAGCAGTAAACATTATGCTGCTTGAGGAGATTTGAATGCCAACGGCGTTTGTGTTGATAAACACGGAGATAGGTTCTTCAATCGCAGATATATTGAACGATTTGAAGAAAATTGATGGAGTGGATGAGGCCTTCGCTGTCTACGGAGTCTACGACGTAATTGCAAGAGTTAAGGCAGAAACGATGGATAAGCTCAAGGAAATTGTAACCTGGCGCATTAGAAGCGTTGACAACGTTAGGACGACATTAACCATGATAGCTGTGGAGGGTCCAAATAGATGATCGGCTATTCCGTAAGAGCAAGTCCCCGTCTCATGTCAGGTGTTAGAAAATGAAATGCCCTAACTGCGGTGGTCATCAAGCAAGATTCAAAGCAAGCAGAACCGGGTCTCTAAATCAAAAGAAGTCTTTGGTTAGGAAACGAAAGAGGCTTCCAAGGAAAAAAGGTAAGCGTGCACATCAATCATCCAAAAAAGATGCTAAGCCACGAGAGGATTTCACCGCGAGATGCCCGGATTGTGGATTCGAATTTGATGCGAGGAATTATGTATGAAGAATAAGTATCAAGAAAGCTTAGATACGAAAACTCTAGAGGAAACGAAGCGGCGGCATGGAATATAAACACGTGGGAGGAGAAGTCATGGAATTTTGTCCCAAATGCGGATCTCGTCTCGTGCCCAAAAAGGGAAAGACCGGCAAAAAAACGTCAATAGTGTTTGTTTGTCCGATATGCGGCTACAAAGAACAAGCATTAAGCGAAAAGGTCACGCCAAAAGTTGCAAAAGTTATACAGCACAAGCCCCAGCAACTCGTGGCGGTAATAGGAAAGGAAGAGCAGAAACTGCGAACACTACCCACAGTTAGAATTGGATGCCAAAGATGCGGAAACAGCTTAGCCTACGTTTGGCAAGTACAGACGAGAGGCACCGACGAATCCTCAACACAGTTCTTGCGCTGCACAAAATGCGGATACACGTTCAGAGAATACAGCTAAATTGAGTTCTGGAAGCCTTGAAAGCAAAGAATATGGAAACTAAAATTCAGAACGTCGTGGCCTCAGCCTCCTTCAAACACGGAATCGACTTGGACGCCATAGTTAAGGCTTTTCCACACGTCGAGTACCGACCGCACGTTTTTCCTGGGCTCCCCTTTAGGCTGAAGAGGCCCAAGACGTGCGCTCTCATCTTCAACAGCGGCAGGATGGTCTGCACTGGTGCCAAGTCGGAGAAGGAGGCCAGGTGGTCAATCTTGAAGGTTGCCAAGGAGCTAAAAACGGCTGGCATAATCATCACCGGAAAGCCGGAGATACAGATAACGAACATCGTTGCTTCTGGAAGCCTCGGTTCCCCGGTTGACCTTGAAGCCTTGTGCGAACGAGCTCCCATGGGCGGGAGCCTCATGTATGAGCCGGAGCAGTTTCCAGCTGCGATTTACCGAATGGAAAGTCCTAGGGTGGTTTTCCTAATATTCTCCTCCGGCAAGATTGTTTGCGCTGGCGCGAAAAAGGAAAAGGATGTCTATGAGGCTGTGGAAAATCTTCGGCGGAGACTTAATGAGATGAAGGTCCTACTTTAACATGTATGAAACAGTAATGTTGGCTTTGTTGATAGGTAACGGCATAATTGCTGCTGGAGTGCTCGCCAGCTACCTTTTTGACCGAATAGGCGTGCTATTTTTTAGATCTTTCTTCAATTTTCCTGTTCTCGGGCAATTCCGGACGATTCGGAGCTTCGCTTTTAAGTATCTCCTCCCAAACTTTTGAGTGACACCTCTAACCCGTTATCTTGTCGCCCACCACTACGAGTTCACTTTCACGTGTGTAGAACTTAACCCGCTTCCTATATCTGAACAAGAGCGACGGCTGCAAAAATATTATTTCAACCCTTCCGTCATCCAGAATGTTTACTTTGTCTTTCACCATTTTAATTCGGTTTTCACACTCCCCCATAAACCATATAGTTTGCCAAAACCAAGGCAACAAGCAAAGCGATAGAGGTTATACCGTCTGCAAGGGAACTCTCAATTGGAATAACAAAATTGTCGGGGTCTAACCCCTTTTTAAAAGTTAAGATTGCAACAGCGTAGGATACTAGAACTATCGCAGAAACCGCAATTATGTTTGTTATGAGTAGAACAGAAGCAAACCCTAGAAACGCATGCAACGTGAATGTGCCTTGCGTAAAAAGTGATAAAATAGAGTATACAGTAAACATAATTATTGACGCAGTCCATGTGGCAGAAATTCGTGTTGCATGGTTCCGTATTCCATCAAAAGAAGGTTTAAGCAAACCTAACGCCAGCTTTGTCGTGGCTGTAGAACCAACAACTGAACCAACATCCCCTACTGTGTCAATCAAAGCGGGATAAACGGTGTAAATCTCCTTTCTACTACCCACGATTTCACTAATATTCTTCAGAATTGTTCCAGTGACGTTGACAACAAAGGCTACGAAAACAAGTGTTAATAGAGACTCTTTAATTGTTTTGACGAATCCTTGGTCGTGGATGCACCTTGGCAAAACATCCAATGCAAGGATAATGAGTGCCGCTCCCAAAAAAATAACAATGTATCTGCCAACGAAACCCGATAAAAAGAACAAGTTAAGTGCGAAAACATAACACAACGTTATGACTATATCCGCCACCGTAGACATTATTGGATACACAATCACATCAGGGTCTAACCCCTTCTTGAAAGAAATGAAAGCAATTTCAACTGTAAACAGGGAGTTTGTCAACCCTAAGATCATGGTTGCCAATATTACTATCAGAATGTCAGAAAAGTCTGCGAAGGTTATCCCCCAGAACAAGCTCCCAAAAATCATGGATACCAAGCTCATCGCAACGCTTGTTTCCAAAGTTATGACTATTAGGGATTTGAAAAGCATGTAGAAGCTTTTTGTGTTTCCACGAAGTCTCGGATGAATTGTGCCAATATGCAGTGCGGTGCTTAAGCGTCCACTAAACAGACCGCTTATCACACCTCTCGCAGTCAAGATAGCGGGGTACACTGCAATAGCCCATGGAGAAAGCTGAAAAACGTTAAGCTGAGAGGCAACTATAAAGCCGGCGAGTATTCCGCCGATGTTGAAGGAAAACGCAATAAGGGCTTCTTTCAGAAACCTTGGCGATAGAGCATCTCTGCCGAAGTAGTGCGAGATGTTGGCTAGCTTCATCCTGCCCACCTTCCATCCACAGTTCCTCCTTCAGTAAGGCCAAGGTCTCTCTCAAAGAGTCCTTTAACTCCACCTTTCTATGCACTCCTAAACTTGATTGGGGGATGCCTTCTTACTTAAATAAGTTTCCCGAGAATGAAATAGCGTGCTTCATTATGACGGTATAAAAAGAGCGTGCGCTAGTTACCACTACTAGAAGCCAAAGGAATATCGAATGGATATTCGTTGCTTAAGGTGATGGTGTTTCGACGTAGATGCATCTTAGCGGTCTTGCTCTTCCGTTGACTAGGTAGGCATCGTATACGTCTCCTATCATGAGCGTCGGATTGTCAGATTCAAATATTTTGGTTCCAGCTTCGTCCATTATGAGCCAAGATTGGAATTGTATGTTTCCATCCCAAAAGTCTCCTGGAGCTGTAAGGCTGACATCCATCCACGGCGGTAGGTTGAAGCCTGTTTGCCAATGCCAAATATTTCCGTTCTTCGCCAATTCTATCTCGAGTCCATCGAATTGTTCATCCCAGTCTGGATGCTTTACCCATGATTCGACCCAAGGATTGTCAGTCTCCACGCTTATCGTTTCTTCGTCCCAGTACCTGAATCCTCCTTCTTGAGTGGCTTCCGCTCTAACTTGTAAGGCGTACCATCCTTTTCCGCCTTGCCAGGTATGCCAGTCGGCTTTCCATAGACCGTCTCCGTCATCATACCCCATTGACTCCTCAAATCTAGAATCTTTGTTCCAGTCTTCCTTTCCTTCAGCCCACCAATCAACACGCTCAACTGAAATCCCTGGAGCAGTCTTCACCCTGGCTTGAACCTGCACGTCACCGACAACCCTGTCCCCTTCCGAGGGGTTCTCTAATGAGATCTCCATGGGCTTAATGACAGTCACGGATATCACGAAATATTCGCCGCTGAACTCATATAACGCCAGTTGCAGGCCTTGTATCTGTAGAACAGAAGCATATAGATAGACATAGACATTGCCTGTTAGTTCTGCCGTGAGATTGAGTGCGGGCAGATCATGCGATGTCCAAAACTCTAGCTCGACATCAACCTTGTCTGCCTGGACAACAACGTTAACCAGATCATTTACGACTACATGAGCATCCAAGTCTTCAACTTCTCCGGTCCATTCGTTGTCTCCTCCATTCTGAAACTCTACGGATGAAAGTTCGAGTTCAATGTTACCTTCTGGTGGCGGTGGTCCTGGCGGCGGTGGGTAAGGCTTGGGCAGTGCCCCTCTCCATGTAAGGTTGTGAAGTTCGACGTATTGGAACATTTCAAGGGCTCCGCGAGCGCCTTCGGGGTCTCCGTAAAGCGTAATGTGCAGACTAGTTCCGTTCTGTTCGATTTCCCCGAGTTGTCGTGCTGCAGCACCTAACGTACCTACACGTGAAAGCAAACCCCATACGCCAGCGATAACTAATGAAATCATTGCTATACAGAGCAAAGAGACAGCTAAGATTCGCTTATTCTTCACTTTTTTCTCCTCCCTCCCTAATCTGGGTATTTTTGTCATAGCGCCCCACACTCGGCGCTCAATGCTTCATCGTCTGAATGAAAGAAGACTCAACACAACTAAATATCAGATAGAATCAAGATTTACACTTTTCTGAAGCAATCTTCTATACGTCTATCACATACGCTATGTCAAATTGACGAGCGCGCATCCGCGTATGCACAAGAAGTTATAGATAGTTTGACCCTCCCTCTTTTTTTATTCAGATTTATGAATGCATAAGTGCGCTCTGGAAGTAAGCTTTTTATGCCACTGAAAGCCAGGTTCTAATGGTGCGTATGAAAAAGCGATCTTTCCTTGCGATCATTTTGTGGATGATACTCCTGTCGCTAGCTTTGATTTCTGTTGCCTCTTCATCCACCATCCAAACGAATGTCCCATTAACACGGGTGAATGCGGCGCCTTCAAAGCCAACGGTTAATATCGAATATCCATCAGATGGCTCTTCCCTCGTATTTGGAACCTACGTTATCGATGTTTTGGCCAGCGACTCAACCGGAATTACAATGGTTAAGCTGAAAATCGACGGGCCTGAGAGCACTAATGGCTGGGTTGACATAACAACCAGTGGAAATGGCGAAGATCATTACTACTATGATTGGACTGTCGAAACAGAAGGAGACTATTCCATAACCGCGAGAGCAACCAATGGCGCGGGAAGACAAGCAGCGGAATCTGTAGAGGTGACAGTCACTGCTACCCCACCAGCTCCCGACTTCACCCTTAATGCGTCTCCCAACACGTTAACGATTGTTGTAGGCAGCAGTGATACATCAACAATCACTGTAACGTCTTTGAATGGTTTTAGTGACACAGTCGAATTGACGGTTATTGGACCTGAAAACATGGATGCCACTCTCAATCCAACTCCAGTTACTCCTCCTGCCGACGGCTCAGCAACCTCAACGTTGACGGTAACGGTGGGCTCAGCCGCGCCTGGAACCTATACATTAACTGTCACTGGAACAAGTGGCTTGCTTGTTCACAGCATTGATGTGGGATTAGAGATTACGTCTACACTAGCCTTCGATTACGAGCTGTTCATTGAGATCGACTACATGAACGGCCACATGCCAACGCCGGAAGTTCTAGACTACATTGAATGGTACTGCATGGGCAACAATCCAAGCGGCGAGTTAATCAGTGTGACGTTCCACGTTGACGAGGAGGTGCCTATAGATCAAAGCGTCTCAGACACAAAGTTCTGGACTATTGAGGCAGCCTATAACAATCTTGGCGATGACAAATATACAGGCAAGTCAGCCAACTTCGTCTCCAAGTGGAAATGGGTTCTATTCGGTACTACCGTTGAAGATGAACCCAATATAGTGGGATATACATATGTGCTAACTAGAGGAAATGACCTTCTGGCTGGAAACTACATTTTCATAGCAGACGAAACAGCAGACAATTGGGCAACTACACCAGAGCTAGAAATCGGTGCGGAGGCTGTGATCCTGATGCATGAGATGGGCCACAGCATAGGCATTGCGAACTTCCATCCAGCCTTTGGAGAGATATATGATCCAGACTCTTACAGTGTCATGAGTTATCTAACAACTGACAATGCAGGACTATACTGGGCTTGGTACTACAGCGACGACTATTGGGCAACTCGAAACATGGGATACTATACGATTTAAGGTTCGCAGGAGAAAAACCCATAATTCTTTTCTCATTGGATAGTTGAAACTGCGCATATGCTCCCCTCTCTCCAGTTTTTGTGTGCATGTTTTTCTGCGCGCTTTCAGGTATCCAACAGCTTTTTTGCCAATGAAGGTGTCGTTGTCGTGGTATTTTCCTCTTGTTGCGCGCGCATAAGAGGAAGCAAACGCAATTTCTGAAAAGTCCGACAAATCGGAAGTAGAGATGATAAACTTGCCACTTGTGGAGATATCCGTGAAGAAAGGAGCTTTTACTGCTGAGTAGATACAGAGGTTCTATAACGTTCTTCCTGTTCCTTTCTTATACCGCTGCTATAGTCTGTTTGTCAAGAGACTGAGAAGACCAGATATTGCTAGCACGAATCCAACGATCCCTATTACAATCCCTAACATGGAAAACGGTGACAATTCTACGTAGACTTTGATTTCTTCAGGAGTGAAGGCTATTAGAAAGCCTACAGTGAAAAGGATGATGCCTGAAGCCACCAGCTTCTTACGCATATATGTTCCAGCTTTTTTGCTCCTTCTTCAGTATTCTGATGTAAGAATTTAAAGTCTGTTAACATGAAATCTATATTATGGATATGACTGAGAGTTGATCTCAAATTCTAACGAGTATACACTTCGCATTATTAGCGCGCGCAAACATTTTGGTGGAATGGGGGGCGCTCTGCACAGCCAACTGCCTCACACTATGAAATTGGGGAAAAGAAGGTGTTATTAAGAGAAGGAATAGCCAAGAACTAACCTGCTAACTACGATGTTGGATGAAGAAAAGTATTTGAGCAGAAGAAACGAATAAGTGGAGAGCAAAAGGAGATTTGCCATGTCAAACAAAGAGGTTTTGCATGTTTATTCTTCTGGTGCGGTGGCTCCACCTATCAAAAGATGTGCCGAAAAATTTAAGGCGAGATTCGGAACGGAATTCAAGTTTACTGTCGGGAAAGCTGAAAACCTTGTCTCGGAGATTGCAGAATTAAGAAAAGGCGACATACTGACATGTGGAGCAGAGTTCATACTTGATGAAGCTCAAGAAAAAGGATTAGTCCATAGAGACACAAGGAGAAGCGTTGGTTTTAGGAAATCTGCTATCTTGGTGCCGATGGGAAATCCGAAGAAGATAAAGTCAATGTCTGATTTGACCCGAGAAGGAGTTAAAGTCGGGATTTCTGTTAGTGGCTGTTTGTTAGGAGTATGGGATGACGTTTCAAGCAAGGCTGGACTTACTGACAGAATAAGAAACAATATTGCTGATTTTGCAGACGGATGCGGAGCAGTGATGGCTCTGATTAATCAGAAGAAAGTGGATGCCGTCTTTGGTTGGGATGCTTTCAAAAAGTTGTGGATGAAAACCATGGAAGTCGTAGAGTTACCCGAAGAGCTTCAAGTATACAGAAGCACTGGAGTAGCTACAATAAAGTTTTCAAAACACAAAGAACTAGCCAAGAAATTCATTGACTTTCTTGTATCAGAGAACGGCAAGAAAATCTACATGGAATATGGTTGGTATCACGCGGTTCCTTGAAACACACGGACAGTTTCTACTATCACAAACCTGACGGTATGTGTGAAAAAATCACATTTATACTAAAGTTTAATCTCTTCTTCTTAAGAAGCACGCGCTGAAAATGAGAAAGTTGTTGGGAGAAAAACAGGGGAATGATAATGTCTATTGAGTGGGTTCCTTTGATTACGTGGTTAAGGCTTTTATAATTTCGTCCACTTGATCCACAGAAGCGATCGGATGTACCTTAAAGCGGACCCATGGAACGTACTGTTGTAGTGTGTTGCCGATTTCTACCTCAGTTCCTTCATAGACTGCATACCCGTTGATTTCTCCAACAAATGCTCCCCAGTCCTTCAACACACCTCTCTTTAGATCTCCCCTAACCATGTCTATCAAAGCGCCCCATCCGGCACCTCGCTCTTGAGGACTAACAGGCACTCTAGCTTGGTCTACTTCCCAAAACACCAGATACTTTCCCATTCTTCTCAAATCCTTTTCGTCTATTATGTATTCTAAAGTTCTATTAATAATTTAAGGAGAAACTACATATAAAGTTGCTACCATGGGTGAAAGCATGTGTAATCGAATAGTTAGACTACTGGATACTTCTCATGTCTTTTCCGTAGATACCGCGCTCTGTTCATTTACAAATAAAAAGGAAGCGGTCTACGAGATTTTATGAATAGCGTTTGCGGTCGCCCAGTTGGAGATTAGCGTTTGGTGGGTCTTGTAGCGGTTGTCCATAAGGATGAAGTTGCACCAGTCATCTCGGTGCCTTATTCCCCGTCCTATAGCCTGGTTGGCGGCCCTGAAAGCGTCCATTACATACCACTTCTCCCCTAGACCTCTTCTCTTTTTATTGAAGTATCTTATTTGAGCCTTTACCACCGGATCACTGTAGTCAGCGTAGGGAACTCCGATCAGGACAACCCCTCTGGCCTCCTCGTAAGGAAAGTTGGATCCTTCCGCATTTCTTCCCCTGAAGACACCACACAACACTGCACCGTGGCCAGTCTTAGCCGCTCTCTTATATTCTTCCACGATTCTCCTGTTTTCTGACGCTCGGGTCCCTTCTATGAATAAGGGCTTTCCATTGAGATAAGAGCGATTACTCACGTGTTCTATGATTCCCATTCTTCGCCAAGAGTCAAGGCTCTTCAGCATAAGTTTTCTTTGGGGAAAGAAAATAAGGACGCCGTTAGGAATCTTGCTGACAACTTTGGAAACGTTTTCTCCATAGCGGTTGATCATCTCCTCGTTCCTCTCTTTGAATCGCGTTGTGACCGATGGATCTATTATGGTGCGCACGTTCTCTGGGTTTGCTATGGCCGAGTAAGTCCGTTTCTCCGCTTTTTTCAGCCCCAAAACCTCAGTGAAAAGCTCTAAGGGTGATAGAGTTCCAGACATGATTAGCGCTCCTGAGGCTTCTTCCACCACCGGCTTTATGGCCAAGCTAGGATCTAAGCATCGGTATTCGATAATGCTGAACCCCTGGAAGGATCTTCGGTAGACGGCGATGTAGCTCTCTCTTGGGCTGGAGTCTACATGCTTTAGGAAGTTGAGTACTCCGTTCAAGAAGCAAACTGGGTAATCTCCCCTCTCCATTTTGTTTATTCGAATTTCCTCCACCAGATCAGAGAATTCGGCTGCAAACGTTGAAAGCTTTTTCACGCTTAAAACTTGTTTCAAGTCTAGATGAAGCTTTATCCCTGATTCAGTTGTAGAGTTCTCAGAAACCTTCTTGTCTAGGTATTCTGTCAGGTGGTCTATGAACTCTGTTGTTGCTTCTACAGCTTCCAACTCGCGTTTGGCGCTGTTCAGGGTTCTCTCGGAAAGTGTGTTGCTTAGAGCGTCTTGTCCGATCTGGTCGGCGTTGTGAGCTTCATCGAACACCAACACTCTGTTACTGAGTTCCAGCTTGACTATTCTCCTGATGTGCTCGTTAAAGATGTACTGATAGGGAGCTACAATTACAGTGCTGTATCCAGCCGCTTTCCTCGCTAGGAAATAAGGACAAATCTTTCTGGTTTTCCCTTGCCGTCGAAGCCTTATAATAGACAACACTAAAGGCAAGGTTGAACCTGATAATTCGATTTCTGTCTTGTAGGGGCATTGGCCTGCCTCCCTAAGCAATCGACAGGCTTCCACCGCATCAGCTGCAGACAGACCTCTACACTTTTCGTTTAAACACAGGTGCTGCCTGCTGGCTAGGTTCACAGCTGAAAACGCTTTTCCGGAACTCATGTTTATGTGTGCCACTTCCAACAGAACTTGGCGTACCTGCTCGTGGGTTCTAGTGGCGTATACCACCTTTCGATTCATTGGCAGGATGCTGGCTAAAGCACACACTGTCTTCCCAAAGCCGTTACAAGCCTCTGTCACCAAGACATCTCGGTTACCCACTACGTTCTTTACATCCCTCATGAACTCCAACTGTTGAGGGTAAGGCTCATAGGGAAACAGACTCCACTCTTCACTCCCCATTTTCTGTCCCCTTGACGAAGACACGCTAACTCTGTTGCGACCGGTGAGAAACTTGCCACACTCTCGACAAAACATGCTGTCTCTGTACTCTGCCTTTGTATGTGACCTACCGCACTTGGAACAGACATACAGGTAAGACATTAGAGTATCCAAACCTCTTTCTATACAAGTTGACTAACCTCTTTAAGTATATTTACGGGAACCAAAGTTATCAGAACTCTTTTCGAATACCTATATTTTGACCTTTTTCCTCAAAATTTGCCAAAGCCTATGCGGGGACCGCGAGGTTTCACACGGTTACAGCAGAAACAGATTGCCATCAAAGTGGCTGTCCAACATGAAGAACATAGTTAACGGTAAATCGCGGCCCTTCCAGGATATTTCGTTCTGAAGAGCTTGTCTGCCTCCACGGCAAGCTTCATTTCCAGTTCCCGTTGGCTTTTTGAGATGGCGCTTAGGTTCGGGTGGGCTATGACCGGGCCGCCTAAGACTGTCTTTGTCTCCTTCTTGCGCAGCTCCCATGTGGGTACTGGGTTTATTCCCAAAAGTTTCTTGATTAGTTTGTTCTGGACGGCGCCCCTTTGGTGGATGGTGCTGAGCAGTTTTTTTGTTTCCATGCCTGATAGGGGTCTGAGCCCGTAGGATGGAACTCCCTCCACAACCTTTCGCATTTCCTTTGTGCCACCTATCCTCACGCCAACTCCAGTGTATTCTTGGGGGTTAAGCGGTATCAGCTTTAGCCTGTAACCCATCCTTGAGCCTAGAACCAGCACGTTTCCCTTGTGATCGGTTAGAACACTCCAACCTTCTGGCTTCTTGTTGTACTGGTCCATAATCCTCCTCATCACTGATTCAATCGGCTCGACGTTCACGCTGATCCCCAATAAAGCCTAACAGAACGTCCCCTAAAAAGGCATCTGACAATTCCTCCCATTTAGGGTATACTGACGCAGAAAGCTTCCCCCGATCTCCCGAAGTTTCTCCATTCCGACGAAACCCTCAACATCCCACGCAGATGGTCGTAAAGTAGTAAGTATGTTTTCGCTAAACAGTTAAGCGGCAAGGTTGTTTCTTCAGCTGATAAGATTGTGTTTGTTACTCGTTACAGCCGGGATATGGCGCGCGCAGTGGACCGATCGAGAGCACATGGAGAAAGATGAAACCTATAATTGAAGACTATAGAGAACAGCTTAATCAACCACAATTCAGTGAATGGTTTGAACAACTCTACAATGAGATGCAGAAAAGAAAACAAAGACTAACCCCAAAGACATCTTGATAACACAATAACTGCCTTCATCAAGTACGAATGCTGAATCTCCAGCTGTTTCTCTCTATACAGTATAGAGACTATGGAGATGTAAAGAGTCTAGAGAAATTAGTTTGAAGGAAGGAGGAAAAAAATTATATCTTCTTCTCGGGGAAAACGTGGGTTTCCCCAAACTCCTTCCCTTCATCAAGTTTTATTCTCACTCAAACCGACTCTTACATATCTGAAACTCGCGCGCGCGAACATTCTAATTTCACAAGTTATTTCTGAGTGAAAAGCCTTAGGAGGTTTTGTTGGAGAATAGTTGAAAGAAGAAAGGAGAAGAACGAACAAGTTCTGTTTTTCGCGCGCGCTTTCGTTTTAGAGGATGCTCATTTTGAGAGAATTGATCATTCCTTTTTTGTAGTTCGAAATCATTCAGCAATGTTCAAAATGGAGGGAACGGAAAACAGAGGATAGACGTTTGAATCGCGAATAAAGAGTGAATACGGTTTCAGCCTCTTGTCTCTCAACTTGAATGTTCCTTTTTCGCACGTTTCACATATTCTGAACATTAAAATCTGTTCCTCCGAGTGAATTTGACCGTTTACGAGAACTGAACGGTTCAAAAATGAATGTTCACTGAAAATATCGATTAACGTTCTCTGTTCACTATTCGCAGAAATCATTCTCTTTGAACACTGAATGAATAGCAAACTGTTGATGTCATCGCGCGCGGGGTCTCATGCTGGTATGTCCTTCTTTTGAAAGATCTGTATGCCGATGATGAGAAGTGCAATCGCCAATATTGTCAACAGAAGGAAATCTCCTGCTTTGAAGGAGCCGTCGATGATGACGGAGGAGTAATCCCAGTATTTGAAGATGCTGACGGTTTTCATCCATTCAAGGCTTTTGGAGAAGCCTCCGAAGGCGAGAAGAAAGAACTCTGCGAAGACGAAAGCAAAGGTTATGCCCATGCCGGCTCTTACTTTCTGGAAGAGTACAGCGGTCAATATGCCAACGGCAGTTATCAGCATAAGGAAAGGCAGGCAGCCTATCAGTGACAGAAACACGATATCGAGAGGAAACTCGTTGAGGGCGTTGATGCTTGCCAGCCCGCCGGCAAGCCCGGCGGTGGCCACCAGTATTACTAGAAATGCGGTAATGGTCATTGCGGTGAACTTTTCGATCAGGTAATGGCGGCGTGAAACAGGTGTGGACAGCAACACGTCCATGTGTCTGTTTTCGAAATCGCTTGCCACGATAGACACGGAGAGGTAGGCGATGAAGAGTCCTGCAAACATCCACCACCAGCTGAAGAACTCTAACGTTATGAATCCTTTTGTTTCAAGCATGTTGATGTTTCTTCCGCCGGTGAAGGCTTTGTAGAAGGGGTTTTGCATCAGTTCTTGGAAGGGATTTTCGCCTTTTTCTGTTGTTGCGATGCCAATCAACATTGGATCTGATGTTTCGTTCAATAATGCCATGACTGAGTAGTACCGTTTTTCTTCGAAATTCTTTTCAAAGGTGATGCTTGTCTCTCTTCCTGCGTATTTGAGTTTCGCTGTTACCATGCTTAACCGGGTGTCTTCCAGCACCATGTAGCTGCTTGCGTTGTCAAGCGACTCCCATGAAAGGGTGATGTTGCCTCCTTGCTCTTCGGGAAGCTCCAAACTGACCTTGTTTGCCCCTTCCAATTCTTCAATCATCGAATCTCGGAAAGTGGGGAAGATTTGGACTATGCCCACGGAAATGACGAGGATGAGTAGGCTGAATATGAGGAGTCCTTTCCATCCGGTTCTGAGTTCCATGTATGCCACTCTGCCGGCCATCATGCGTCACCTCTTTCAGAGTCTTCTCCAGCCCTATAGTATTTCAGGAAGAGTTGTTCTAGGCTGTAGGTTTTCAGGTTCATGTTCAGTATCCGATGGTTTGACACGGCATCGATGACACCGTCAAGGTTTTCATGTATGGTCATTATTATTCTGCCATTATCCTCTTGTATCTCGCTGACGCCTTCAAGTTTGAACTCGTCGATGGTGAAGGGGTCTCCAAATTCGACCTCGAGCACCTTTCCTGTTTTTTCCTGCAACGTCTGTATTTCTTCCACCACTTTCACCTGTCCTTTTCTGATAATTGCGACTCTGTCACAGACTCTTTCCACATCTGCTAGAATATGTGAAGACATGAAGATGGTTTTTCCATGGTTTTTTTCTTCCCGTAGAATGCGGCAGAACTCCTGTTTCATGAGGGGGTCAAGCCCTGAAGTTGGCTCATCCATGATGATGAGGTCTGGATCTGCCATCAGTGCTTGAATTATGCCTACTTTCAGTTTGTTGCCTTTTGAAAGCTCATTCGTTTTTCGGTTAAGATCGAGCTCAAGCCTCTTAGCCAGCGGCATCATTTTTTCCGTTCGTTCGCAGCCTCTTAATGAGAGCAGATACTTAAGATAAGAACTTACTTTAACTGATGGGATGAGACCAAAATCGCCAGGCAGATACCCGGTCTTTTCTCGTATTGCGACGGAGTCTCTGTGGGAATCCAGTCCGAATATGGTTATCTTGCCTGCTGTTTTTGCAATCAACGCGAGGCAACTCCGTATAGTTGTTGTTTTACCGGCTCCGTTAGGTCCGAGGAAGCCCATTATTTCGCCTTTGTGAACAGCGAGGTTGAGGTCTTTGACGCCTACATGGTTTCCGTACATTTTTGTCAGATTTTCTATTTCTATTAACTTTTCTTCAATCATTTCTGTTCACCTGATTTAAATTTCGCGAAACTTGAAACCTACGTATATTTACTAAGGAGATTCAGATATTTAAATGTTTTCATTTTTCATAAATTTTGAAAAGATTTATATTCTTCGTTTTCCATTATGTTTCATCAAGATGGAAAACAGTAAACCTCGTCTCACTGAAGGGAAACTGAGAACGGTTGAAAAAAGACTTGTAGATGTCTTGACGAAGATGGGTTATCTGAAGGGGGGTTCTCGCAAAGCTTCTGAGATTACAGCCCACATTTATGTCAACCAGGAAGTCACTCAGAAAATTCTCCGGAAACTCACAGGTTACTCGTTAGGAACCATTTCGATAGCTCTCCAGGCTCTGGAGAAGCAAGGGGTTGTCCGCAAACATTCTCACCCAGACACACGGGAATACCATTATGAACTTGACGGGACTATATCAGAAATCAAGTTTCGATCATTGATAGATGTTCAGCGGTATTTTTCCCAAATTAAAGAGTTCCTCCGAGAGATTGAAGCAAAACTGAGTCGTCCTGACCTTTCCGAGAAAAAAGGGTATGAAAACATTCGCCGACTTCTGGACGAAATGAAGGTTCTCATTCCAGCTTATGAATGGGTGATGCAAAGATTTCAGACCTTTGCTTCTGATGTTGAAGCAAAACGGGAAGTGTAATAGATGACGTCTAGCAAAGCTGTCCAAGATCCTAATGGGTTTGATCCGGAGATCCGCCGGATAGAGCAGGAGATTGTGGGATTTTTTGCAGAGAAATCTCCTGAATTCACTGGTCGTCACCCGATAATTGCCACGGTCTTGACGTATTTTGACATAAGGAGAAGTTTGACCCAGGAAGATTTGCAGAAGTTGACAGGTTTTTCCGCAGGAACCATCTCCAAATCTGTTCGTCAGCTTGTTGATATGAATGTGATCACAAAGGAGACAATTCCAGGCACGCATAAGCACATTTACAGAATGGAAAAGTTGCCCTTCACGTCAGCACGTTATTTCTTTATGGCGGAAAGACTTATCGAGGAGATGGAAAAAGAGCTCAAGGAAATGAAAGAGACGTTGGACAACGAGGCAGAAGAGATGAAAGGCGTCAAAGGGTACCAGAAGATCTACACGACCGTAACACAGTTGTTGAAGTTAATATCTACTATGCCGATGCTTATGGCGTTGATCGATGAAGAAATAGGGAAGTTCATGAAAGAAAACAAATAACATAAACGCTATGCTCGACCGCTCGCGCGCGCTAGGCTTAAAACAAAACTTTGATACCTTGAAACCTCATAGCCTATACAGGGGTTCGCAATTGAATTGGAAAAGGCTGCTAGGAGAAGAACTGGTCGAATGGCTACTCGCTGGCGAGCCTTGGGTAGTTTATCGTGCGTTGACTGATCTTCTGGAGAAGGAGGAGAATGATGATCTAGTCGTGACGATGAGAATGGCAATTCTTAAGCACCCACTCGTGAGGAAGATTTTCGAAGGTTCAAATGAAGACGGTTACTGGGGAAGACCGAAAGACATTCACACGTGGTGGCCAAGGAAAGATACTACTTTCTGGATACTTCCGGTGCTAGCGGATTTCGGTTTCACTGTGAAGGACAAAAGGATTGCCAGAGCCTGCGAATACGTGTTTAGCACTCAACTCCAGTCTGGTGGATTTGGCTGGGATCCTCCAACAAAACCCGGTGATTGTCACAGCGCCATCATAATTGAATCATTGGCGAAAGTAGGTCTTCTAGGAGACTCCAGATTACAAAAAGCTTATGGATGGCTTATCAGAAGGCGGCGTCTTGATGGTGGATTTTGGTGCAAGAATACTGGACAGATTGGCGGACCAAGAGAAAGGGAGCCAAGTTGCGCCATGGCTACAATGTTTGTGCTTGGGGCATTAGCTCAAAACCCCAAACTTCGAAACAGTGAAATTGCTATGAAGGGGGTTGACTTTCTTTTTGAATGCTGGGAAAACAGGGGGAAGATGAAGTATGCTGGTCATGATAGTCAGATTGGAACAGATTGGGAGAAGTTGAAATACCCGTTCACCGACTACAAAATCTTGAAGTTTCTGGCTGTTCTGTCTCAGTTTGAATACGCCAAACAAAGTCTTCAAGAGGCAGAGATGGTCAACCTGCTTCTCTCCAAACGGGACAGCAAGGGAAGGTTTACACCCGAATCAATCCATAAAGTGTGGTCTGATTTTGACTTTGGACAAAAACGGAAGCCTTCGAAGTGGATCACTCTTCTAGCTTTGCGAATATTAAAGAGGATTTACAAATAGAAAACCGCGAATTAATCATCACTACAAGAGAAACACACCGCGGATTCTCTTCTACAGAGGTTATGCAAGTACAAGAAAACTTGAATGTATATTCCTTCACGATTTTCTCTACCGTTTGCTGAATTTCCATGAAAAGTTAAATTAACCGCAAGATTAATGACCTTCCTTTATGATTTCCACACCTTAAGAGAAGTGCGCGCGCTAAAGGGCAAGAAAGTGTTTTTAAAGAGGTCCTCCTGCCTTCCATTTGTCATGGCGTGACTCAAACATCACCATAGCCTTCTGCGCTTCAATTTCATGCTTACGTTTTTTGGCCAAAACATAAGCGTCCGAACTGAAAGTTTTCGTCTGTTCTTGGTCTTCATTTGAGTCCGTGCGTAGGGAAGCATCCATGTCTCCCATTCTTACGCCTCGGATTAATCTGAATAGTTTTAATCTCCCTATTGTTCCAAACAGTTTTCTCATATCAACCACCTTTTCTATCACCCAAATTTCTACTTTAATACTAATGCATTGCTTTCTATAATTACCTATCTGAAACAAATTCAAATTATGAACAAAAAATATTTGAATAATCGAATATCATTCAATAATCTGAAGAACATAAAACCCAAACTGATTGAACTGTTCAAAAAAGACTACTCACTAAGCTAGTTTAGCGCGCGCGGAAGGAAGGAATTAAAATTTTATCTTCTTCTTTATCCAGTTGAGGCTGACTTTTTGGAAAGAAAAGGTTACACGCGCGCCGCAGTACTTAAAATATGCCCATTAATTTTAGACCATCTCTTACAAAAATTACTGCGAACAAGACTAATGCAATCCCTAAAGCACGAACAACGTAAAGATGATACTTGCTTTCAATAAAGAACTTAGATTTTTCTACAATTAAAGCAATACCTATGTTCAACCCGATAAGCAGACTGTAGAATCCTGAGATGAAAAGAACTGTTGCCGAAATGTGTATATCCAAACTTTCGAAAATCATTGGACCACCAATAGAGAGCCAAAACAGGTAAGGATGAGGATTTAAGAAATTCGCAATAACCCCTCGTTTTAGAGCATCTTCTTTTGCAAACTCAACCTCAAATCCGCTAATTTTGACTCTCAGATTCTCAAAACCTAAATGAATTAAATAACAAGCACCAAACAGAGAGATTGCTCCAATTACAAAGCCATGTTTTACTAAATTTGATAATATGAGCAATACAAATAGAACAATCGGTAACTCTGTAATCAGAGGACAAATCGCGATTTTTACTCCTTCTTTTCTTCCATACTTCACAGTCTCAGAAAAAACCAAAGCAAGAACAGGCCCGGGAGATATTCCAGCAGCGAGACCAAAGATCATTCCTGAAATTAAAAATTCAAGTCCTTCAGTCATATTTTATCCCTAACTAACCCCAACTAGCGCGCGTTATAATTATCTATCTGAATAAAATTCAATTTTTGAACGAAAAATTTTTAAATAATCGAACATTGTTTAATAATATGAAGAATATAAGGCCCAAACTGATTAGGCTGTTCAAAGTGGGTTACTGTACACCGCAGATAGCGAGAATAGCAAAGACAATAAATGAACCCTCTGCCACTTTACACTACAACATAAAGAAGCTGGAAAATGAAGGAGCGATAAAAACCTACAAGGCTGTTTTTGACTACGAGAAAATCGATGAAGGTTTTTGTGTGTATCTCTTCATCAAATTAACCGCTAAAGCAGGTGCTGACCCTGACCAGATCGTAGGTGAACTGGCTAGATATGAAAAGGTTGATAGTGCAGACATCATTGCCGGAGAATGGGATGTCGTCCTTAAAGTTAGGACAAAGAATCAGGATGAATACTATGACGTATTAAAGAGCATTCTCACCCGAGAAGGCATTGAAAAAAGCACGTCTGTGATTTCACTGAAGCAGGCCAAAACTGAATTTGTTTTGCTGTAGCGATTTTCCATTTGGCGCGTTGCCTAGAGATGGTGTGTTTGGGGATTAAATTTTAATTTTTTATCAGTTACTCCACTACCCCTTTCAACAAACCCCATTTTGCATGGTTAACCCGTGTTTTAGAGGCTTTTTTGGGGTTCTTTTGCGAGGGAACTAAAAATTTGAGGAATTCTAGACTTAGCGCGCGCGAACTCGTTAAAATGATCATTGAAGATATAGCCAATATAGACGAATTTATGAAGCCGCGCGCGCGACGCGAGATGCCGGATTAGTTACGAACCGTTGCATCATTTTCAGCGTTATGTTCCACAGATTTAGTAATTATTGCACTCGCACGCGCGTATTTTTATATTCACTTCTGAATTACTATATAATTGATACTTATGTCTTCTGAAAAGCCCAAGCCGAAACGTGTTAGAAAGGAAGAACTACTATACGAACCAGTTTTGAACACTTTACGGACGGTGCTTTCATATAATTATGTTGAACGTGAAATTCAGCATCGCCCAGTTGTCAGAGAAAATCCCTATTTGGAAATAACTTCTGAGAGTATTTCTGAAGTGCTAAAAAAGGTATTAAATGATAAGGCTATTCGAATACTAAATGTCGAGAATGTGCGTGCACTTCGCCCAGATATAATGGGATTCGTGAAGAAAAAATCATCAAGTCCAAAAGAACTTATAACAGTTGAAGTAAAAGCGACACCCATTAAAATCAGAGACGTTCTACAAGCAAAATTCTATCAAGATGTTTTTAGCCCAACCTTCAATTTACTAGTTTCACCCAAGGAGATTCCCGAAAGAAAACTAAGATATGTGTTAGATATGGATGATATAAGAGGAAAAACAATCATTGCCAAGTTAGTCAGACACCCTATGGACTATCTGTTTGAAATTGACCAGAGATTCGAAAACCATATTCCACCCGCATTTAAGAATTGCATAATCCATGAGTAAGTCATGGTTGAAAAGCCTTACTGAAGTTGAAACAAGAGTCTGAAAGTTAGCGTGCGCTAGAAATTAGTACAAAAAGAGCAAATGGAAGAAGAAGAGAAGCAAAGTCTAATTTTCTGGGTTTGGGTTTGGGATTAAATTTTAATGCACACACACAGTTTCAACGCATGAACGTGCACACTGCAGAGAGGTGATGTTGTGTGCACAGAAATCAGGCTGGAATTATTTGCACACAGCAGGGTTCAAGTGAGACGTGTGTGCTGGATTCAGCTGAAGATGGAAGTTACCTAGCGTTCAGCTGGTAAGGTGAAAGAGCAGAAAGCAGTTCGATTATTATTATGATTATAATAGTATAGGTATATAGGTATACTTTTTTCTGAGGTCAGGCAGTATTATTATATATAGGTTAACTAATGTAGCAGAATGTTTTTTCTGTCGTCCTAACTTTTCAGTTTCCTTATGGCTTCTTTCAAAGCATTTTCAGAAACATGAAAAGGAAGTGTCCGTCGAGAGAAGCACGCCGCGCTTGCTGTAAGTTACTAACTTCGTAACTCCGCCTTGTCAACAATCCGCAACAATAGATCAACCATGCAGATAAGTTCAAAGGCTTCAATGTTGCTTTCGTCTTCCGTAAGGCTATGAGAAGGCGGGTTTCGCAAGAATCCGATTGCTCCCTTGAATAACAGATAAAGTGCTTGTTGCTCATTTGATATTTTTCCAAGCATCAATCGTCCATTCTTAGGATTGAAAGCATAATCTATCAATTTTTGCCCCGAATAACTCGTATCAACACCAATCTTCGCACGGATTCTATCTTCAAGAATTGGAAAAGCATTCGTGACGACATCGTGATAATCCTTGTCTTTACACCGTCCATAGAGTTTTGAATCAATGAATTTTGCACACTCGCGCAAGATTCCGGATACTATCGGCGGAGCAATCTCCTCAAGTTCAAAAACAACGCCAATTCCACTCATCTGTATATACTTCGCATATCCAAGCAAAGGCGGAGTAAAATCATGAGGTTTTCGTGTTGAGAGGATTCCATGAACATCGCTTTCAAAGAAGGCTCCCGTTGTTTTGTTGCGTATTCTTGTCGCTTCAATCTGAACACCTTCTCGGTTTCCGTGGCCACTCAAAATTTGAATCAAGTCGCCGGAAGAAATTTGAAGGCTAGGTTTTCCACTCCAAATAACTTTCATGAGAATCCCGAATTTAAGTAAGAAAGGAAGGGGCTTTATTTAGGTTACTTTCAACCGATTCTGTTAAGTCGCCCACGAGCGCGCGTGTCAATGGAACATTCATTCTACAACAGTGGGATAATTTGAAAATTAAATTTTAATTCCTTCCTTCGACCTTCTTGAACTAAAACAAAAAAATGAATCTATAGGACTCCTACATTGCGTAATGCATGAATAAATATGACGATATAGAACGATAGAGTTAAAGCGACATGGGTGAACCTATTACGATGTGGCATCTGGTATCTTCCTAAACTCGCAAGCAACCCATATCTGTGAATGAAACCCGTTGCAACCAGAATCAGTGTGATTATGTATAATGCAAGTCCCGCTCCTAAATCCGGATAGAACTGTGGTGGTCTGCCTAACTGCTGAGCAATGTGAATGGATATGAGCGTGAAGGAAAGCAAATTGCCGAACACGTGAATTTTGACTAAACCTTTAAGTCTTTTTGGATAACGCCGCTTCAGAATGTAGTATATTGGTGTATAAATTCCAATGAATGAAGCACCTACTATGCCTAGCCAATGGGCAAAAAAGAGCCCGCCTATGCGAAAAGATAATGGAAGCCAACGGAAGTAAGTCGCAAATGAAAGATAGATGGTCACAAGAACTATAATCAACGCTAACCAAAAGCCAATGTCCTTCAAGATTTTCATATAACCATTCTCCTTTATGTTAAGGCTATATTCCGATGCTTAGAGCTATTATATATTTTGGGCGTTAAACTAAGTAAAACTGACATCACACGGTTTATATGCGAGAGCTCTTTTGTCTCATCTGGTATATCAAAATAGGTTAAAAACCAACTATCTGTTGGGACGCGCGTGCGCGTTTCACATCCACACTAGTGAACGCAGAGCCTTGCAAGTTTCCCGGCCCTTGAATCAACCATAAACTCACTACCTCGAGAGAATCTTCTCAAACTCTAGTTAGCTCTTCTTCAGTTTTTATGAGTTGTGGAAGGGATTGAGCGCGTACCGCATGATACGTGGTATATGTCAAAACGCGGGATCAACAAAAAAATGGGGTTTTGCGGGGGGCTATGTCAATCCATGTTGCAAGGTTTTGGGTGATGTCTCTATTGCGCTAGCTGGTGAGATCTTTTACTGTTGCTTCCGGTGCGTTTTGCATAACAGACTGTATTCCGTTGTTGCATCCAGCTTTAGTCTCATACGCTTCGCTTGCCGCAATTATCTGATTGTTCGCGGCTCTCAGCCTAAATCTGAATCTTCCTGCAGTGTCCCTATAGATCTCAAATTTTGGCATCGGTCTGGCTCGCTTTTCAGCACTTATTACCTTATGAGTCTCCATAGTTGACCATACCGGAAAGTCAATTTTTTGGAGGGCAGCAGATAGGTCCTTTCTACTCGGTGCCTCGAACTCAACCAGTACTTTTCTTTCTTCTCCGCAACAATAACATCTTATGACTTCGACGTCCTCAACGCCTGCATTCTTCAACATGATGGGAATACCCATGGAACAAGCTACAGGATCCATGTCTTCAGGCAATATCTCCGACTGAACGATGAACCTTTTCATTTCCAAGAGTGACACTCCTTTCTAAGTAGACTTGCGATGAATAACACTGTTCGCGTCCGTTTCTAGGTAAGATCCTGTATCATCGCTTTTGGAGCATTAGTCTTAACTGACTCCACTCCCTTCATGCATCCGTCTTTTGACTCGTAGGCTTCGCTCACTGCAATTATCTGATTGTTCGCAGCTCTCAATCGAAATCTGAATTTTCCGGCGGCATCCTTATAGATTTCAAATCCTGGTTCAGGCATTTCTTTCACTTGTCCTGCTCGGAGATCAAGATAATATGACTTTTAAGTCTATGTGACTGTGACATAACAGCAACAAGTGCACGCTAGCCTATGCAAAAATGTTAAGTCTCGGAAGGCAGGGTTAAGGGCAGATAGCAGTTTTCGGGGCGCGCTATATACGAAAACAATCGCGATAACCATCCCCTTGTGAAACAGAAACTCGGTTAATTGAAGATGCAAGCGTGTAATAATGATCTTTTCAAGATGGAAGTAACGCGCGTGCTAGATAGTCTTTTTGCTGTCCATTCAGTTTCATTGCTTTGGCAACACGATCTATTAAGTCGTTCAGCTTCGGCGGGAAAACGTATCCGTGATAGCCAATAACAAGTTTTTCGGCGACTTTGTCCAACTGTTTAGGCGTCCACACGTCACCTTTTAGACTGCTATCTGAAACATTAACCAAGAACCCCTTTGCTCCCTCAATCTCGAAGTTATCCTCGTCAAAGCTGCAAGATTCTAGCAGATCATTGATTTCCTCATCAATTTCTGCAGGGACCTTCAACGCTTTCATCAATGCATCTCTGATGAAACTTGCAGTCGAAATTCCTCGTATTTCTGCTTCTGCTTTTATATCTTCATAAAGGCTTCTAGGTAGTCGAATGATTGCCTCTATGGATTCTTCGTCATCGTCCGGGTGAATTCTCCTTCTTCCTTCAAATTCTACAGACATAATCTTCACAACTGTAAAAAGATCTTTGAGCAAACAGATTTTAAGTTTTTGATACATCAGGCAATTGCGGAACTGCTTTGACCCTGCACTAATGACTGAGCGCGTTAGTCAGAAGGGAGCAGGGTCGAGAAATCTAGGTTTTCTCCAAGAAGAAGGCATGATTTCTATTCTTCCTTGCACAATGCTACCAGTCATAGTCCACATACAAGGTCTTTTCGAAACTCATCAAAAAAGGATCCTACGTGCGCGCAACAGTTATATGCGTGGTGTAAATTGCGTTAGCTTCATTGGGAGAACAAGTCAACTTTGCAGACCGCAAGATTGTTAGCTACTGTTTCAAGGCCAGAATTCCTTCCAGCGAATTCAGCCTCCATTATTATTGGACTTTCCTGGGGCATCAATCTCCCAGTGGATCTCTTTTGGGGGCTGGCGATTCCAGTGGCTCTAGTCTCTGCCATAATCACGCTTGTTTCAGCTGTGGCGGCCCAAGTGAACACCATGGCAGACTACGAGTTGGACTCAAAGGACAGTCGCAAGAAGGAACTCGTTCAGGCCATGAGTCGTCTGGGGAAGGGTAAACTAACATCATTCATAATTATCGAATTTTTGCTAAGCCTGGCTTTCATTCTTCTGTTGTATCTGGTCCAAGGAAAGCTTGCCTTGCTGTTAATGTGGGTAGCCGCGGTTTTCTTGGCCTACTCCTATTCTGCGTCACCCCTAAGACTGAAGTCGAGATCATGGCTTGCAGTGATCACGCTGCTTGTCGTCCTCAGCATCTTGCCAGTAACATTTGTGTATCACACTTTTTCTTCTGAGCTGGACCCTTTGTTTCTACTCTTCCTCTCCGGGCAGGCTCTGACGGTGTATGGTGTAATCGTGCCAGCTGAGATCCGGGACTACTTCGGCGACAAGGCAATGGGAATTGACACTGTGACAGTGCGGCTCGGTCTTGCAAAAGCTTCACTCTTCGGCATAGTGTTGCTAAGTGTAGGAGGCGTACTCTGCGGGACAGGGATTCTTCTCAGACTAGCTCACGGGTCCTACCCAGCACTGACTGTTTTCCTACTGGTTGTGGTATTTGCTTACCTATATGTGCTGAGGAAATACAGCAAACTTTACTCTCTTTCCAAGAGATACATGATCTCAGAGGATCAGAGTTTTATTGCACAAGACATTGAAAGATTGTCTGCACACAATCCACAGTGGATCACTCTAATTACGCAGACAATTGTCCTCGTGTCTCTTGTACTTCTGGTGGGCAAACTCTTGCCTTGATCGAATTCAGTCAAAGTTTCTTCCACAAGTCAAAGAAGCTGAAGTAATTGTAGGTACCTATTTTTCATTTTTGGGGACACCTAAGGTTTCCTAACCCGCGCGCGATTTTTAATCTACTTGTGTGTAAAAAGATTTAAGTGCTAGTTGTTGTCTTAATTCGAACTGGAAGTGTGATTATGGCTAAGATGTTGCGTTGCCGAGATGTTGGAGTGGATTGCGACGCCGTGATTCGTGCCAAAACTGAGGAGGAACTCATGAGGAAAGTAGCTGAACACGCCAAAACCGTGCACGGTATGAGTAAGATCCCCCCAGACATGATCGCGAAAGTTAAAGCTGCAATAAAAGAGGTTTGACTGCTCCAAAGGCTGAAAAAGCGCCCTTTACCATTTTTTGTCTGTCAAAATTAGCGCGTGCTCTAGTCACATATCCGCATCCAAGAGACACCCAAACTATTGGTGATTATGTCTCGGTATAGTGTGATTAGATTCTCTTTTTCACCGATTCCTTCCCCAATCATTACACCACTCTGCATAATACTCACTTTTTGCTCTCCCCGTGTTGAAGTTATACTCAACCTTCCTTCCGTCTCAATATGGAAACCCTTGTTTTCTAAAATCTCAGATAATTTGGATATTTGAAGTTTCAAGTCTTCTTTTGGTATGACCATTAAGGTTCTTTTACCTTCTCTTCCACAGACCTCTTCAACCAATTCTCTCTCTGAATGGAAAGGTTCTGTTACTGATTCTTCACCGCATACTGGACATAGTTCATTTCTTAACACGTCGACTAGATCCATGGAAAGTTCTTCCAAGCTAGAGAAAAGAAGTCTACCTCTCAATACTGGTTCTCTGCCAAGAAGCACTCTTATGACTTCTGAGACCTCAACGCTTGCAATGAGACCTAGTATAGACGGGTGGACACCTACAACGGCACATTTTGGCATATTGGCATCTTCGATGTTACCGAAGAAGCATTCAAGACATGGCGTCTCTTTCGGTATGATTGTAGAGGCGTTTCCGTGAGTCATAACAGCAGATCCGAAGACGTAGGGCGTCTTCAACTTTACGCATGCTCTATTTATTGCGTATCTGGGTTTCATGGCATCTAGACCGTCTGCGACGACATCCATGCCTTCAATGACTTCTTCAGCATTCTCAGAATTGATCGAGATTGTCGAGGGTTCAAGATTGACGTAGGGGTTAAGGAGGGCCAATCTCTCTGCAGCTACCTCTGCCTTGGAACGACCTAGAACTTTTGTGTCATAGAGATATTGTCTATGAAGGTTAGCAATTTCCACTACATCTCGATCGACCAGACGGATGTGACCTACTCCCATGGCGGTCAACTGTGTAGCTATCAAACTACCCAAACCTCCCAGACCGATTATGCAGACTCTGGCGTTCTTAAGCCTGAGTTGCCCATTGTAACCTATCTCTCTGAGTACGATCTGTCTAGAATACAACTCTTGCTCTTTTTTGTTCAGAGAGAAGCTTCCTTTTTTATGCAGTCCTGTCTTAGCCATCGTTAACAGTGCTCCTGCATGACTTATGAGAGAAAAGAGAACTATTTCTATCTTTCATAGAGGTAGAATTAAACTTCATGAAGGGAAGGATCTGGGAAACCTACGTGCCCGTGACACTGTCTAGTTCGGAGAGAAAACAAGTCTTAGAGCGTACGCTCTAGAAGCAATCATAATCACTGTCATTCGGTGGGAATCTTGGTTAAAAAACGAGTGCTATTCCAATTCTTGCTAGTAAGTAAGAATTAAATATGACGTATGTCATTATGCTAATGATTGAAAATGAACTGGAAAATCCCATTCATTGCAGTTACGATCGTGGCAATAGTCACTGCTTGTATTCTTCTTTCACAATCTTCTTTTCCGCGTCAGAACACAAGTGCTGAACATCCAGATTGGAATTTGTTGGTTGACGGACTCGTTCAACATCCTCTGAATCTTAGCTTGAAGGAGATCGTGACGATGCCTAGGCGCACAATCAGTGCTGAACTCTATTGCTTGCCGTCTCCAGAAGGCTCAGGAGTTCTTGTTGACTCTGGAAATTGGACTGGAGTGAGCCTCAGATTCATGCTTGAAAAAGCTGGAGTTTTGCCCGAGGCTGTGAAGGTGGCATTTTATGCTGAGGATGGTTTTACAACAGACCTAGCCATGAGTCCTGCTCTAGGTGAAGATATACTCTTGGCTTACGAGAAAGAAGGCGAACCGTTGCATCAGAAACTACGCCTAGTAGTCCCTGGTAGGTGGGGATACAAATGGATCTATCTACTCAATCGCATAGAACTCGTCGATTATGACTTTCTAGGTACTTATGAAAGCAGAGGTTTTCCAGACAGGGCTGAGATCCCATAACAATCTTAGCACAGGCGAATCATAGTCTATTCTTATTCTAAACCGATTTTTTCATTCATCTTAGCGCGCGCTAAGAAGTTTCTGAGAGTTTCTCTGATCTCTTGTATGGATAAATGTGGAGGGCGGAATTCGGGTTTAAAAGGATGTGTTTCGCTCTGCAAAACCTCTTTCAGACGCGCATAATACAAGCTGAAATCCTCAGTGTCGCTGTTTCTAAACTTGAAGATAGGAATTCTGCCTTTAGGTCTCTGCCAACGCTTTCCCCACGCAAGAACGGGGCTCGCGTCACCGAATCTCTCAATGTTTCTCGCCACTAGGATTTGTCTATCAACGTCCAAAATGACGAGAAGACGGTTAACATGCTTGACTTTCGTTGCTAGCAAAAATTCCCGTGTCACATTGTCAGGCGCCGTTGAGTCTATCACAGCACTATATCCTCTTTCAAGCAGAGCGTCTCGGATTTCGCCTATTAAAGAATATGCCAAGAACTCGTCACGACATGGATAGACCTCGCCAAAAAGCATCTCTCTCAACTCATCTACTCCTACCCTTGCAAAATATGGGTTTTCGACAACGAGTTTTTTTGCAAGCGTCGTTTTACCTGACCTTGGATAACCACTCAGAACGACGTTCCATAGTCCTCTAACCGCACTATCCATCGTATCCACTCACATCGCACGTGCCTTTCTCCATGGAATACGTTCCTATTCTCTTGAACCTGCATTTATTTTTTAAGTCTCCTCCTCCAGAGGTTGTATAGGAGGGACCGAGAATAAAGAATAATAATCTTTCATGGAAAGTTGGTGGCGAAGCAGGTTATGGAATAATGACCACTGGACTCATCTTTGCCAAAGTCTGTTCTAGGGCAGGTTTGCATGTCTTCGACCACGCTGAATATCCATCCCTCATAAGAGGAGGTCACAACACCTATCAAGTCAACGCTGGATCTGAAGAGGTTTTCTCGCATGTGAGAAATGTCGACTTGCTCGTAGCTCTAAATAAGGAAACCATTGACAGACATCTGGAGGAGCTGACACATGGAGGCGGAATAATCTATGACGAAGACAAAATACCTTTGAATAAGGAAGGTCTGAGAAGAGAGGACATTAGGCTTTACCCTGTTCCATTACTTAGGCTCGCTGAGGAGTCAGGCGGAAGAAGAGTAATGATAAACTCTGTCGCCTTAGGCGCCTCAGTTGGGCTCATAGACTTTGATTTCGGAATGCTTTCATTAGTCATCAGAGACGTCTTCCGAGGAAAAGCAAAGGAGACTATAGAGTTCAACATCAAAGCTGCAAGACTAGGTTACGACTATGTGAAAAGCAAAGGCTTCGAGAAGGATTTTGGACGTAAATTGCCGAAGGTTGGCGGAAAGAAGAGGATGTTGCTCACTGGTAACGAAGCCGTGGTTCTGGGGGCAATAAAAGCTGGATGCAAGTTCTATGCTGCTTACCCAATGACGCCAGCGTCCTCGATACTTCATTTGATGGCATCTCAAGAAAGATACTTCAACCTTGTTGTAAAACATACCGAGGACGAGATTGCGGCCATAAACATGGTCATTGGAGCCAGCTTTGCTGGAGTAAGAGCTATGACCGCCACTTCGGGAGGTGGATTTTCCCTCATGTCTGAAGCTCTCGGCCTCGCAGCGATGACCGAAACTCCCATAGTGGTCGTACTGTGTCAGCGACCTGGACCAAGCACAGGGCTTGCAACCCGCACAGAGCAGGGAGACATGAAGTTCGTACTTCACGCTTCTCAAGGCGACTTCCCAAGGTTTGTAATAGCTCCCGGGGATGTTGAAGAATGTTTTTACAAAACTATCGAAGCCTTCAATCTCGCAGAGAGATATCAATGCCCAGTGATTCTTGTTCTCGACAAATACCTTTCAGAAAGTCACAAAACCGCCGATAAATTCGACGTGAGCAGAGTTGAGATAGACAGGGGACTGCTACTAAGTGATAAAGAGTTAGAGAAGATTGCGCAATTCAAAAGATACAAATTCACGGAGACAGGAATCTCTCCGAGGACGATTCCCTCTCAAAAAGGAGGCATATTCACTGCGACCGGAAACGAACATGATGAGACAGGATATCTGTGCGAGGACAAAATCGTTAGAACCAAAATGATGGACAAAAGGTTCAGGAAATTCGAGCAGGCCGAAAGAGAGATACCAGAGCCTAATCTTTATGGTTCCAAGGACGCGGAAGTGACGATAATAGCTTGGGGTTCTACAAAAGGGCCCATAAAAGAGGCTGTTAGACTCCTCGACCGCGATGGAATAAAAGCAAACTTCCTTCAGATAACATACATCAGCCCGTTTCCAAGCAACACCGTATCAAAAACTATTGAGAGTTCAAAGGTAACCGTGATCGTGGAGAATAATAAAACAGCACAACTGGGCGGTTTGATAGGAGAGAAAACTGGGAAAGAAATTGGGCATAAGATTCTGAAGTACGATGGGAGGCAATTCTTTCCAACTGAGATCTATCAAAGGATAAAGGAGGTTTTGCATAATGGTTGAATTAGCCGACTTGAAAACCGTAGGGCAACCTAGCTGGTGTCCTGGCTGCGGAAATTTTCCCATCTGGCATGCGCTTAAGAGGGCTATAGTTCAACTGAATCTTGAACCACATAATGTTGTCATCTTTTCAGGAATCGGGTGCTCTTCAAAGATGCCCCACTGGATTAACACCTACGGGTTTCATGGGATTCACGGAAGAGCCCTGCCCATCGCCACTGGAGCAGAACTGGCCAACAACAATTTGACAGCAATCGTGGTAGGTGGAGACGGTGACGGATACGGAATAGGAGTCGGTCATTTCATACACGCCATGAGAAGAAACTTGAACATGACTTACATCGTCAGCAACAACCAAATCTACGGTTTGACAACAGGACAGACATCTCCAACCAGTGACAAAGGATTTACCACAAAATCAACTCCAACGGGAGTCATAGAAGTGCCTATAAATCCGATCGCCTTGGCCATTGCTTCTGGAGCTACTTACATTTCTAGGGGTTTCTCAAAAGAGATGAGACAACTTACAAAACTTATAGTTGATGGGCTGAGACACAAGGGATTTGCGCTCATAGATGTGTTGCAACCGTGCGTCACATTCAATCGCAAAAACACCTATGATTGGTTTTCGGAGAGAGTATATAAACTTGAAGAAACAGGCCACGACGTCACAGACAAAAAAGCGGCGTTCCTAAAGTCTTTGGAGTGGAATGACCGTATCCCCATAGGACTATTCTACAGGGAGATCAAACCAACGTACGAGGACGAGTTGGCGCAAATAGTAGAGATGCCCTTAGTTACGCAAAGAATCGAGGACATAGATATAAGACCACTCATGAACGAATTTGTTTGACAATCAGTTATGACGAAAATCCCTTATATCTGCAGGTGTAAATTAGATTCGAGAAGTGGTAACTTGCTTGAATCCTTGGAAGAGATTATGAAGAAGAGCGGCTGCTGCGAACTGTGCGACGGATGTTTCGAGTGCGACTGCCCCAAGAACTTGAAGAAAGGACCAAAAGAGCTTCAGGTAGACATCTTGCAGATCGACTATGATCTAAATCTGGCGAGTGGAGATTAATTAGTCTAGAAAGCGAAAATGCTCAATACACAAATTGAAACTCGTACGCGCGTAGGGCAGAAAGCTGAACATGACTTCTATCATGGAAATCCCTAAGACGTTACAAATCTAAACTTTGTCTCTTTTGCTCAAACTTGTTCTATTAGAAACATAGGTTACGGTTTTGTATGGCTTAATATTGCAGGAAAACATAAAAATGGAAATTGTGTAGCCAAATGAGCACCTATGCGAAATTATTTAAACCCAAAACAGAGGAAGAACGCTTGGTGACTGAAATAGGTCGAAAACTAAAACTGAAAAGCTAATTGAAATGTTAAATTCGGACTTACATCTTGAAAAAATAGAAAATGGAGGAAAAGTAGTCACCCCTAAGCATGCGCGCGCATTTAGAAAAAAGACATAAGCGCGTCAACTCTCCTCCGTATAGTAAATTGAGAAACTTGCCAGAGGGATAGAAGTGTCCAAGAATGAACTTCAATCGGAGCTTTCGCTTTTTGACGTGACAAATCTTGTAGTGGGAGCGATAATAGGGGCTGACATTTATGTGGCCTCGTCGTTTGGGGCTGCATATCTTGGCCCTTCTTCACTTTTGGTATGGATTGTAGCGGGAATCATTGCTATCGTAATTGCTTTATGTTTTGCTCAGTGCGCTGCTCTGGTTCCTAAAGTCGGCGGACCTTATGCATATGCAAAAGAGGCATGGGGATCGTTTACAGGTTTTGTTGTTGGCTGGTCACTTTGGCTTGCCGAATGGGTGTCACTAGCCGTTTTTCCAGTCGCCTTCACTAGATATTTAATGTTCTTCTTACCTAATCTTGAATTGATTTATCAAATCGTAGTCAAGGTGATATTTGTAGCTTTCTTGGCACTAGTAAACGTTGTTGGAGTTAGGGCTGCTGGAAGAATTAATGACATCCTTACCTTGTTAAAACTTGGTCCTCTGATTTTTTTTTCCGGAGCTGGTTTACTCTACATTATTTTCAATCCAACTGTGGCTGCGTCGAATTTTTCACCTTTCGCTCCATACGGGTTAGATCATTTCGGCGCAGCCCTTGTCTTAATATTTTGGGCATATGCTGGCTTCGAAATCTCGACCATACCAGCGGAAGAGATAAAGGATCCGAGTAGAACAATTCCAAAAGCCATAATGCTTGGAATCTCAATTGTAACCGTTTTCTATTTGGTGACGAACATCGTACTCTTTAGTGTACGATCATACAGCCAATTGCCTTTTGATAGTGCGCCGCTAGCATCAGCAACTACTGTAATACTCAATATTAATCCTACTTTGGCATTGATTGGCGGGATAATTGTGGGTGTTGGAGCCTTAATTTCTGTTTCCGGTTCTGACGAATCAGGAATGTTGGGGACGTCAAGACTTGGTTATGCTCTAGCTGTTGATGGTCTGTTCCCTCGCATCTTCGCCAAGGTGCATCCAAAATTCAAAACGCCCTACGTAGGGACTACAATTCAGGCTGGTACAGCACTAGTAGCCGCAATTGTTGGTAACCTAAGCATGTTGATAGCTACCTCCGTCTTCTTTATGGCGATCGCATATGTAGCAACTAGTGCATCAATCTTTTCACTGCGTAACAAAGCTCTAAAATCCCAATTCCACCTCAAGGGAGGCCTACTTATTCCAAGCTTGGGAGTAATCTTCTCTCTTTACTTGATCTCACAGTGCACAATCACTCAACTCATAGCGGGGATTGCCCTACTTTTCGTTGGAATACCAATTTACGTCAAATATTCTCCAAAAAAGGAAATAACCGAGCTTAGAAAAACATTACTTTCTAGAGAGTCAATCCTGAAAAGAGTATACAGACAAGAGCAGAGGTTTTTGGCTCACTTATTACGCCACATAAAAAGAGGCTATAGAAAGATCGCCGGCAAGAAACAGACATGGAAATAAAATCTAAACTAATTAAGACGTTAACAGACAAAAAGCGCGCGTGCTCTAGTTATGTTCTAGCTTTTTCTTTGCAATTGTCTGGCTCTCCATAATTCAGAAGTATATACCATGAAGAAGAGAATACCGCCAATACCAAGAAAGAACATGTCTTTTAGAATCAGGCCTTCAACATATAAAGAAATACAAATAGGGGCAAAATGTCCTACACTTAGTAATACAACTTCCCAACGTGTTTCGAGTTTTCCTCCAAATATTCCTATGGCTACAAGTGAAATTAGACACGCAATTGATAGAGTAATAAGAAATGGCTGAAACCATGATAGGGAATACCCTGCAACAACTAAAGGTGTAGTAAATGATATTTTATCGATGAGCGATATTAACCAATTGCCATAAATTCCAATGATAATGCCTTCAAAAAGACTTAATCTATCATTATTCCCCATCCTTGTCAGTCCTCGATTTAATCGATTAGTTAAGTTGATTATAAGTTAAAATTTTCCTAAATTCTGAATTTAATAGATAGCCAAATTCTTTTAAAGTGAGATATTTTAAATGCTTTATGATGAAGGTGAGTATTTATTCAAAATGGTTTGCCCCCTGAAAAGCTTCGGAGAGAATGCGATCCAACTCTGATTCGGTGTAAGACCACAGACGAGTTGACCCCGCTTGAGGGAATTATCGGCCAAAAACGGGCTGTTAAGGCACTCAAGTTCGGCTTAGACATTAAGGAACGAGGGTTTAACATCTATGTGGCTGGTCCTCCAGGAACCGGTAGAACGACTGCCGTTAAAGACTTCTTGGAGGAAATGGCTAAAACGAAACTCGTGCCCTCTGACTGGTGTTATGTAAACAACTTCAACAACCCGTATGAACCCAAGGCCATAAAGCTGCCTCCAGGAAACGGAAAACTTTTCCAAGCTGACACAGCGAATATCATCAGCGAAACACAAAGAAGGCTTCCAAAAGCGTTCGAAAGCGAAGACTATGCCATAAAAAAGGAGACAACCATCAGCGCCGTCGAAAAAGACAGAGATGAGCTTCTTTCCAAACTGAACAAGAGAGCCCAAGAGGAGGGATTCGTCCTTCAAAGCAGTCCCGTCGGTTTACTTACAGTCCCAATGATGAAGGGAAAGCCTCTAAGCGAACGTGATTTCATGTCGCTAGGCCCAAAGATGAGAGATGAAATTCAGAGAAGAAGGGAAAGGCTGGATTCGGACTTAAGAAGTGCAATGATCCAACTGAGGAGTTTAGAGGGAAAAGTTAACGAAGAGCTTGAAAAACTGAATCGTAAGGTTGCTCTCTACGCTATTGGTCATCTGGTTACTGATCTGAAAGAGAAATACAAGGAGTTTCCAGAGGTTATCACCTACCTGGAAGAGTTACAGGACGACATCTTGAATAACATCTCCCTATTCGTGAAGGAGCCTGAGACTCCCCCTGTTCCCTTTCCTGTTCCTTGGATGGAGGGGCTTCCCTTCAGGAAGTATGAAGTGAACGTGATTGTGGATAACTCCGAACTTAAAGGCGCGCCTGTAGTAATAGAGCTCAATCCCACCTATCAAAATCTTTTCGGAAGGGTAGAGAAGGAGGCGCAATTCGGCGTCCTTGCCACTGACTTCACGATGATTCGTGGAGGCTCTCTACATAGAGCCAACGGGGGATACCTAGTGCTTCCAGCCGAAGAGGTGCTCCGCAGTCTAGCCTCTTATGATTCCTTGAAGAGGGCTCTTATGAACGAGTGTATAACCATTGAGGAGTTAGGGGAACGTCTAGGTTTCATAACTACGAAGGGGTTGATGCCTCAGGCCATCCCTCTGGACGTCAAAGTCGTCCTGATCGGAAATCCTCTCCTTTACCATCAGCTATACCTATTAGACATCGACTTCAAGGAACTTTTCAAGGTCAAAGCAGACTTTGACACCACCATGGATCGAAACGAAGAAAACATGCAGAAATATGCCTCGTTTGTTTGCACCTTCTGTCAAAAAGAAAAGCTAAAACACCTTGATGCTTCAGGACTAACAAAAATAATCGAGCATGGCTCCAAGTTGGCTGAAGATCAGCAAGAGCTTTCCACCAGTTTTGGCGAGATCTCTGACATAATTCGGGAAGCCAACTTCTACGCTATGCAAGAAGGTTCTGATTACTTGACTGCTAACCACATCAAAAAGGCAATTGAAGAGAAGGTCTACCGCTCTAGCCTCATTCAAGAGAAGATTCGAGAAATGATTGAACGTAACATTCTCCTCATTGACACTGAAGGGGAAGCGGTTGGACAAGTGAACGGTCTCTCCGTAATGAGTTTAGGAGACTTTTCATTTGGCGCACCTTCACGTGTCACAGCTAGTATAGGGTTGGGACGGGAAGGAATTGTCGATATCCAAAGAGAAGCGAAATTGGCAGGCCCCATCCACACTAAAGGAGTGATGATTTTAGGCGGATATCTGGCTGGGAAGTACGCTCGAGACAAACCCCTCAGCCTTTCAGCCCGCTTAGTCTTCGAACAGAGCTATGGAATGGTGGAAGGAGACAGTGCTTCTAGCACAGAACTGTACTCGCTCCTCTCTGTCCTGTCAGATCTCCCAATTAGACAAAGTATTGCTATCACTGGTTCTGTAAACCAAAAAGGAGAAGTCCAAGCTATAGGCGGAGTAAACGAAAAGATTGAAGGCTTCTTTGAAGTCTGCAAGGCTAAGGGTCTCAATGGAGAACAAGGAGTAATCATTCCCGAGAGCAACGCCCAAAACCTAATGTTAAAAGAGGAAGTCGTAGACGCTGTCAAGGCAGGCAAGTTTCACGTATACCCGGTGAAAACTATTGATCAAGGAATTGAGATTCTTACCGGATTGAAAGCAGGTGTAAGGCAGGCTGATGGAACATTTGAAGAGGGAACGGTTAATTACAGAATCGATAAGACCCTGAAAGAGATGGCTGAAAAACTAAAGGAGTTTCCCGAGTTCATAATGCGCAGATAGTCCGAGAACTCTTATGACTAACGTGAATCTACTAGTTCGTGGTGAGATTGTGAGGTTTAACAAAGTAGTTGAAAAGAAAGCG
>JAOUPS010000009.1 GCA_029879735.1 Candidatus Bathyarchaeota archaeon | reverse complement strand
TATTCTGAGCGGGGAATCAAAATACCTTCATAAATCCGTCCGTCTCTTGTTATGCGCACCAGGTCTCCTATTTCAGCCCCAGCCTTTCTGATGGCCACTAAAGCTTCGCCTTTATAACCTGAAAACTCTTCTTTTTCACTCATACTTTAGTTCCCCAACATTTTTGACACGTATGGGCCTTCATACTTGTAGCCGAATCGCATATAGTACTGCTTTGTTCCGAGGGCACTTATAACTAAAACCTTTCTCAGATCGTAATCCTCCTTTGATACGTGTTCAGCTTCGTTCAGGAGGATGCCGCCGTAGCCCTTGTGCTGCCATGCCTTAGCCAAATGCTTACCCACCGGAACAAGAGGCCCGTAAACATGGAGTTCCCGAACTATAGAACATGGTATCGCTTTTACCTCTGGCCTATGAGTTTTTTCCGAAGGAACTCTCAGCCTTAAATAGCCTATCAAAACGTCGTTTTCCTTGTCTTCTGCTGAAATGAATATCTCTTCGCCTTCAGATGCAGCGTATCGTGTAGTTAATATCTCAACTTTTTCCAAGTTCGGCTTGACCTTGTCTATTAGAAGTCTGTGTCCGACTTCTCTGCATCGTATACATCTGCATCTCATGCCTTGCTCTTTTAGTTTCTGCTGTACCAGCTGGCGTAGGTTGCTTCTCTTCACGCCAGCAACAATCAATGGTGCAGGAATGTCTCGCTGAACACGCATTATACGCATCCAATGTGGAACAATCTTCTTGATTTCCACGATTAGGTTTGCCGCCTCACTGTTTGTGTATGGCTTATAAGCTCCTTCTCGATACCACTGGTAGGCTTTTGTGCCTTTCAAGACCAGACATGGATAAATCTTGATCATGTCCGGCTTAAAACCGGGATCTGTGAAAATCTCTTTGAAGGCTTCTAAGTCCTTTTCCATGTTTGAACCCGGCAGTCCAGGCATAAGGTGGTACACTATTTTTAGTCCAGCATCCTTCATTATGCGTGTGGCTTCTGTCACGTCTTTGACTGTGTGTTTTCTGCCGACTAAGCGGTAGATTTTATCGCTTGGATTTTGAACACCCATTTCTACGCGTGTTACACCCATGCTGAGCATGTGGTTCACATGCGGTTCCTTTGCCCAGTCTGGGCGTGTTTCCACAGCCATGCCGACGTTACGCATTCTGCTTGTTTCAGCGTTCTTTTTGGCCTCTCCTAGACTGGTGGATTTCTCATCTGTTATGGCGTCTAGGCAACGTTGGATAAACCATGCTTGGTAATCTAAGGGTGTGGCTGGAAAAGTTCCACCCATGATGATTAGTTCTATCTTGTCAACGTTATGCCCTATGGCTTGCAACTGTTCAATTCGACTTTTAACTTGCAAGTATGGGTCAAACTCGTTTTGCAGTCCACGCATGGCAGCGGGTTCAAACCCAGTATAGCTTTGCGGTACGCCGAAGGGCGGTCCGCCTGGACAATATGCACATGGCTCGGGCTGTGGACAAGGGTAAGGCTTTGTCATTACGGCTATTACTGTCACGCCTGAGATTGTGCGCGTGATTTTTCTGCGTAAAAGTGGCAGAAGTTTGCTTTTTTCTTCAGCTTCAAGCACGCGTATTATCTCCGAGTTTGAAGGCACCTTTCCAAGTTGATATTTGCCAGCAACTCGCATCTTAACGCGATTAACATCTTCACGACTAGGTGAAGGAATGTGCATTAAAGTTTCAATGATCTCTCTTAGGGCTTCGCTTACACTCAAATTGACGGCAACCACAATAAACTAATATACACAGATAAAAATAAATCCCGTCAAAACCAAATTTATTCTCTGGCATAAACTATTTTCCCATCGACAAGCACCATTTCAACCGCACCATTTCTGATTTCATCTGGTGGAATTTCAACCAGATCATTTGATAAAATGGTTAAATCTGCAAACTTTCCAGCTTTGATTACTCCTTTCTTGTCTTCGTCAAAGGAGGCGTAGGCTGCGTTTAAAGTGTAGGTTTTAAGGGCTTCCTCTACTGTAAGACTCTCTCCCGCAACCGTTTTCCTTGCCACAGCAGCCCAAAAACCTAAAAGAGGATTTATAGTTTCCACTGGACAGTCTGAGCCAGAAGCCACAATCAATCCTTCCTGCATAAGCGTTCTAAATGGGTAAACCCATCGTGCTCTATCTTTGCCAACACGGTCTACAACCCAGAAATCAGAAATAACGAAGTGGGGCTGTACAGAAGCTATCAAGCCTAAACGCTTCATACGCCTAATAAGCCGTGGATTAAGAACAGAGCAATGTTCAACTCTGTGCCTGTGATTTTTCCGTGGATGTTCCTTCAGAGTCTTTCGAAAGGCTCTTAGAACAGTCTCTATGGCGCGGTCACCTATGGCGTGAACAGCCAACTGCAAGCCAGCCCTATGAGCTTTCAGAACAAGCCTATTCAGTTTTCCTTGCGTATAGAGCATCATACCCCTTGTTTCAGGCTTGTCAGAGTAAGGCTCTTTTAACGCGGCTGTTCGTGCACCAAGGGAACCATCAGCGAAAATCTTAACAAAACCTATCTTGACCATGTCGTTTCCAAAGCCTGTACGCAGTCCTAAACTGACTAGTTCGTCTAGAAGGTCTACGGGGATGCCCAAATAGACCCTTAGGGGCAGTTTTCCCTCCAAACAGAGCTTTTGTATGATGCGTATTTCCTCTGCGGAACCTACAATCCAGTGGACGCATGTAAGTCCAGCTTCAACAGCTTTTTCGCATGCTAAGATGCAAGCTTCTTCAAGCTCTCTCGAGCCTAGTTTTGGGATAGCTTTCCAAACAAGTTCTAGAGCGTTTTCTCGCAATATTCCATTAGGCTCGCCAGTAGCTTCGTCCAAATCTATTCTTCCGCCATCCACCGTTGTTTCCCTTGTTATGCCAGCAAGCTGCAGGGCCCTGCTATTAATGACACCCATATGCCCACAAACACGGATCAGGAAGACTGGCTTGTCTGCAACTGCAGCGTCTAAGTCCCGACGAGTTGGATAACGTTTCTCAGCGAATCTCTCTTGATCCCATCTCCCCCCTAGAATCCAGCCTTTTTCAGGGTTTTTCTGGGCGTATTCCCGCAGTTTCCGCTGTATCTCCTTTATGGACTCCGCGTTTCTTAAGTCTAAGGTCTGCAAAAACCGTCCAAAACCGGTCATGTGCACATGACAGTCAACAAAACCAGGAACAACCGTCCTGTTTTCGGCACCAATCACTCTTGTCTTGTTGCTTACGTATTTTCGAATTTCTTTATTGAAGCCTACAGCAATTATTTTTCCGTTTTGGATGGCTATTGCTTCGGCTCTGGGCTGCTTTGGATTCAAGGTTATTACGTTGGCATCTATAATGGCGAGTGTAGCTTCTAGCATGTTTGCTAGTGCGCGCTCATAGAATAAAAATTTTAGAGCTGTCTAGAGCCAGTTCTGTCCTGGCGTTCTCTGCAGAACTACCCTTTTCTCGTAGTTTCTTCTGTTTCTAGATCTCGGATTCGGCCTCTTCTTTGGTGTAGACTGCGTTTTGGGAGTTTGAGATCTGACTTTTCCTGCTTTCGAAAGCGCACCATGGGTCGGCATACAAATACACCATTTCTATTGAGAAGCATACAGTAACTCTTAAACCTTTTCTTTACCTATTTTCTGTAATTGCGGGGGTACCCGAGCCAGGTCTAAGGGGTGGGGTTCAGGTCCCCATGGCGAAGGCCTTCGTGGGTTCAAATCCCACCCCCCGCATTTTATCTCGTTTAAATGTCTTTCTTCATGAAGAGGTGCTAGTAATACTTTCGTGGGCTAAAACCGTTAGTTCGTAGTTCCATTTGTCGTAGTAGATGTTTCCGCGTTTCCATTCCACTTCTCCACGCTGGTTATCAACATTGTCTGACCGATGATGAGTTTTGGGTGGAGTGAACTTGGAAGAGATGTCTATGTTTGCGATTAGTCTGAAATGGTCGATGTTTCCGAAGTAGAATCTGTGGTATTTCTCTATGGCTTTTTCGTGTCCGCCGATGGATGGATCTGCGTGAAGCCATCCGTAAGGCTCTACGTAGAATTGGGCCCAGTCATGGGGGCTTGGTCTGATTGGGTTGAGGTACCATCCTGATTGCCATCTGGCTGGGATTCCGCTGATTCTGCATAGGGTTATGAATAGTAGGGCTTGTACTCCACAGTCTCCTCTGAGGTTTCGTGCTGCGTAATCGCTGATGCATTCGATTGTTGAGTATTCCGGAACAAGTGCATACTTAACGTTTCCAGTTATCCACTTGTAAATGCGCCAAGTTTTGAGACATGGATTTGACTCTTCGGTGACTATTTCCTCCGCGAGCTTCCTTAGGTATGGCGTGAAGGCTATGTGAGGCAACTGCTCTGAAGTGTATTTCTCATGCAACTCATTTCTGCTGTAGGGCTTAACTTTTTTAGGATTGACTTTCTTATGAGAGGCACACACTGTATAGTCATATTCAACTTGAAATTCAAGGTATTCCCCCTCAACGACTTCTCTCTCAAAATAGATTGTGCGTTGAGCACTATCCTCAGGAGCTAGAACATAATTGTTAGGGGTTGCGGAAGTCACTTTAATCTTTGGCTGCAATGGGTCTTTGCGAGGGAATGGCATCCAAACTTTTACAACTTCTCCTTCCGGAACTGCATCAGGTTTTATTTTCAGTTTCATCAAGACTCTGTTCTTGACAGGTTGTACGTATCGGCTTCCCAAAGTTCCGCTCTTTTCTATGATGCCGTCGACGTGTCTGTGAACAAGATTCGTGATCTGCTCAGATTTTTTATCTGGTTGCTTAACTCTCTTCTTGGCTTCCGCGTTATCCCTCAACAAGTTCGGCAAAAAGTTGTTGAAGATTCTTGTTTCACCCTCTATCTCTCTGTACTCAATGAATCCTTCACGCATCCATCCTTCAAAATCTTCCTGTTTCAGATCTGGAATTTGACTTTTAAGAGATTTAAAAGCTTCTTTTCGACTTAGCGCGTAATCCTTTCTTATTCTTTTGATTCTTTCTGATTCCCATTCCAGTCTAGATCTAGGCATGCTCGGAAGTCCCTTACTTTCAGCCAGAATCTGGTTTATTAGATGGATTGCATCCCTGAAAAGGCCTTTCTCCTCTAGGTGGCGAACTCTTTTCGGTAAACCCGCTATCAAAAACTCGAAACTTGAGGAACCCGTATCTTTCAACTCCTCTCCATTTGACCTCACTATTCTCGTATCAGTTTAATTTACTTTTTTGGTTGGAGAATTTATGTTGAGTGCTTATTGTTTTTCAAAATGGTTTGGTGGACGGGGCGGGATTTGAACCCGGGGCCTCCACGATGCAAACATGACGATCACAATTTAAGAACATTTTTATTTTCGGTTTTGCTTATTGATTTTTCGCCGGATGATGAGAAGGCATTAGCTTGACACTAAAGGGATGAAATCTCAGAGTTACTCGGACGGCACTAGAGTTCAGCGCGCGCACAGCCACTATGAAACGTTGATTTGACCGATCCTCTGGGATATGTCTTAAAATTCACGTCGTTCGGTATCGGCAAGACGTAACAACACAGATTACAGAGACTGCTGTTCTCACTAACATCGACTTATAGTTCGCGCGTGCATGTTATGTGCATGTTATGGATGTAGAGCGCTCGCTTTACATGACTGCAGTTTCATTTGGAATTTATGAATGTTTTGCTCAAAATTGACAGCATCATGTTCTATGTTTCAAACTTGGAAAAGGCAGCGCGCGTTAAAAAGAATTTAGCATACGACATTACGCAAGCTGTTTATATACCTCCAAAATACAATTCAAAGTGGAACAACAATGTTCGGATCACTATTAGTAATAGTAGGCATAATCTTTGCTTTCCTGGGAATTTGTGGTTCAGCAATTCCTAAAATGAAAATGAGTTTGGGCGAAATAACCCTTACGATTTTTGGAAGAGCTGGAATAATCCTGATCATTGTCGGTGTGGTACTTCTTTACTGGACATAGCTTGATAGATGTTGTTATTCGGTAGCGCGCTTGACATATTCTGTCTAGTGCGAGAAGATTTCATTAAGAAGCTACGCAAGTAGAGCGCGCGCGGAATCACCTATTTCCTCTGGGCCTTCTCATGTCGATAATCAAAGCGCGCACTGTCAAGTAGATGTTAGAAGATTACATTGTAATGCTTCAAACACCGAACTCATAACGTTGAACCTTACGCCCCTCGCGCGTTGAAGACTTTCGAATATTTATTTCTAATTCATAAATCATAACTTCGCGCGCTGTTAAGAACTTGAGAATACAAGAAATAATGCGCTGTGTTCAATTTGAATAATACTTTTTTGACTTTCTTTGCAATTTCATGCTTGTTATCCACAGCGTTTCTAATAGGATTAGCTTTTGAGATTCAAACAGTTGAAGCAAGCGGAATCATATACATTAGGTATGACGGGTGTATTGATCCACCAACAACTCCCATTTCGAACATTGACAATGTCACCTACGTTTTTACTGATAACATTTATGACGAGATTGTGATTGAGAGGAGCAACATAATAATTGATGGAAATAACTACACCCTTCATGGAACAGAAAGTCATGATTCCAAAGGAATCTACCTTTTTGGAATTCGAAATGTGACAATTAAGAATATTAGAATTGAAGGGTTCTGGTATGGCATCTTTCTGGAGGACTCTTCAGACCACAAATTGTATCGAAACATCATAGCAGCAAACAAGATACATGGTATCCGCCTTTGGCATTCGTCGGGCAACACAATCTCTGGGAATAACATGACAAACAATGAAAATGGTATTTATTTCAGGTATTCTTCAAACAACAAAGTATTCGAGAATAACATAACTGCAAACGCAATAAATGGCATTCAAGGTCTGTATTCTTCGAATAACAGCATCTCTCGGAACAACATAGTAAACAATGAGCACGGCATCTTGCTTCACGAGACTTCAAACGATAATACAATTTTTAGAAATATCATAACAGCGAACGAGTTTGAGGGAATCTCTGTAGAGGGTAGCAATTGTGTTATAAGCGACAATGTTGTAACTGGTTTCTATAATGTACATGAATATTGTGGTATTTTTGTAGGTATGTCCGGTAAAGGAAACTTAGTAATAAATAATACCGTCCAAAACGGTTTCAGTGGTATACAAATAGGCTCCAACGATACAATTGTTTCTCTTAACACTATTATCGGAAATTACAATGGTATCTTGTCAGATTCTACGGATGACTGCACATTTTCAAGAAATATTATGAAAAAGAACAACTTTGCAATTCAGTTCAGATATTGCTCTGATTGTATCATTTTCGAAAACAATCTTAACCAGAACGACATCGCCATACGATTGTACGACAGTTGCAATAGTACTTTCGCACAAAACACCATAAGCAACACTATTTATTATGCTATCGGCCTGCGTGGTTACACCTACAATAATCGGTTTTACCATAACAATTTTATCGATAACAGACAGATAGTATACAAGTCAGCTACCGATTCATGGCATCCGAACGCGTGGGACAACGGTTATCCTTCAGGCGGAAACTATTGGAGCGATTACACAGGTGTGGATTTGCACAGGGGGCGTTATCAGAATGAGCCAGATAGTGATGGAATAGCAGATGTCCCGTGTGTCATCGATGCAAATTATACGGACAACTATCCGCTCATGGGCATGTCTCACACAGCAAACACTGCCCCGAAATATAATGTAAGCGTTATCTCCAACTCCACCATAAATTACTTCGAATGTCTTGAGTCTGATAGCACGATCAGAATGTATGTTTCTAACATGACTCCAGGTCAAACTTGTGGCTTTTGCAGACTCACGATTCCTCATGATTTATTGCGTCCTCTCTATAACATAACAGTCAACCATGATCCAGTGATATACAACACTGTATTCGAAAACGAAACTTTCAGCATCATATACTTCAGATATGAACATTCGACGCTTGAAATAATAATAGTCCCAGAATTCCCATCAGCCATAATCCTACCACTATTCATAATTCTTTCACTAATCACCCCGGTCTTCATCAAATACAGAAAGAATCAACAAGGCTGAACTTCTCCCTTCTTCTCATCTAAACGCGCACACAAATTAGCTGAAGGTGAATGACAAATAAGGAGTTACTCACCCATTGAAGACTGAGCAATCAGAGTTACTCGGACGGCATTGACTTCACGCGTTTGCTGTTTTTTGCGTTCTAGTGAATTAAGGCTTTTATAATGTTTATATTCTAAAGAGGTATTTGGCGATACTTTGTGTCGAAGGCTTCGCGTGAGTTTGATTTAGCTGTTCTGGAATCCGCGTTGAAAGGGAAAACTCTCCTTATCTACTGGTACTTGTTACAGCAACCCACACATACCGTGGGCGTTCGTCAAGTTCAGCGTGCTTTGGGCTTTTCCAGCCCAAGCATTGCTGTGCATCATCTTGGAAAGTTAGAGGATTTGGGGCTTGTTCGGAAAAAGGGGACAGGTGAATTCGTGCTTGAAGAAGAAGTTAAAGTTGGAATTTTACGGTTTTTCACACGCATGGGCCGTTTTCTCGTACCCAGATATCTTTTCTATTCAGTTTTGTTTTCCACAATGCTAACAGCTTATTTGATCTTGTGTACCTTAAGCCAAGTAATTCCCAGCTTTTACGTCGTCATGTTCGGCTCGATTGCATCACTTGTTTTTTGGATTGAAACTGTTAGATTATGGAGGGCGAAGCCATTTTGAAACCTAAACATTGTGTTCTAAAATGTAGACTTAAAAGACACTACTTCCTTAATCTTTATGGAGGCTAAAGATTGAAAAGAGCTCTGCTATATTCCATAGCTGCCTTGATTTTGGGATTAGTACTAACATTAGTCCCTCTTGTCACGTTTGCAGAATTGAAGACTAAAGAGAGTATTGGACGATTTCTCTCTGGAACCAGTTTAGAAAAACTTGAAGGTTACTACTGTTTAGATTCGCTGAGATACTCATTTGTTGACCTTGAGATTTTTACTATTAGTTTTGTTATCGCCTTAAGCGTATACGCGCTCTTTAAGCATAAAACATCATCTTATGTCTAAAACAGATTGAACTGTACTAATTTTAGTACAATGGTGTTCTAAAACGTAGCATTAAGACTTGCACCTCCATTTCTAATACGTGTCAAACTTGAGCGCGCGCGCTATTTCGTTGGGAAATCTGTTCCAACAAAGCGCTTTGTAACAATGATTCTGTTTAGCGATTCTCAATGATCGATCGATCTTGGTGCTCCCATCTGCTTAATCTCTTTGGTTCAGCTATTACTTTGCCGCAACGTCAAAAGTTGATTGGTGGTGGTTGGGGTAAAGTTTTATCCCTAACCCAACCAAATCCTTAAATCTCAAATATCTTTCTTCTGCATTGTTGTTGAAAGTATGTTGATGGAAGAATTATGGTTAATAATTGCCATCGCTGCTGGAATTATTTCAATTGCTATCGCTATTGCTTTCCTAACAAGGAAGAAGAAACAGGCAATTCAGGATAATGCTCTTTTGCCTCTTGGAATCACGTTTGTGGTTCTTGGCATCATATTCGGTGACGACCGTTTGGTGGGATACTCATTTATTGGAGTTGGAGTATTGTTGTCGATTATTAGCGCAGTTAGAGGGTTAAGAAAGAAATGAATTCAGCTAGTTTGGTCGTGCGCGCGAAGTGTAACCAACCCTCAGATTTTGATATGGCGCACGCCATATGAGAGTTTAAATATTGCGCAGTTTTGACTATTCACCCATAATAAGGTGACAAGATGGGCAGAACGATTGAGAACCTGAAAAGCGCTTTTGCTGGGGAGCACAAGCTAATCGTCGTTATCTGGCCTATGCGCGAAAAGCAGAGGAGGAAGGACTGCAGCAAATCGCGAAGTTGTTTAGAGCTGCAGCTGAGGCTGAAACCATCCATGCACTCAACCACTTGCGAGTTATGGGCGAAATAAAATCCACAACTGAGAACTTGGGAACTGCGGTTTCTGGAGAGATTTTCGAGTTCAAAACAATGTATCCTGAATACTTAGCTGAAGCCAGAAATTAAGGAAATAAACAGGCTGTCTGGAGTTTTGATGTGGCAAACAAAGTAGAACAAATACACGCCAATCTGTTCTCTAAGGCTATTGAAACTTTGAAGACTGGGCAGAAACTCGCTTCTGTTGACTATTTTGTTTGCGGTGTATGCGGGAACACGGTTGAAGACGCGGCCCCTGAACAGTGTCCAGTATGTGGAGCACCAAAAACCAAGTTCTTCAAAATAGCTTAGGTGCCTAACTTGGACAACAAAGCTTTGCACAATGTCGCGCGCGATTTCTCAAGATGCCTACACTTCAAACACCTGAGAAATCAGCATGCTTCGAACACCAAGGAATGGTGGTGTGCATTAAAATTTAATTTCCTTCCTTTAACTCTAACTAACGCCTGTTTCGGCTTGAAAGCTCTTGATTCCGAATACAAGTACGAAATAAGTGTTTCAATTCTCTCTCTCAAACATAATTGGAAGGCTTAACGCGTTACCAAACTCTAATGATGGATTTAGGCTTTAGACGAATTATTACAAGATCGCTATTCACCCAAGCCGCTAGGGTTTTTTCTGCTTCGTCTTTTGATTCATAGCGACATAGCATGCGACGAGCCATAGAGTGATCTGTATCATCTTCCATGGTCAAATTACCTTGTATCGTGTAACCCGCTTCATCGGTTGCTGGTTCGCCGCCTACGACTACAGCTCCTTTCGGATTTGTCAGAGCATTTCTCACCTTACGGTTGTCTCTGTCGCTGCCGAATAGGATATCATCGCCATCGAGCATGAAGTAGATAGGAACAATATGCGGATAACCGTCAGATCCTATAGTTGCCAACCGCGCTACCCTTGGCTTTCGCAGGAATTCACGAACCTCGTTATTGAGCATACATGGAAACCTCAATGTTAGATATGTTTTGCAAACTTATACGCCTATATTTTGATATTGATAGAGCGCAAGAGAGAAGTTTCCTCGATGTAAGACGGCGCAGCGCGCGCACTAGTTGGCATATGGACTTTTTAGAGGTTTTCCATGTAAAAATCCTCTAAACAACCTCTAAAGTCACTTTTCTGCAGAAATTCTGAAAAGACAATAAAACTCATGGACAAAAAGTTGCAGCAACCATGTTGATTAGAGGTTCAGAAAAAAAGACTAGATAACGATGAATTGAGCTTCTTTCAGTGATCTACAGAAGAATAGAGCGCGCGCGCGTAGAAATAAGCATCCTTGATTTTGGCTGATTTTCAACAGCTTTCAGCTTTAAGTCGTTTCGGTTATGTGTCTTTGAATTGTTTCTTGTAGAGGCGATGGTACATTCCTTTCTTTTTCATGAGTTCTGTGTGATTTCCTTCCTCCACTATTTTTCCTTCGTTAATGACTATGATGTTGTCGGCGTTCCTGACTGTTGAAAGTCTGTGGGCGATGACGAGTGACGTTCTGTTTTTCAGGAGAACTGTGAGCGCCTTCTTTATCTTCAGTTCGGTGTAGGGATCAACGCTTGATGTTGCCTCGTCTAGGATTAAGATTGGGGGGTCGCTTAAGAGGGCTCTTGCAAAAGACACAAGCTGCCTTTGTCCAACAGAAAGTCTCGATCCTCTTTCACCAACATCAGTCTCGTATCCTTGTGGAAGGCTGCTTATGAATTTGTGGATTCCAACAATCTTCGCAACCTGTTCTACCTCGCCGTCAGTTGCGTCAAGTTTTCCATACTTTATGTTTTCCATAATCGTTCCAGAAAAGAGAAAAGGCTCCTGCAAAACAACCCCCATCTGCTTATGAAGAGAATTCAAGGTTACTTTTCGAACGTTCCAGCCTTCAACCGTTACGGTTCCCTTCTGAAGCTCATAAAATCGACTAAGAAGCTTCACAATGGTGCTCTTCCCAGCTCCTGTCGGACCTACAATGGCCAACGTTTTTCCCGGTTCAACGTGAATATTTACGTCTTCTAGTACAGAGCGATCTGGATCGTAGCCGAAAGTTACATGGTTAAAAACGATTTCTCCTTTTGCGTGCGAAAGCTCAACTGCATCTTGGGCGTCTGAAATTTCAGGTTTTGTGTCAAGAGTTACGAATATTCTTTCCGCTGCAGACATGGCTGACTGAACAGTGTTGTAGAACGTTGTCAAATCTACTAATGGTTGGAAAAATTTGTTTACGTAGAGGAGGAAGGCTATAACTATTCCGAGCGTTATTGATCCGCTTATGATTGACATTCCACCAAACCATAAGACGACACACGTTCCAATGGCTCCAACTATTTGAACAGCCGGCATCAGGAGAGCAAAGAGCTTGCCAGCTTGAACGTTAGCTTGAAGGTTTTCTACGTTTGCTCGTCTAAAATCTTTTATGGCGTCTTGCTCTCTTGTGAAAGACTGAATTTCTTTTATGCCTGAAATGCTTTGTTCAAGTCTGCTCGTGACAACTGCTATTTTCTTGCGTGTTGCTCTGTAAGCCTTTCTAAGCTTGGATTGAAAAACAAATATCAGCAATATAAGTGGAGGTATGACTGAAAACGCGGCTAACGTCATAGGGACGCTTAACAGAAGCATTATTGCCACAATGCCTATGAGGGTCAAAACGTCGCTGATCAATGTAAGAACTCCTTGAACGAATATTTGGCTCAGAGTGTCTGTGTCATTAGTGACCCGTGAAATTATTTCACCAACTTCAGATCGATCGTAAAAGCCGAATGAAAGCTCTTGAAGATGCGAAAACAACTGCTTCCTCAGTTCGTTCACCATGTTTTCGCCCATCCACGACATCTGATATGTCCGCAGATAGTCAGAAATCCAGTTGACGAGATAAACGCCGACCAGAATCATGGCTATGAGTGTTAGTCCGGCGAAGTCGCTGTTTACCATGTAATTGTCAATGGCAACTTGAAGGAGATAAGGAGGTAAAAGCCCGGTTAAAGAAACAACGACGACGGCGACTACTGTGATCGTGAATCTCCGCTTATATTTCAGTAAGTGCCTAAGCAGCCGCGCTACAAGCGCCCTATCTGGAATCTTTCTTGTGTGCTTTTTTTCTTCGTAGTCCAAGCCAAATCCATGCCTGTGCCGAGGCCCATGCCCCGGATGGTATCCGGTCATTGCTTGGTTTCCCCCTGTTTTGACGATGCACGCTCCGATGCAGTTTCAACAATAGGCTTCTGTGTTTCGTACAGCGTCTGATAAATCTGATAATAGACGCCCTTTTTCGCCATAAGAGTTTCATGAGTGCCGTCTTCCGCAATCTCTCCTTTTTCAAGAACAACGATTTTATCTGCGTTTCTGATGGTTGAAACTCGCTGAGTGATCACAAAAGCGGTTCTGTTCTTGAGCAACGCACGTAAAGCCTGCTGAATCTCATATTCGGTTTCTACATCAACGCTTGAAGTTGAATCGTCCAAGATGAGTATCCTTGAATTCATCAGTAAAGCCCTTGCTATGGCTACTCTTTGCCGTTGACCACCTGAAAGAGTTACTCCTCTCTCTCCAAGCCTTGAGTCGTAGCCGCTAGGCAGGGCTGAAATGAACTCGTGAGCTCTTGCAGCCTTTGCTGCGGCAACTATTTCGTCCATTTTAGCTTCTGGTTTACCGTAGGCTATGTTCTCTTTTATTGTCATGGAGAAGAGGAAAGTTTCTTGCGCAACTATGCCTATTTGGTTTCGAAGAGACTTGAGTTTAACGTCTCTAACATCGTAGTTGTCAACCGTGATTTTTCCTGAGGACACGTCATAGAAACGGGGGATAAGACGGATAATAGTGCTTTTTCCAGAGCCCGTTGCTCCCAGAAGGGCTACGGTTTCTCCAGGCTTTGCATCAAAGGTTATGTTCTTTAAAATGGGTCTACGTTTTTCGTAGCTGAAAGACACGTTTTCAAATTTCACGTGCCCATTTAATTTTGGTAGCGTCAGTGCATCTGGCTTCTCCTTTATCTGTCTCTCAGCGTCCATAACTTCGAAGATTCTGTCGCCAGCAGCCATTGTCTGGTGAAAACCAGATATAAACATGCCGAAGAAACGCATAGGCATTGCCAACATCGCCAAGTACGCGTTAAACGCAACTAAATCTCCAATGGTCAACGTTCCCTCGATTACTTCAGATCCTCCGTACCAAAAGATTGTGATCGTGCCCAATCCTAGGAGAAAACCTACGAGAGGTATGTAGAACGCACTGATTTTAGCTGAAGCTAACACTGTTTCAAAGTACTTGTCGTTCTTAGACGTGAACTTCTTTCTTTCGAAATCTTCTTGCGCAAACGCTCGTACAACCCTGATTCCTGTAATGGCTTCATGTAACACAGAAGTTAAGCTGCCATATTGTTCTCTTATCTCTGTAAAAACTGGACGTATCTTTTTTCCAAATAGATAGAACGTTGCAAATATACAAGGCATTATTGGCAAAAGGAAGAGAGTAAGCATGGTGTTGATGGAAAACATCGTGTACAATGCTACAACAAGAAGAATAACGGATGTCATAAGAAAGGCTAGCTGGAAACCTAAAAACCTGCGTATTCTGTCCATGTCGGTTGTTACTTTCGCCAAAAGCTGACCCGTGTGAGTTTTGTCGTAAAACGCGAAACTTTGGTTCTGCAGAGAAACAAACACGTCATTTCTGATGTCATAAACCACTTTCTGAGAGAAATACGTGCTTGCATACCGCCGAATGAAAGAAAACAAGCCAACAACCACCGTGAAACCTACAATTTTCAACATCAAAACAAAAAGCATACCCTTGCCTAATTCAACATCTAATCCCCGAGCAAGCGGAGTAATAACGTCGTCGATGGCGTCTCTTGTCAAAAGAGGAATCTGCACGCTTACAATTGTGCCAACAAGCATGCAAGCTACACTAACAAGAAAAAGCGGCCAGCTCTTTGAAATATATCGGCAGATACGAGCGAAAGTGCCCATCCACGCAAACACCCATTTTACACGTTACAGTTTTCTACCATCGTGTTTCTTTAATGTTTCATCTATTATCTTTTAGCGTGCGCGCCAGCAACATTCTGAGCGGAGACGTGAAACATGAGACATGAATCGGGTGGGATTTGAACCCACACCCTCCTGGTGACATCTCCCGCAAATCCTCTCTCTTTTTACGCGCAGAGTGCAGTGATTTGAATCGTTATATAGTTCGGACAGTCTACTTTGAAAAGAGGAGATGTATTCTGACCAAAGTAGTGGCCATAAATGGTAGCCCGAAGATGGAGAAAGGTAGGACGGCAAAGATCCTAACACCCTTTCTCGAAGGCATGGAGAAGGCTGGAGCGGCGGTTGAACTGTTTTATGCTAGGCGCCTAAATGTCACGCCTTGCGATGGAGAATTCTATTGCTGGAACAAGAAGCCGGGTAAATGCTACATAGAAGACAGTATGCAGTCACTCTATCCCAAGTTGCGTGAAGCGGATATCCTCGTGTTGGCGACACCGGTCTATATCCCGTTGCCGGGCGAGATGCAGAACCTAATAAATAGAATAGTCCTCTTATGGACCCAGTTCTCAAACGGCAAAACGGTCGTACACGTGCTAGATTCCGCGCTGACGTCAAAATCAGAAAGTTTGTATTGGTGTCCTCGTGTGGCTGGGTGGAGATGGGCAACTTCGGAACGGTGCTTAGGACTGTAAAGGAACTGGCGAAGGACTGTAACGTCGAGTTCGCAGGGGCACTACTCCGACCACATGCAGGCCGCATGGCTGAGAACCCAAGAAAAGCCGAGGAGATCTTTAAGGCAGCAAGACAAGCGGGTTACCAACTTGTGAAAGAGGGAAGGATTTCCAAAAGCCTCCTCAAGATCATCGGTCAACCGCTCAACTCTGTAGAGAAACCTCGCACGCCATGAGCACGCGCGTTAGTTCAATAGCGCACAGTATGCCACAAAAGACCTACTTTATGTATGCAGCTATTAGGCTTCCGCTTTCCCAATAGTAAACTTAAATTCTGTTCCAAACTTTGCTTTGAACTCTTCAGCGCATACCTTTATAGGTGGAGCTACTGCACCAGAAGAAAAAACATGTAAAAACTCTTTGTTTGGCATCACAATCTCCTTTAATTCACCCTATAATTGATTTCTTCTCCCAAATATCTTTGTCTACAAAGTTCTTAAGATTGTTGAAAGCCCCAAAAGAGAGTTAATACTCCTATAGCCAATCCTAATTTTCTGCTTGCAATTCTTTTAACAGTAAAGGCGCGCACGCTGAAATAGTGCTAGTTCCATTGAATAGCGACTCTCCTGATAAGGATTGGCTCCGTAAACGATAGATTAAATTTTCTAAGCTGATCTTTGATTAGAAGGGGGTTCATAAGCAGGTCCTTTATTCCTTCAACGTGAGCAGCTCCGACAAACGTCAGTATCCTGGAGTCCTTTCCTTCGTTTAGATTCTTTGACCCTATCCACGCTAACTTGGCAGCCATCAAAGCATTACGTTCATCTATCAGAACCTGCCATACAGAAGGAAAAAGCTTTCGACTAGCCTCTATTTCTCTCTTAGAGTTGTTTATCACTCTATCTTTGAACCCTTTCTCCCAAAGCCAAATAGGATCCTCATCTACCCCACGGTGCATCTGCAAGCCTATGCGGGCTCTCTCAAAAGGGGTCATTCTGCTTCTTATCCTAAGCCTTATCTCATGTTCTGTCATGTCTATCAGCCATATGTTGGCGTCGACGTTTCCTAAGGCTTCCGCGGCTCCGGTGAATTCACAGAGGCCTTTGCATGATCCGCTTTTTGGACAATTTAAGCATGCGGTGTTGAGATGTTGGAAGCGTCTCCAATCGAGTTCGATGGCGACATCTTTAGGTTTCAAAGACTTTATTGACTCATAGGCATCGTTAATGCTACGTCCTGTAAAGTGAGCAGTACCAACGATGTCAACATACTCATTATAGTCGATATTGAAGATCTCTACCATTATGCTCACTGGAACTAGTCGATTTCTATCTTGCGTGAATCGTTTTCAAGAGTGTTCTCCTTTTTGGGGATTGTTACTTCCAGTACACCATTCTTGTACTTTGAAGATGCCTTTTCGAGGCTTATGTTGCTCGTTGGCAAGTTTATCATCTTGTAAAAGTTTTTGGCCTTAACCTCAACCTTGCCTGCAGTGACATTTAATTGTATATCATTCTTATCTTCACCGCGCACTTCAAAATAGATCTTTATCGTCTTCTCGTCCTCGAAGATATCCGTCAATGGTTCCCCGGTCTCTTTCAAAGTACTCTCTGGAACTTCGAACGGTCTTTGTGGTCTTGGTCGGGGTCTCATAGGATTCGGTGGTTCAAAGGGATTAAAGGGGTCAAGTGGCTCCCAAGGTTGATCTGATCCAAAGCGCCCCTGAATACTGTATCCGTTTACACCGTCTCTATCAATTTCGTTAATCTTCCATTTGCCTTTGAGGTCCCCGTTTTTTGTCGCTTTCTCAATCTCACTCATCATTCTCTGAATTATCTTCCTGAGGTCGCTGTTGAACACATCGAATTCTCCAAATTCGTCAGATGACACCATTTTTCACCTCCCTAATAGTTTTCAATTTCTTCAAGAGCCTCTATTAGACGCCTAAATGCGAAGCTTATCAGAATGAATCTTCTCTGCCCAAAATCTGAACAACGATATATTCCCCTATCGACCTTTTCTAAGAGTCCCCCTTCTCTGAGTTTTCTGGTGTTTTCCCAAACAATTTTGGGATTCAAATTCAGGTCCCGCATGAAATCTGCAAAGTTCATTGTGCGATCGTCTTCCTCCATAAGTCGTTTCATCATCCTCAAGCGGGTCTCATGGCACAAGGCATCAAAAATCTTTGAAAATCTCTGAAAATCATCTCCTAAAGCCTCTAATTCGTTTTCCAGCTGCTCTTTTGGCCAGTCGGTAGGAGAAAGAGGAATATCGAACAATACTTCTCCGTCTCGAACTAATTGCAGCTTCAGTTTCATTCAAGCTTCCTCTTGTTACCATTAGGTAATTACTACATGGTAGTATATAAACATTACTTTTTGGTAATAATTCTATGCATACATGAGAGATCCGAAACTAGCTATGTTATCCCGTTCAACAAACAAGCAAAAGACATTACGGGGACTAGCATTTGGTGCGCGTGTTAAAGGCCGATTCGTGAAAAGATGAGGAGATATAGGGCAAAACGAAAAGCTGTACTGGAAGATGTTGAAGAAGAAGAGGAGAAGAAGAAGAATTAAAATTTAATCTTTAATGAATGTAGAAAACCTTTTACCCATTATAGACGATGGATGGGGAGATTGGAGCGAATTCAATAATAACGTTTATGATAATGGGACTCATAGATGGGTATACTTTGCCTTTGCATATCCTGCACATAAGATTGAAATACTTCCAGAATTTCCATCATTCCTAATTCTACCACTATTCATGATAGCAACACTATTAGCAGTTACTAGTGTACAAAAGAAAGTATCTCACAATGACTACTGTGAAAAGTCCTAGGAGGAGGAATTGTTAGGCTTAAAATATGGAACTATAACACACTAAACTTGGTGAAGATAAGGCATTTTCATTTTTGACCATAAGGTTGAAAGCGGTACTGAACCGTAGGATTTTTTCATAAAATTTTGAAAAAAGAAGAAGTAACGGAACTTGCAGAATTTGATGCTGAATACTTTGGAGCGAACAGAATCAAAGTTTTGATGCGACTTTATCATGTTAATTCGAAACTCTGCTATGTTTCGTGTACGAAATCCAAAATCACTGGTTACATCATGTGTTGCAAAGCAGAAATCGGATACAGAATAGGACCCTGGGTTTGCAATCCTGAACATCCCAAAGCTGCACAGGAGCTGTTAATGAAATGTATGAAGACGATAGGGCGCAATGAAAAACTTTACGTGGGTGTTCCAGCTGTGAATAAAAAAGCCGTTGAAATTTTGCATGATTTGAATTTTAAGCAATATTCAAAGAGTATCCGAATGTATCTTGGAAAAAAGCTTGAAACTGAGCGTGCTGATGGCATATTTGCTATTGGTGGTCCGGAAAAGGGTTAGGTCAGGCTTCAGGCTTCATTGCCTTTCGTGCAAATGTTATATAGCCTGTATGCCCAGTCATCAAAGTTTGGGGTCTGGTTTTTCCTCTTTCGGTTTGCATTCTACGCATTAGGCATTCAACTGTTTTGATATCCACGAAGCTGCTTTCTTTTAATGCTTCAACCGTTTTTACAACCTGATCTATTGTTGGACTGAAGGAGACTAAGGTTCCGCAAGGCCTCAGGGCAGTATAAGCGTGGGGAACGACTAGCCATGGAGTTGCCAGATCCAGTATGATCGTGTCAACGTCAATTTCGTCTATGCCAGCTGTTACGTCCTTATTCTTCAGTTCTACAAGGTCGATCAAGCCTGCGCGCTTCAGGTTTTTCTTTGCAGTTTTAAGGAACTCCTCTCTGATTTCGTAGCTGTAGACCTTGCCATGCGGCTTAACGTAATGGGCTAGGGCTGTGGTGAGCGCGCCTGTGCCCGTTCCAGCTTCCACAACTCGGCTTCCAGGGCCTATTCCGCTGAACATAACTATTAGGGCTGTGTCTTTTGGGTAGGTTATCTGGGTTTTCCGTACAGACTTCATTATATAATCGCGCAGCAAGGGTTTCAACGCCACAAATTCCACGCCTAAGCTGCTTAGGACTCTGGAGCCGTATTCTTTTCCGATCAAGTCGTCGAATTTTATGAAGCCCTTGTGTGTGTGGAAAGTTTTGCCCTTTTCAACTTTAACCATGTATGTTTTCCGCTGGCTTAGATAAAGAAGTACGTAGTCGTCTTTCCTGATTTTTTGAGTTACCAAATCTCAATCACTAGGGTGTGTACTTGAAGGGATGTTTTGATCTGTCCTTATTTTCTATTAACTCGTCTATCGTTGGTCTTCCCTCTATTGCCTTGCGTATGGCGTGGCGCATGGCCTTGTAATTGTTTATGTACACCCGCTGTCTGTCGACGGCTGTTGGATGAACGAACACGTTCGCAATTATTATCAGCTCTTCAGCAGCTTCTTTCGGGATTATTCCATCCGCAACGCTGTCGATTACTGCCTTCGCTACCGCTGTTTGTGCTGGACCATAGACCATGCTTGCCTGACGCATACTCCTAATAGTAACTGTTGGAACTATCAAGGTTACTGGCTTCACTGCAAGGTTGGGCTCTAAGATTGCTAGTAACGGTTCATGTCCAGGTGCGGGTGCGGATTTAGCGTTTGCGAAGGCCTCGCCTAACGGACCGTCTTTCTTTCCGATGAGGAGATCTATGTGAGCTACTTCTGCGCCTTGTCCTGCTAAGGCTTCACCTACTCGCAGTTTGAAGTCTCGTATGATTTCTGGTGTTATGTTTATGGCTCTGAAGCGTTCTTCTAATGGTTTTTCGCTTATCTCAACGGTTATGGATTTTGGCTTTATCTTTCCTATCTTCTCCAATTCGATTCGCAGCTCTTCCCTCGCCTCGTAGGTTAGTTCTCCACCCACGCTCAATGGCTTTCTAACTGGTCCAACCTTGATCTTCATCATGTTTAAGGCCGCTTTTGTGCCTACGGCTCCGCTTCCAGCGATGATCCGCGCCATTTTCTGTATTTTATACTGGAGTTCACGGGCTTCTCGCAGTTCTCCATTTTTCACATGATCGTAGATTTGAACCCACACATCTGGTATCACGTTGGCGCTTGCGAGGATCGCTCCTGAGCATCCGGCGGCTAATGCTGCAACAACGACCTCGTCGTGTCCACACATGACATTGATTTTGTCTCTGACTTTTTCCAGCACAACCAGTATGTATCCTAACTGTCCGCTGCTGTCCTTCAAGCCTACAATGTTTGGGATTTGAGCTAGGTCTTCAACCATCTGCCACGACAGTTGCACACCGGTGCATTGTGGAATATTATATAGAATTATTGGCAGGTCAACCTCGCTTGCAATGGTGAAGTAGTGCTGGTATATGCCCCGGTTTGTAGGCTTCAAGTAGAACGGTGTAACTATTAGGGCCGCATCTGCCCCTGCGTCCTTAGCGTATTTCGTCATCTCTAAAGCTTGGTCTGTTCCGCTTGCCCCAGTTCCAGCGAGTACTGAAACCTTGCCGTCAACCTCGTCTATAACAATGTCGATTACGCGTTTTTTCTCTTCTATTGTTAAGTTCACGAATTCGCCAGTTGTGCCACAAGGAACAACACCGTGAACACCCAATTCGATGCATTGACTAACCAAAGCGCGCAGTCTTTTGTCATCAACAGCCTTTCCATCATCCGTGAAAGGCGTAACCAAAGCTGGCAAAATTCCCTCAGGCTTAAACATGATTCATCTCCACTTTTTTATTTAATCATACTATTATACAATTTAAGCTTTGAAGTAGATATTAAATAGAACATGCACGCTCGGCACGAAAAATGTTTGCAAATAATGCTGCCACTAGCGTTAAGCTGGTCTCATCAATAGAACTAGCTTCCACAATACTTATTTTTGAAGTTATATAGCTTAACCTGAGGAGAAAGGAGAAAAGCGTAGGGTGAACAAGCATAAGTTGCTTCTTGTATTTTTCCTGTTGCTGACTGGGTTTGTATCGTTAGCGTTAATGTCATGTGACGTATACGCGACAGCCGTAGTATGGACAGATAAGCCTGATTATGCGCCTTGGGAAGCTGTCACGATCTATGGTTCAGGGTTTAACCCCAACACCAACATAGACATAGCCATAACCAGACCTGACAGTATTGTTGACACTGGTTCGACCATGTCGGACACTTTCGGAGGATTCACCTACTATTACGTGATGAACGGAATAGCTGGAACATACACTGTAGCAGCCACTGATGGCGTCAACTCAGCAACCACGACATTTACAGACTCTGTGGACTTCAGGCAGTATGCGAACGATTTGGATCTGTGGATTTATTCAATATTGCAGAGTGGTAAATCAACGTACTATGAAAGTATGTCCGTACCTCAAAGGATGATTTTCGTCGATGTCGCATCTACTTCCTTTGACGTGCATACTTTGACTTTATCCCATGAGGCGACAAAGGGCGGCACACATGCGTACGATTGGTTGACAGGTTGGAACCAGGGAAACGACCCACCATTGGGCTACACTCCGTGGGGAGATGATATAGGCCCGAAGGCAACTGCTGCTATGTGTCAAGCCCTACATTCTAAGACAGCGCCATATGAGATATATGTAGACGTCCCGGATGACCCTTTCGTTAGTAAGGATGGTTCAACGCAGGACAGAATCGACGCGTACGAAGCAGCGTGGGGAAACCGCCAGATCAGGATCTGCGGCAACCAACCAATCGCCTCAGCATCGTTCACTGCTATGTATCATGATGTCGCAAACGGTGGTGACACAGGCGACTCGTTCATCCATTACACACTCACGTGGACATCCGCGTCGGATCAGATACTGATCGAACTGGCTGGGCACCTCGCCATCTCCGGGAATCCGGCCGTTAACCCGATCGCTTGGGGCGTGGGTTTGGGCTCGAGCCAGATCGCCGGTGGACCTTACCACTTCAAGCTGTTCGATCTGGATGACCACTCACTGGGTTCGCAGGACAATCAGATCATGGGCGCAGACATCCTCATCCCGCCTGCCAAGCTCACTGTGGTTAAGGATGCTGTTCCGGATGATCCTGAGGACTTCAGCTATACGACTGGTCTTGGCGCACCATTCTCTTTGGATGATGACGCTGACCCTACCTTGTCCAACACTGAGGTCTTCCTCAACGTGGCTCCTGGCATGTATACAGTTGTTGAGGGACCTGAGACTTGGTGGACTCTAACAAGCATCGGTATCACCGGAGACGATGATTACACGAGTGGAGACACAGGCACTCGCACTGCAACCATCTATGTTGATCTGGGTGAGAATATCACCATAACCTTCACCAATGCGCGCGCGCCGCCTGGGAAGGCTTCTCTGGGTAACTTTGTTTGGGAGGATCTTAATCGCAACGGTGTTCAGGATCCGTTAGAGCCTGGAGTTTCCGGTGTAACTGCAAGCCTATACCGGTCTGATGGCACTTTCGTGGGTTTCACGACCACCGATGGAAGCGGCTATTACAGCTTCACTGACTTGGATCCTGGAGACTATTACCTAGTGTTTACTCTTCCAAGTGGCTATGTGTTCACGCTCCGAGACGAAGGTGCTGATGATGCTGTTGACAGCGACGTAGACCCCTCCACAGGACGGACAATGGTAATTAACCTTCAAGCGGGTGAGAACGATCCCTCTTGGGACGTGGGTCTTATCAAAGCGCCAGTTGGCGGCGTCTGGGTTCCAATAGACAAGTTTCAACTGCTTGCTCCATGGATTGGATGGGCTTCGTCTGTAACGGTATCCACTATCTTTGTTGTCTATGTTAATCGCAAAAAGAAACGACGAAACTGACTTTCCTCTTTTTTCTAATTTACCAATGCAGCAAGGTTAGCCTCAGCCATGCATTCACAGTGGCTGTATCAGTTCTCTAAGCGGTTTAGGGATAGTGGTTCTGAATAATTACAATTGCCAAGATGTGAAGTAACATAAAAACCTGAAAACGCTTAAATTGCCAAAAACCCGAATAAAAACAACGATGTTTGGAGGATTATTCCTTGAATAACATTAAGGAAAGATTGAGAATAAAGGATGAAAAACTGAGAGAAATCAACGATTTTCTTATGAGGGAAGATAACCCCCTCGTAAACGGTTTGTTGAGAATTGTCGAGAAACATGGTGGTGTTGACGAGATTAACCGCAAAGCCAGAGAAGCCAGTAAGCTCGAGAACCTCAATGCTCGACTTAGAACGAAAGATTCGCCTTATGTGAAGGATCTTGAGTGGCTTATTGAACAGCGGGATAAAGGAGCCTTCATCGATGTTCCAGAATATCGCAGAAAAATTTTAGGAGAAAAACCCGATTCCAAGAAGTTTAACGAGTCCTTCGCTGTAACCTTGGAGATTAGTGCTTGTAACTTTTTCTCATGGTTCATAGCGGAGGCAAAAAAGGCGATTGGCCAGCAAGACCTTATGCCCGCCCGTTACATTCGCGTCCGCTCCATGAAAGAGCAGGTTGAGGATGATGAACCACTCGCGTTTGCAGCAGCAATGCAAATTATAGGAGCTTCCTACGTAGAAACATTAGATACGAAAGGAACAATGCCGGGGCCCGATGGCCAGCCCATCAACGTTCATTTAGGAGGACCGGAAACGATCACGGGGTATTTCGGCGGTGTTGGAGTGCCAAACGAATACGCCTTAAAATGGGTTGACGAATTCCTTCATTATTACACTGAATATGGCATCCGACAAGTGTTGAATGTAAACACGGGCACTGTGATGCTTGGGTATTGGCTGCACAGGCTTGGGATTGACGTGGAATTCAAGATTTCGGTATACTTAGGTAATGATAATCCTTATGCGTGCTTCTGGACGCTTATGGCTGCCAAACTCTTCAGCCGAGACGATGGCACGACACCTCTTATAGGGTTTAACCTCTCAAACTCCGTCAACAATGAGACGATTGAGCTGACAGCATACACACGAAAAACCTTCGACTTCGAGGACATCACCCGCATCGAACACCACATCGTAGAAACCTACAAGAGCATCGTCAGACAACCATACGACAGACTCGACGAACTTCTAGAAATCGCCGACCACGTAAAAAATATCAGCGCAAAACACGAGGGCGGAATACCTGAAGTTGACAAAACCAGGAAACATCCGTCCGACATCTTAGATTACTTCACTCCTAAAAAAGACATAATTGAAAAAGGACTGGTGTCAAAGCTTCTGATCAATTATCTCGACAAACACGATTCGGTGAACAGAACAGCCAGAGCTCTCACAGAGCGAGGCTTAACATTCATCGCAGCTCAAAAGTTGCACAAGAAATGATCCAGGCATTTCGAAACTTGGTGAGATCGATTGAACATCTAAACAGGAAAGAAAAGGGTAAGTCGTTTTCACCAGTATTGCTTTGGCTTCCGTATGAATAAGTATGCGGTTGTTGCTACGAAGAATACCGTGATTATTGCCAGAATAGTTATCACACTTCTTGTGCCGCTTAACTCTCCTTCATAACGATTCTTCGCATTTGTCAAGTTGTTGAGAAGATCCGTTAAAGTATTGTTGAGATCGGTGACGTTTCCTTTCAATTCGATATTTTCCTTCTCCAATTCTGGAACTCTGCTTCTAAGCTTTTCAAGCTCTGAATTCTTTAGATATGTCATGATAAAAGTTGGCTTCTTTCCAATAGTTGTCCATCCCTCAGTTCCTTTTTTTGTCCACTCTAAGATCAGTTTTCCATATACAATGTTAGAAGCTTGCTCGTGAATTGTAAAATTAGAGGTTTTATTCAACGACTTACCACAGGAAAGGGGCACTTGACTTTCTTTCTCAACATATATGACCTCATTAAATTTTGAGTCGTTAAAGGTATACAGTTCGATTGCCACATGGTTAATTGTCAAATTAACTAGCGCTTTAATGGTTATGTTTACGTTTATAGTTTGGTTGGGATAAGTCCCTGAGGGATTTTTAATCTCTACTGTAAGGTCATTTGGGATAGGAGTATAGTTGTAGGTGTGGATGGGGTCTGACGAGTTTGCATTTGCGTCATGTGTCATTGTTGCTGCAATCAACATAAGCATGACTAATATTAGGGTTTTCAACATTTTCAAAGCTTTCACCACTTAATCTAGAATTGTTGGTTGAGTCTTATGGAAACTTATTTAAAACGATTTTCTATTCCTCTTTTGCTATTTAACGACTTTCTAAGAGAGTTTTTTAAATTTTAATGCTTAAGACGGCTATTTGATTGAGCGGATGAAGCGTCGATATATGTATGTGAAGTAAATAAGGGCGAAGGCTGTAAGAACTATTTCGAATGTTAGGACTGCCGGATTGTTTTCCACCGCCATGAAGTATCCGTGTTGGAGTATGTCTGTGAAGACTAGGATTTGGAGGAATATGGCTCCGCCCAGACAGCTTAATCCTAGGCTATGGAACAACACTCGTATTCGGCGGTCACGCGTTGTTGTAGTCTTCATTTTCTGTCGTGAATATCAAGAGTCAATACCTTCACTTATAGGTTATGAATCTCCGCACACGAGAAAACCTAATGATTAGGCTTTCTGATTTACGGTTATACTTTCAAAACTTGACATATCGGAAGCTTTAAAATTAGAGCACTCGAACTAGTTCTTCATATAAAATCTAGGCATAGGCTATGATTGAACATTATATTTCCTGCCTTTCTCAACGAGCACTGTTTTGCTTTTCAAGTCATCTATGAACTTGGCGAATAAATCCGCATTTTCTGTATGGATTGGAAAGATCTTATCTGCGTTGATTTCCTTAAGAATATTTTTCAGGTGAAGTGGCATTATGTGTCCGGAAACATGTACATGATACTGCGGTAAGCCATAGTGTCTAAGCCAGTTAACAAGCCTTTCAAAGTCGATCTCCATTTCCTCATTGAACGGTTCGGAAGCAGATAAAATATAACAGCTGCCTGGTCTTGGATTGATCTCTACAAGCTCTTCTAAATCGTAAAAGGACATGGCTAAAACCACTTTGCACTGCTGCTTCGAAACTTCGAACACATCAACTATCTTGTCTCGGTATTCCTCCATGATTTGTTTCTCCCATTTGCGATACGTTTTCTTCGACTTTCGAAATATCAAAATGCTTTCACCATTCAAGTTTGGAATCTTTAGATGCTTGTCTTCACGTAATGCGTTCAACATGTAGGCTTGTTTAAGTGAAATAGCTAGGCAACGCCCGTTCTTCTTGGCTGTTCGATAAAAGGAGTTCAACCTATCAACGTCCGCGTAAGCAAAATCAGCAACCACCAAACCGCTTGTTTGCTTTACAATGTCATTTAACTTGTTTTTGACTTCCTCTTCGGAAGAGACTGATGCGCCAGTCATGTTTGTGGCTTCGGTGATAACCGCCACAGGTCTTGCTTCTTTTGCCTTTTCAACAAAATCGGATGTCATCTCGGGCTTCGTTCCGTGGCCCCTAAAGTCTCCAGTGTAAACAACAGCCCCGTTAGAAGTGTGAATTATGAAGCCGTAGGCTCCTGGAACAGAGTGATCAACATGAATGGGATCAATTTCCAAACCGTCTGTAGCGATTGTCTTTCCTGTCCTGAACGACTTAAACTTTATGCCTTCAACATTAAACTCTAAATCGGCTCTGCGTATTTCACTTAATGCTTGCAGGATAATTTTTGTCGTTTCTCCGCAGTGTACCGGGATTTCGCGGTTCAAGAAGGATATGTAGGCTGAGTGGTCCATATGTGCGTGGGAAAGAAAAACCGCATCAACTTCCGGAGTTTTCTCATCGATGTAGACACCTTCAAGTTTTGGCAAGATTTCAAGCTCTTGTAGACTTTTTTTGCTCCTTGGCGAAAGGAACGGCGGCGAATAAAACTGCTTTTTCAAGGCAAAGGACATGCCAAAATCTAGGAAGATTTTTGTGCTTTTGTCTTGGAGCAGAATTTTGTTTCCGCCGATCTCGTTTACTCCACCGTAAAAGGTCAATGAAGTGTTTAACTTTACCAGTTCTTACACCTACAACAAAGAAACTCTAGTTCCCAATTTATTATGTTTTGGCTAAGAAGTCGCGCGCGTCAACAATTCTTTGAGGATCGGATACTGTTAACTAATTTGTCGTGTTAAACAGATTTCTTTTGGATTTTATTTGTCTGGTAGTTTTTTATTGCCTGTCGTATTTTTCCACTTCGTCGTTCATTATAACAAATTCGATCCCTGCGTCCTTGAACATTTTCACAGTATCTGCTTCAGCGTGATAATGTTTTTCTGCAACCACACGCTTGATGCCAGAATTGATAATCATCATTGCACAAGACCTGCATGGAACCATTTTACAATAGAGTGTCGCTCCGTCTATAGACACCCCGAATTTTGCGGCTTGGATTATCGCATTTTGTTCTGCGTGCAATGTTCGTACACAATGTTGATTAACATTTCCAGCGTCATTAAAAACCCTACGCATGTCATGCCCAATTTCATCACAATGGGGCAATCCTGCAGGCGAACCAACGTATCCTGTAGTTAAGATCCTTTTATCTTTTACAATTACACATCCGCTCCTACCTCTATCACATGTCGCCCTTTTCGAGACAGCTTCACATAAATCAAGAAAATACCTGTCCCAACTTGGTCTCTTGCACTCTTCCATGCTTCTACACATCGCTTTGGAGTTATTAATATTTTAGCGTGCGAGGATACTGTTAACCAATTCGTGATATATGGTATCATATTTGTCCAAGCAAGCTATCAATATCGAAGGCTTTTTTGGTCGAATTTCCTTCTGAATATGCCATCTTTGAACCGTTTAATGAGTTTTATGTGCTTTTTCTTCGCATGTTGTTTAGTAGCCAAATACCGTGTAGGAATGAAATCCTTAACGATTTATCTAATTCTGAAAGCTTCAAGTCATTATTGTTCAGTAATGAATAACTTCTCATATCTTCTGAGTATATGTAAATTTCCTGAAAATCCTCTAGAAAACACCTTTCCTTTAGATAGTCTGGGTCATGACAAACAAGTTAACAGCATCTGAGGATAGTAATATTTTTTAGTAAGTATCATGTGGTTATGCCACGAAATGGAGGTCAAAAGATGGCTAGGAGAAGCAAGAAAGAGAAGGCTGCAGGTCGCGAAAAGCATAAGCAATTGAAAAAGGCTAAGAAGATGCAGAAGAAACAGAAAAAGAACATTGGGCTTCCTACAAGGCATAGAAAAGGTAAAAAATAGTCCTTTGTATGTTTTGTGAGATAGTCTGGCGAGATTAGCTTGAGCTTTGAGTATCCAAAACATGTTCGTTTTAGATGCGTGAGATGCGCTTTATGCTACGGCGATACTGAAGATAGGGTTAGGTCGATTCTTCTATTGAAGACCGAGGCTGATCGTATATCAAAGAGGACTTTGATAGGTCTTGATAATTTCGCTGAGAAAATCGAAGGTTTTGACCCCTACATTTACCAGATTAGAAAGATTGAGGACGGAAAATGCGTCTTTCTAAAAGATAATTCATGCTCTATCTATAAGATGAGACCGCTAATCTGCAGATTCTATCCCTTCCAGCTCAAAAACCTGAGAAACAGTAGATACGCTTTTACTTACACAGATGAATGTCCAGGCATCGGGAAGGGACCCCGACTCAAAAAAGCCTTCTTTGAAAGGCTTTTCGAAAAGTTCATAGAATTGATGAAAGAAAATGTACCGCACGCGTAAAAGAGAATGGTCGCCTAGTTGTGATTTCTTCACTTTTTTGTCGTCTTTTTCAGAATTTCTGAGTCTTCTTTTACCAGTTGATCCAGAGCTTCCTCACTTGTTATGCGTTTCCTTTTCACAATCTCATCAACTTTATCGGAAATGTATCTGGGAATGTTTTTTAACCATACTTACTCCTCCAGTTTGTCCGCTTTTCTACAAATGTTTGAAATAGCCAAAATTATGAGGGGAAGAGTGAATATGCTGAAAACTTTTGTGTATTTTGGATTTCCAGCTTTTTTTACAAGTTTGACGTCTCCTCCAGCCTTCAAATAGCCTTTGATAAAGGTTTTTGTGATGAGTTCTGCGGAACTCGTTCTAGCAAATGGCGGAACATAATGACCCGAATAATACAGAAATTCAGCGATGTCCCAAACTTTGTCGCCGTTCCTTGATGCTTGTTCGAAATCCAGCATATAGATTTCACCATTCTGTCCAACCATCAGATTTTCGGGCTTTGTATCACCCAAAGCTATGCCAAGGGCATGAACATCAGCAAGTTTTTGTCCAACTTTGCTTATCACACCTGAGTCCTCGGTTATCCCTTGATGGTTCTTCATGTTAACAATTCTCTTTATGACTTCACCGAGATTTTCGCCTTCCACGTGTTCCATGAAAACTAAACGGTTAGCATGACTTACGTGTAGAATCTTGGGGACAGCAAAACCCTTTGAGTATAGAAGCTGGTTTATGGCACACTCCCTTTCAAGCCTTGAACGACCAAGAACAGCAAACGTTCTGGTTCCCAAAGCCCACAATGTAAGGGGGAACCACTTGAAACTTGACCAGTCCCTAAACCTCTTAACAACAATTTTCCTTTCTTTATCCTTCGCAACAGCCTTAACTAGATAGACATCGTTCAAGACGCCGCCGATCTCCTCGATCTTGACTTCCGCATCTTCGCTTGGTGAAAGCACCTCTCTAGCGAAGGGTTCAATGTCCATTTTGCTGGTCAGAGGGACCAGTCCGCGAGCTGTGGGAACATACAAAAATCTGTGAGGGTCTTCGAGTTGATTGATAAGCTTTGAGTTCTCTCTGGCGTTTCTTTGGAATTTAAGAAAGGTTTCCCTGTTCTGAGAAAGAATGTTCAGAGCTGTGGGAAAAATGCTCAGTAAGGAAGTAAAAAGGGTTCTTTGGGCTGTTTTAAAGAGGTTTGTGAAACGAACTTTTCTGCTTCTGGCCTCGTCGGCAAACCTTTGGGAAATTTTCATATACCCGTCTGAAAATGCAACAGCTTTTTCTTCTTCTAATTCCTTTAATGCTTCTGAATATCCACGCATAACCAATTCTATATTTCCTTTTCTGACATCCTTTCGCATGAAATTCAGTAAACCGTAGATCATTGGCGGGAAAAGTCTGGCTCTGGTCAGCATGCTTTCATACATGAAATATTCTGGCTTTATGTGGAATTCATAAGAGAGTTCTGGAAAGTCTAAAACCAAGGTTTCCAAAAGCTCAAGAACTAGACGTTTCTTCAACTTAACCTCCTGAAGGTTCAAGTAGTTCCCATTCATCAAAGAAATGTACGGAAAGATCATTTTTCTAGCCAAGGCTTCGCCTAAAAACCCTCTATCTACATCCCTTTCAAAAACCCATTCATCAACAGCATAGACAATAATGTTTCTAGCATCCAAAACTTTTACGTAGCTAATTAATCGAGGCTGAAAATCACGGATTACAAGCAAAATTTCCAAAATTGTTTTTGTATCAGAGAATCCTAAGACGTAATCGCTGCATATGCAAGTTCCTGCGATTTGGCATGAACCCGCGATATGTCTACAAAAATTGACAATTTGTTCGGTCAATTTCTGATCAGGATGTTTTAGATGTCTAGACAAGTTTTCACCTGAAATGCGATCACAATAGAATCTACAGTCTTCCAAATATAGTTTTAATGCTTCTTGACAATCTTGCCATATGCCCTTAAAACTTTTAGAACTTTTACAGCTTTTTCAGGTAAATTGTACAAAGGTATACTTGTGTCACCCAACACTTTGTAAACGAGTGCGAAATCTTCTCCGCCTGCTGGCACGTCAACAACAGGCTTTTCCGGGTATTTTGCCGCTGTTTCTGGAATTACTCGAGCGTCTTCTGGTTCGAAGAAGCAAGACTTAAGCATGTTTATTATTAAGACGCCGTTCACGTTTTTGTCGGCAAGAACCAGCTGCAACACCTTGGAGTATCGTTCAGCCTTTGCATCAGCTATGATATCTATTGGGTTTGTTGCATCCACACCCGGATACAGGCTTTCAATTTTCCTTTTTGTCTCTTCAGACAAGGATGCAAGCGTCAGATTGTTTCTTGCAACAGCGTCTGCAGCCAGTATTGCCGGTCCTCCCACATTGCTTACGATTGCTACGTTATCTCCGCTCATTGGAGGTTGCTTAGAAAGCGCTATGGCCGCGTTCATGAGCTCCTCAATGTTTTCTACCCTTATTATTCCAGCTTTTTTGAAGGCTGCGTCAAATATCTGGTCTGACCCAGCTATCGAGGCTGTGTGCGATCTGGCTCTTTTCGCTGATTCTTGTGTTACTCCACCTTTTAGGGCTAAGATCGGTTTTTTCTTCACTATTTTTCTTGCTTCTTCTATGAATTTTCTTCCGTTTCTTATTCCTTCCATGTACAGGCATATGACCGTTGTATCTCTGTCGTTTCCGTAATATCGCAGCAAGTCAACGTCATCAACGTCTATTTTGTCTCCTACGAAAGTGAATTTGCTTATGCCTATGTTGTAAAAGCATGCCCAGTCCAGTAGGCATGCGCCGACTCCGCCACTTTGAGATGTGACGGCGATGTTTCCCTTTCTGGGCATAACGTTTCTTTCAAAGGTTGTGTTTAACCCGTTGGCAGTGTTCATGACGCCCATAATCGTGTTGGGTCCTAAGACTCTGATGCCATACTTTTCTTTGATTTTGAGCAGTTGCTGACGCTGTTCATCATTGTATCCGCCAGTAATCAATACAAGAGCTTTCACACCTTTTTTCGCGCATTTTTTCGCTTGCTCAATTGATTGCTTTGGCGGAAGTATAATAACGGCAAGTTCGGGAATTTTCGGCAATTTACTTAGCTTGTTGTAACCCGTTTTTCCGTCCACGTCTAAGATGCACGTTTTTCCATGAAAGATTTTCCTCATGTTGTAAATGACACTCTTGAAAAGCTGTGGAGAAGTCATTCCAACTTTTTCCTGAATCTTGCTTGAACCTATTATAACGACCCTTTGCGGTTCAAAGATAGCCTTCACTCCATCCATAGATTTAGCCTTCGAATCAATTTGTATAGCCGAAGGGATAGAAACATAAGTGGTTCATATTCATAAATTTTAACCTCAAAAAGACTGGAGAAGCCTATTTTTGAACCATTTTCATGTAAGCAAACGCACCTAGTAAAGCAAAAAATAGTGCGAAAACGGCCAAATCGAGAAGCATAACAGGTTCAAAGCGCGCACGACGATATGCTTATCTATTGAGACCTTTCATTATCTTTGTTCTAAAAAACTTACAAATCAACGAAGGCATGCTAGTGTCTATCATTCGCACAATTGATTTGACAAAGCGTTTCGAGAACTTGGTTGCAGTTGACCGTCTAAACTTGAGCATTGAGGATGGAGAAATCTTTGGATTGTTAGGTCCTAACGGTGCGGGAAAAACAACAGCTGTCCTCATGCTTTCAACAGTGATTAAGCCAACCAATGGAACGGCAATTGTGGGTGGATACGACATAAGAAAAGACCCGAATGATGTAAGAAAGCTGATTGGCATTTGCTTTCAAGAGCCTAAGCTTCTGTGGGTCGGCACACCTTGGGATGTGCTGAATTGGCATGCGAAGGTCTGCGGTCTTTCAACACAAGAACGGAAGAGGAGAGTTAAGCAGGTGTTGGAAGACGTAAACATGTGGGATTACAGACGGAAAAAGGTTCATGGTCTTTCTGGTGGAATGAAGAAGCGTGTTGAAGTTGCTAAGATTTTGATTCAAAGACCCAAAATCGCCTTCATTGACGAACCTACTGCCCAAATAGACGTTGTAGGCAAACATAAGATTTGGAACATGATTCGAAAACTTCGAGACGAAGGCTCAACCATAATCCTAGCGACTAACGAGCTCTTCGAGGCAGACCTGCTTTCCGACCGCGTTGGCATCATGCACAAAGGCAAGATGCTAGTGTGTGACACGCCTAAAACGTTGAAAGACAGCATCCTTGGAGGGGATATCGTCGACGTTCATCTTGAAAAAGAAGTGAATGGGAACGCTATGAAAGAACTGAAGAGCTTTCGAGAAGTTGTAGACGTCGTCATATTGAAGCCTAATGACCTAAGAATCCATCTGAATAAGGTGGAAGAAGTTGTTCCCAAAATTGTGAATCTGTTCCTGAAAAATGGCTTTCCCATCTCGTCGATTCGGATGAGCGAACCATCGCTTGATGACGTGTTTGTACATTATACAGGCTTAACTATTGAGGAAGCAGAGCAAGAGATCACCTCGAGGTGAAAGAGACGAAGAAGCTGTTGCTGGTTGTTGAAAGAGACCTGCGAATGTTCTTGCAATACAAATTCATCATAATCATGCGAGCTATATGGTTCGCCGCGCAGGTTGCCTTCTTTGGCTTAATCGCGTCTCGCATGGTTGTGCCTGAACTGGCAGACATCTATTTTGAGTTCTACGTCGCTGGGGTTGTGATAATGATGCTCTACTCTGCTTCAGTTTTCATCGGATACGACATCTTTGAAGAGGCTGAACATGGAGTTTTCGAGTATCTGCTTAGCCTTCCCGTCTCCAGAAAAGAACTCGTCCTTGGAAGATCTATTGGAGGTGGAATACGTAGCTTCATTCTTGTAGGACCGATAATTGCAATAGCGCTATTTGTGATTGGACTTGCAAATCCACTTAATCTTCTAATTGCCTTTTCAGCCCTTTTCTTGTTCGCTTTTGGTGTTTCCGGAATGAGCATTACGATTGCGGTTATGCTGAAGTCGGGTGACCGCTTTGATATTTTTATGGGGGTTCTAAACGCGTTAATAGTTCGACTGAGCACAACGATGTATCCCCAGGTTTTCGTTCAAGACGCAAGCAAAGTATATGCAGCATTTTCAGAATTTAATCCGCTTACTTTTGCTTCTGATCTGTTTCGTTGGGGCACAGGCATCGAGAGGTACCTAACCATGGACCCCATGCCCTTAGCAGCGATAATAGGCATTGTCATATTTTTCTTCACTTTTACGTTTGTTGGTGTCACAATCTACGAGAAACGGCTTGAAGGTGGAGGTTGGCAATAGGTGAAAGCGATTCTGCACATAATTGAACATGATTTCAGAAATTTTTTCCGCTACAAATGGTGGCTGGCAGGTCTCATAAGCATGAACCTTGCAGACCTGCTGATAATGGCAGTGGTATACAACCAGATGGTGAGCCCAGAAATAGCTGAACTAACTAAAAGCTACTTCAACTTCTTCGCCCCAGGCGTCACAGTGGTAGGCTTGTTTGCCTCTGCCTTCATGATCGGTCGAGAAATAAACATGGAAGTACGTCGCCAAATTCACCACTACATGCTCAGCCTCCCTATTACACGTTTAGAACTTGCTGTGGGCAGATTGTTTGCAGGCGGATTGAGAGGAATGATGTACATGTCACCACTGCTCTTGACAACATTTCTCTTCCTCGGCTTTCCATCACTTCCGCAACTCCTCGTGATTTTAGGCGCTCTCCTTCTGTTAGCAACAGGAATCTCAGGTCTGAGCATAGCAACAGCAGTGTCCACAACCAGCTTCGAAAAATTCGTTACTGCAAGGGGCTTGGTTTATTATGTGCTCTTCTTCTGTAGCAGCATCTTTTACCCGCTGTCGCTTATACAGACGCTTGGTCGGGAGGGTGTAATGCCACAGCCCCTAGTCGTGTTGGCTGAGTTTAACCCTTTAAGCAGCGGCGCAGACCTGATCAGGTCTTTCCTTCTAGGCGATCCACCTTTTACCTTAAACATGGTAAGAAATCTAGTAGTTTTCTCAGTGATATTCGCCACAACTGCCACGTTTGCCTACATGAAAATAATTGAACGAAGATAGTGCACTTCCTGTCAACTACTGTTCAACTAATTAGGATTTACTGTGATAACAGGTTACAAGCCGTTTTTTCAGCTTTTTCCATAACAGTTTGTTCATCCAAAGTTTTCACTTGCCGGTTTTCCATTACAATTTTTCCGTCAACAATAACCGTGTCTACATCACTTCCATGCGCGGAATAAACGATGTTCGCATAAATGTTGTGTAAAGGTTTTAGATGTGGTTTTGAAAGGTCAACCATGATCATGTCGGCTTTCTTGCCAACCTCCAAGGAACCCACATCCCTCTCAAGCCCCAAGGCTTTAGCCCCGTTTATTGTCGCCATCCTCAAAACGTCATAGACTGGCAGAACCTTGGGACTTAAATAAGTGAGTTTTTGAAGCAAAGCTGCCATCTTCATGGTTTCAAACAGGTCGAGACTGTTGTTGCTGGCTGGACCGTCCGTTCCTAAGCCAACGTTAACACCCAAGTCAACTAGGTCTTTTATTTTCGCTGCGCCTAAACCGAGTTTCATGTTAGCCACCGGAACATAGGCCACGTTGACGCTACCTTTAGAAAGAACGTGCATATCTTCCACAGACAAGT
>JAOUPS010000142.1 GCA_029879735.1 Candidatus Bathyarchaeota archaeon | reverse complement strand
CAGAAACAACGCAATTGGAATATGAACTTAAAATTTTAGATTTCACTTTGGATTTCAAAAACGAAGTTTTTTGATAAAAAGTCTTCGCATGACACCTAGAATTTGAAACGAATCAGTCTTCAAGCTCATGGCAAGATAAAATTTGTATTGTTGTCACCTCAGAAGAAAAGGATTAGAATTTGGAAAATAAGATGGGCTGTCTAATGATGTATGCCCGTTTCCTTAACCTCCCACATCGATGAGGGGCATAGCAATCTTTATCTTAACGTGGAATGCTCTAGCAACTTATTGACGAAATTGCATGGTCTACCACGTAGTGTATAAGGCTTCAAAAAACTACAGTAATCGAAGTCTAATTCCTCTTCGTTTAAGGATTATTAGTTGTAGGCAGACAAACAAAACCTTTTGGGAATTTGATAAGGAGAAAATGTACAAAGTTTTAAAAATACTTGAGAAAAACAAGCCTATAGTTATGAAAAGAACCAAGGAAATTAAGAAGCGCTCAATTGTAAAAGGAAGAATTCAAGATCTTGGAAGTCTAATTGTGGTCTCTTTTAGGGCTCCTAAAGATGAAAAGGAGAAAATACGGAATTTCGTGAAAAAGGCTCCCTGCTTCCGTCTTTGTAAGCGTGTTTACGTTTTTTATCAACGACACTCTCAATTCGATCCGAAAAATGAGTTAATCGACGCTCAACGTTTAGTGTCCTTCATAAGAGAGCTCGGCGGAGAGGTTAAGTTGCTTCCGAAAATTGTTATTCCTGACGACCGTTCAGTTCAGCTACTTGTTGATGAAACAAGACGACAAGTGGAAAGAGAGATTTTCGACATGAGGCAAAAATGTACGCAACTTTGCGATAAATACCTCAAAAATGAGTGCAATCACAGGCAGCTAAGTGATTCCTTACGCAAAATCGCAAGACGATTCATTACGGTCAAAAGAAAAGCTAGATACTACGAAAAATGGATGGGACTTGACTTCTCAAAAAGTCTAATGAAAACTTATAGAACCTTAAACAAGGTTAGGCAAGCGTCCGTCAGAAAGAATTCGGAGACGTACAAGTTTCATTAGACTGTATTCTATTTGGGAAAAATCTCGGAGAAAAATAGATAAAAAGCAAGCAACAAAGCTTTCACTTAGTTATAGGCACGAATTCACGAGATTTTTAAATATTAAAGTTTTTTCTTGACCCTTAACTTATGAAATCCGTATTCTGCGTTTTTACTATTTTTCTGAAGGTTTATTGCAAAGTGGATTATGACTGGCTTTCCGAGAGTCGGAAGGAAGTGAAAAGCATGGGTGAAGAAGAAGAGGAAGAGGAAGAGGAAGAAGAAGAGGAAGAGGACTGGCATCACTGGGAAAAGAGATAAGCGCCCCATACACCACATAAAACCGTGTGGGGGAGGTGATGCGGATGGCTGGGAAGTCAAAGAAGAAGCGAGCTAGGAAGAAGAAAGAAAAGTAGCGTCGTCAGAGTGGAGCGAACGCCTATAGACGAAAGACCCCTTAACTCCTATTTTTAACCTTTAAAGAACCAGTTGTTGAGGTGATGTGAAAAGAGATGTCAGAGGAAGAAGTCGTGAACGCCGGATGGGTCTCCCCTGAGTAGGTCGGGTAAAAGCTTGAACATAAAGGTTATGGATCATATGTTCTACGTGCCCCTCCGTGACTTGCGGAAAGTCCTCACACAAGGAGAGGGGACGAGTTGACGTAAAACAGTGGGTCAATAGAGGCACCGAGTAGCGTTAGACAAGATTGTTGGAGGAACAGATTATGGAAGAAGAGATGGAAAGAAGTCCGGGAAGAATGATAGGGAGAGGCTTGGAAAAGCTCAGTAAATTAGAGTTAATTGAGAGAGCTAAACAACACATTTTCTCGTTAGGTCTTAATGACGTAGCCTCCTATCTATGTAGGTTGAATATGAAGTTTGGACTCGCAAAGATACACTACACTCAGTACAAGCTTGGGATGGAGCCAAACGCGACTTTTATATCGGCACCAGATGAAACCGTCACAAGAAACAAGGTTAGGTGGGAAAACGGGATAGGCTACGGCGGAAAGCTCTCTTGGGGTAGCGGGGAAGACAAGGTTATGATTCTAGACGTGATGCCGAACGCATGTGGCATGCTTGTAGGAGGCATAAAAAACCCGCCAGAACCACGTGAAATCATAAACAACGTGCATGAGCTAAAACGAAAAGGAGCATTCATAGATGACACAAAAGTGTCGTGGGACTTCCATGTAGGCAACCACTTCATAGATATATTTAGAGTTGCAAAGGTTACCGAAATAAATCTGCCTGACTACATTTTTATTATACACAGCGCGGCTCCCGAGTTGCAAGGAGAGAATCAGAAGAGGCTGGGCTTATACTACCACAAAAGTAGTGTTCTTAAGGAAATGATGAAGGAGGTAAAAACACCCTTCGGTCCATGCAGGGTAGTTTTGGATGGAGATGCGAAGGAGTACTACGAGTTTTTTAGACACGCGGAAGAATTCGCGAAGAAGAGAAGGAGATTAGCTGCTGCGGAGATTTTTGGAGATTTCACAGAGATAATAAACGAAACACACCAAGGCTTACTAAACTACAATGAAATAGCGCTTGGGTGCCATTACATAAATCAACAAGGTCAGATGTTTCCAATAGCCCTGAGAGCAGACTTACCCACCTATATAGTCAGAGGAAACCTAAACCTTCCCGAAGAAACTATAGAGGCGCTCGGATTCTATAAAAGAGCCGAAAAACTCGGTGTCATGGATAGATTGAAAAATCTGAATATACTACCCCACGGCGGGGGCTACACCTTCCCAGACATGCTAGAGGCGTCGGGAGAGGTGGAAACAAACAATGAAAGATACTTTATGATCGAGATGAAGAATGGGATAGGGCAAAAAATAATCTCTAGCACAGAGGGCATGCCCTTCCTTTACCGTGGCAGAGAAGTGATTGTGAGAACCATGGAGTTAAGGATGTGTGACATAGTGGCCCGACTTATGCCCATCTATGTCCTAAAGATATGAGGGAAAAAGAGGTGGATTTAAATGGGTGGGGAAAGAATAGGCCGAGAAAGCGGAGAAGGCGAAGAAACACACGGAGTACGTGAGAGCAAAGAAGCGGAAGATGAAGGAAGGGAAGGCCAAGTCTCAAGCGCCTGTAAAAAGAAAGAGGTTGTCTGATGGTGATTTCTGAAGAAGCCGAAAAAGTGAGGAAGCTTGTGGCGTTTAAGAAAAAACTTGAGGAACGCGTTGGAGAATTGGAATCTGAACTTGAAGAGATGCAAACAATGCTGGAAGCAGTAAACATTATGCTGCTTGAGGAGATTTGAATGCC
>JAOUPS010000008.1 GCA_029879735.1 Candidatus Bathyarchaeota archaeon | reverse complement strand
CATGGGATCATTCGAAGAGCTAGTACTTTTAATACTGCGAGGATTGACCACATTTATGTGGATCCGCATGAGCCTTACGCGCGACTTTTTCTTCATTATGGGGATCTTTCGGATTCCGAGCAGGTATCGAACATAATTTACAATGTCAAACCAGATGAGGTTTATCATTTAGGGGCTCAGAGTCAAGTCAGAGTGAGTTTTGATATTCCAGAATACACGGGAAATATCACTGCATTAGGCACCACAAGAATTCTAGAAGCCATCAAAAATAGCGGAAACAAGATTAAGTTTTATCAAGCTTCCAGCAGTGAGATGTTTGGGAATTCTTCTCCGCCTCAGAGTGAGGAAACTCCTTTCAGACCGAGGAGTCCTTACGCGATTGCTAAACTTTATGCTTACTGGGCGACTGTCAATTATAGAGAAGGTTACAACATGTTTACATCTAATGGAATCTTGTTTAATCATGAATCGCCTCGCAGGGGTGAAACGTTCTTAACGAGAAAGGTGAGTAGGGCGATAGCGAACATTTTGGCTGGGAAACAGAAGGTTCTTTATTTGGGGAACCTCGATGCAAAACGAGATTGGGGATATGCTCCAGAGTATGTGGAGGTGATGTGGAGAATCCTACAACTTGATGAACCGGAAGATTTTGTGATGGGAACCGGTGAAGCGCATTCGGTTAGAGAGTTTGTTGAAAAAGCCTTGTCTTATGTTGATCTTCGCTTCGAAAAACACGTGGAGATTGATCCGAGGTATTTTAGGCCTACTGAAACCGAGGAATTGGTTGCTGATCCGGGGAAGGCTGAGAAGAGATTGGGCTGGGAGCCGAAGATTAAATTTGAAGACTTGATGAAGGTGATGGTGGATGCTGACATGCGCAAAGTGGGTTTAGAATCCATTGGAGAGGGAGATGAAATCGTGGAAAAGAAGTTTCCGGGTAGATGGTGGAAGACGGATTAGCATGGGATTTTGGGCGGACAAGAAGACACTGGTGACTGGTGGGGCCGGATTCTTAGGCTCTTTTGTTGTTGAGAAGCTGATAAATGAAAGGAAGGTAAATCCTAAAAGCATTCGGATTCCAAGAAGCAAAGAGACGGATCTAAGAAAATGGGAGAACTGTGTAAAAGCCGTCGAGGATATGGATGTTGTTATTCATTTGGCAGCTAAAGTTGGTGGTATAGGATTTAACAGGAAGTATCCTGCAACTTTGTTTTATGATAATGCTGTGATGGGGATTCAGCTGATGGAAGCTGCTAGACAAGAGGGAGTGCAAAAATTTGTTGCTGTAGGGACTGTGTGTGCTTATCCGAAGTACACTCCTGTACCGTTCAAGGAAGAAGACTTTTGGGATGGGTACCCAGAGGAAACAAACGCGCCCTATGGTATTGCTAAAAAGATTCTGCTCGTTCAGGCTCAAGCTTACAGAGAGCAATATGGTTTTAATGCTATTTATCTGTTGCCAGTTAACTTGTATGGACCTAGGGACAATTTTGACCCTGAACGCTCGCATGTGATTCCGGCACTTATAAAGAAAATGGTTGATGCAAGATTAGATGGAAAAAATGAAGTTGCCGTATGGGGTACTGGAAAGGCCTCTAGAGAGTTCTTGTATGTGGAAGATGCAGCTGAAGGTATTCTTCTAGCCACGGAAAGATACAATAAACCAGGCCCCGCTAACTTAGGTGCAGGCAAAGAAATAACGATAAGAGAACTTGTCGATTTAATAGCGAAGCTTACTGGATATAATGGAGAAATTGTATGGGATGCTTCAAGGCCAGACGGGCAACCACGGAGATGCCTTGACACCAGTAAAGCTAATGAAGAATTTGGGTTCAAAGTGACAATTGGTTTTGAGGAAGGTCTCCGAAGGACAATTGAATGGTACAAGGAAAAACATCCTAAGAATAGAGCAGACAATAGCGCACGCGTTTCATCCTACACTCATTAACGAGGTATTTGGTTGATTATGGCGCGCACTCAACAATTCAAACATTGTTAGGCGAACTAGGAAGCCAGATGCAAATGTTGGTGAGGTTTCTTCTTCTTGCAATTATAACAATGGGGAAGAGTTCTACCCATGAAATGGTTATGCATATTGTTGATATTATCGTGTCTATTGATAAGCTTGTTGTTGAAGACAAATTTTAAGGGTGCTATGGATACCTGGAATACCATATCTGCTTCCTTGCATCTGTACTAAAAGGATTCATTCTTAGACCATGAACAGGGCGGCACTTCACAAGTCTCTTAGAAAAGAAGAACCACTGGTAAGTATCATTGTATTGAATTTTAATGGTAGAAGTGTGCTTTGTGAATGTTTGAAATCGGTTTTTAAGACGAATTACTCTAACTTCGAGGTCATTGTAGTTGATAATGGTTCTACGGATGGAAGTTGCGCAATGATTAATAAAGGATTCTTAAATGTTCAGGTCATAAAGAATCAAGAAAATTTTGGATATTCCAAGGGCAATAATATAGGTATTCTTGGATCCAAAGGCGAGTTCATAGTGCTCTTGAATAACGATACGATTGTGCATCCTTCGTGGTTATCTAAGTTACTTATAGGAGCTAAGCTAAATCCTGAGTGTTTCTATCAACCTAAAATCCTATTTGCTGAAAGTAAAATAATAAACTCGGCAGGTAATCTTATTCAATTGTTTGGTTTTGCTTTTCCTCGTGGAATAGGCGAGCCAGATACTGGTCAGTATGACAAAAAATGTGAAATAAGTTATGCATCAGGAGCTTGTGTACTTGCATCTAAACGGCTTATTAAGAAGATAGGTCTTCTTGATGAAGGTTTTTTCACCTTTTATGAAGATGTTAACTGGGGGTGGAGAGCATTAATGCTTGGACATAAATCAATCTACGTTCCCTCTGCAGTTATTTATCATAGATGGGGAAGTAGCTGGGGAAACATAATGTCATCCAAGAAATTCTTTTTTGTTGAACGTAGTAGGCTTGCAACTGTCTTTAGAAACTACTCTCTCTGCACACTAGTCAATGCTTTTCCGTTGCTTCTTTTTATAGAGTTATTAGTGCTGTTATACAGTCTAATGAATGGTTTTGCGTCAGAAAAGATAAGATCATATTCAGATATCTTAAAAAACAGAAAAATCATACTTGGTCAAAGAATAGAGTTGCAAAAAAAGAGAAAGATTCCGGATAGCATTGTCCTAAAGTCTTTTAGCCACGAACTCGATCATCCATACCTTGGTAGATTCGCAAAAGTCGCTAGTAGGCTTTTAAGATTTCTTTCTAGAATTGCTAAGCCACTTGTCAAATAAATACGCCGAAATGTTTAACGTCATTGGATATTACTAAGGTTCTTGAAAGCTTTTTGTGCTATAGATCGCGCGTGTTTCTACATGGAGTGGTTTCAGAATAAGAATTGCAATTATCAGAGCCATGTCTGAACAATATGATTCTCGTTTGATCAAGGAGTATTACGCTCTTTCAGCTATAGGCGACGTTATGGCCTTCACTTGGTCAAGAGAACATCCTTCAAAGACAAAAGATGAAGTTTCTTTTGCTGAGTTTTCATTACGTATTCCGCATAGTAGCATAATTATTGTATTTGCACTGCCTCTTTTCTGGATCTGGCTACTTGTAAAACTCTTCAAGTACTCGCCAAATTATGTTCATTCTACGGACCTTCACGCGATGTTCGCAGCGGTGTTCTATCGCTTTCTGAGACCAAACACAAGAATTATCTATGATATGTACGATATTATTTCTCTCTTTTGGCGTGACAATAAAGCCATGTTTGCCATAATAAGACGACTTGAGACAATAATGGTTTCGATTTCTGACGCGGTGATAGCACCCAGTCCACAACGTTTGGCGCTCTTTAAATCCGAATGCGTAAAGCTTGCCAGTATAGTGCCTAACTTCCCTATACTAGTTAAAATAAAAGCTCAACGTTCTACATTCAAAAATCGGCTACTTGTTAGATATGCGGGAGGGATTGGTGACGAATTTTTAACGAACCTATTATTGAAAGCTTGCAAAAAATCTCGAAGGATAAAATTAGAACTTGCAGGGAGAATTGTAGGAAACGTAGAAAAAATACGCCGTGAAATCAAAGATTGTAACGCTTTCTATATAGGAGTTTTGCCATACAAGAAAGCTCTAAGGTTCGTATCTAAGGCTGACGTAGTTCCTGTACTGTACAACAAGAGACTCTCCTATATGGCGGCTCCATCAAAATTGTTTGAGGCTTTAATGTTGGGTGTTCCTGTCATAAGCAATGTTTGCGCCGAAGTTGTCCTTTCTAAGCGTTGCGGTATCTATATAGAAGAGCCAACTGCTGCTTCCCTCTTTGAGGCTCTAAACTACTTGTTGAAAAACCCCTCTGTTGGAGTTGAAATGGGTTTAAATGGACTGATAGCAGTAAAGAACAGTTACAATTGGGCTATCGCATCAGAAGGATTAATTGCGCTTTATCAAAAATTAATTAGGGGAAAAGTTTGCATAAACCTGAGGTTACCATACTAGTTGTTAACCTTAACAATGCTAGCGCATGCTGTGCAGACGAACTACACGGCGTTGCACAGAAGTGAGAAATCATGTAATAAAAGGCTCCTTGATGAGGAAAGTGGCTAATCATAAGAAGAAACTTCCAAAAGTGTCGTTGATTATATCCAATTTTAACGGAAGAGATCTTTTGCGAGACTGTTTAAACTCTCTACTTTGTCAGGACTACGCTGCTTCATATGAGATCATAGTGATAGATGCAGGATCAACTGATGGTGCTCCAGAAATGATAGAACAAGAATTTGCTGAAGTCAAGCTAATAAAAGAAAGCCGTATAGGAATAGGAAAAGCGGTCAACTTGGGTTTCCGTATTGCAAGAGGTACCATATTAGCATTTGATATCAACAGCGATGAAATTTTCTCATCAAGTTGGCTTCGCACTCTGGTAAACGCTCTTCTAAGACACCCTGATGCAGGGGTTGTTGGGGGGGTACGTATACTATATGGAACAAAAGATGTCATCGACGAGGCAGGTGCAACTTTTAATTATCTTGGAATTCCCTCAAGTTATATTCGGGTCAAGCTTTCGGACGTTCCAAAAGAGCCAAGGAAAGTAGATTACGTAGGGGCACCGCTTTTTCGTAGAAAATTATTGGATATTGTTGGTTTATGTGATGAGACCTATGTTATATACTCGGAGGATGAAGACTATTGTGCTAGGGTAAAGAGAGCTGGTTATGATATTCTTCATATTCCGCAAGCAATTTCTTATCATAGACGTAGTGTAACTATTGGAAAAGATTCTCCTCTATCTGTTTATTATGAGCGACGTAATCATGTTAGGTTTATAATTAAAAATTTTCCATTGATGCGAATGTTTTTAGCATTATTTTGGCATGTTTTCTTGCTTACTGCCATAGAAGCAATTGTGTTTATTCCATTTATCAAGCGAATTCTTAGCTCAAAAGATTCAAGATTAGTTTTTCTTTCACAAAGAGCCAACCGAAAAAATTATCGGGCAATCATAGAAGCTATTCGTTGGAACTTTAGAAATTTCAAATCCACTATTTTTGCGAGGCAACAGGTATCAAGGATTAATAGATTTATCAGATGAGAAAGCGATAAACATTGCGCGCGCATGAAGAAAATATTTCGCGGCTAGACGCACAACACAGATTGCTAACAAGTCTAAACTAGCGCGCGCTCTAAATTGGTAGAGTTCTTAGGTGAGATAGTAATCTAGAAGGAGTTTCGTTGCTCCAAAAAAGCTTTGATGTGAACTATTGATGCTGACGTTATTAGACCTTTTGATGAACTTGTTCCCACCTGTGATAATAACAATCTCAGGTTATGCTCTATATGTCTGCCTATTCAAATCCCATGAACAGCCTCACGCCCTAGTGGAGAAGTGGCTAGTTTCACTTATCTTTGGAATAACCGCGGTTGAAGTGCCACCTCTTTTCTTGTGTATACTCGTAAACAGATATCTGAATGTTTTTTACTTCAGTCTAACAGTCTTCTTGATCTTATTTGATTGTTGGATTTTCATTAGTCAGCGCCAGCGAATAAAGAATGATATGTCTCAAGCATTAAGCGTAGTGAAAAATCTTCTAAGAGGAGATTTATTGGAACGGGCATTTCTTATCAGTTTTATCGTGTTTCTTATTAAGACTATTTTAATCCTTTCCTTTAGACCATTGAACGATGCAGACGCTTTAGCGTATTATTTACCAACTTCAAAGTACTTCAAGGGACAAGATGGTGTTGGCCTATTTACAGACGCGCCAGCAGTAAGTCTCCTTTATTCATGGACGGAAATTTTCCTCCGGTCTACTGATCCTTTCAGACTCTTGCCGTCAGTTTTTGTACTAAGCTATCCTATTCTGATCTATGCCATTTCGAAAACGTGTTTAGGTAAGCGATATGCAATGGTGGCTATGGCCTTATCGTGTTTCAGTCCGTTTATCGATTCAATCTTGTATTTCTATGCGCTGTATCCAGATATTTATAGTGCAACATTCGTTGTAGCGATTGCCTTATTTCTTCTTAAGAAAATTAAGACGCCTGAGACCCCTCACTACGATTTTTACATAGGGTTGTCCCTGTGTCTTTCCTTTCTGTTTAAGCCTGCCTATGGAATTGTTGCGTTAATCTTCCTAATTTCATTCTACTTAGCAGTATTGAAACTAAAAGTGGCCATTCTGGCTTTTACAACATTTTTGTCGATTATATTGGGCTTTGTCTGTTTCTGGAGATTGGCATATGGCTTATCAGAATCCTTTTACATCCTGATTCTATTGGGAAGTATTTTAATTGTGGCATTAGCGACTGTTTTTGTTAAGATATGGAGGAATCATATTGAAAATCGAACTGTCAATCGATGGAGCTTGTTGAAAATAGTGATGTGCCTAATCCCACTTATGTCCTGGGTGACTCGTCAGGTCTACATGGGAGGTGAACCGCTTGGTATTCCTGTGCTCTCCTTCTTTTCACAGTCTACCTTGAACCCTGACCTTGCTTGGCTAGGTGAATTCTCACGTCTGATTGCACCTCAACCCGAGATGCTAATAAACTGGTCATACGTTTTCATACTCTTCTATCATCCACTTACAGATATCTACCTTACACCTTACAAGGTTGTAGGACTGGTTAATAGCTTCATGAACAAGCGCTATAAAATTGTGGGATTTCTGCTCATTTTCTCCTATTTCCTTTTCTTTATGATGGGCACCGTTCTTACCGTTCGCCATCTACTAATTGCTTCCTACTTTCTATATCCTGTGGTTTCAATGAGCATCTCCAGCCTTACTTCTAGAAGAGATTCCTTCTTTGCAGGACTGTTGACGTGCTTTGTTTTGATGTACGGAATTCTGGGAACATTTCAGAGCCCAACATTTAACTTATGGATTGAAGAATCCACTAATCCAGCAATAGCAGTCGCTGATAAGTACCTTCTGCAATATGTCCGTGTAAACACTCCATGGGCCGAATATGAAGCCGTTCACCTCGTCAAGAATTCATTTGTCTATTTTGCAATAGCCGTTGGTCTATTTGTTCTAATAATGTTTATGTTAAAGCTTCTTTCAACAATGAAAATCAAAGCAGTGTACATAAAAATACTCAAAAGGAGAATATGCTTGACTCATTCATCCCCTAGAAGGGTGTACTATTCTGCGGCTATTTTGCTTCTTTGTTGTTCAACCATTATGATAGTACCTTTCGGTCAGTTTGCTGAAAATAAGTCTGCCGGCAATTTGCTTGCATTCGAGACCACTGGCTCGTACTATGCTCAGGAGATCCATATCGCTAATGATCTAAACAATAAAGTGAATGGGAACGATGTGGTGTTGACATTCTTTTTCAATGCTTTCTATTTTCTTGACTTCAAGTACATAGATTTGTTGCATGGGCTTCACATCAGTAGACCGCTTGTGTCTATTGGACAAATCCCAACTATCAGGAAAGCCGTCGAAGCTGCAGATACGTTTAGCCTCGAGAAAGCAATGCAAGAATTGAAAGTTCATTACTTGCTAGTGCCGAACCCCATCGCTTATGGCTATACTTATTTCGATAGATTTCAAAAGATTTCGAAAATGCTTACAATATTGACTGCTAGCGGTTTGTTGCGAAAGGTTGCAGAGTACGATCTGTTTCAACTGTACGAGGTGACGTACAACTGGAGATTTCAAGATGGACTTCTGCTGCAAATGAACGCAGTCAATAGATCTTCTTTTGGCGAAAATTTCTTCATATTGCCATTGGTCGCATCGAACTTCAAGGCATCAATTTGCGCTAAAGTGATCGAAGAAACGAGTGGTCATACTCGTCTCGGTCTTGTTTTTGGGGCTCAAAATTTCGATCTAGAGAACAGAACGTTTTACATGTTTGCTATTTTTCACAAAGATTGGAACGCAACTGCCCTAATCAAGTTCACAAACGGGCGTTCAGAGATACTCGCACAAAAACCGTATGTGATTCCAGAGAATTTAGCAAATATTACAGTCAAAGTTTCTGGGGAGAGAATAATGTGTTATGTGGATGATGCTTTACATTTTGATCTCATGGATCAATCTTCAACTGCAGGTGCGGTTGCTTTTTTCACTGGAGGAGATAGAACAATGATTACCGATGCAACGGTCACTTCTTCAACAGACAATATTATATGGGATTTGAAACAATATGGCCAGTAATCACAGGGATAATGAAGACAATTCCCTAGTCTCGATTATCGTAAGCACCATGAATGAAGCAGAGCATATTGGGGATCTAATAACAAGTTCGTATGCCCAAACATATAGGCCTCTAGAGTTGATAATTGTGGATGGAGGAAGTGTTGATCAAACTACAAAGATCGTTCGAAAATTCGCCCTAGCCCTTGCTGACAATCTTTTTGAAATACATTTGCTCCACGAGGAAACTCTTGGAAACGTTACTTCACCAGCGAATGCAAGAAATATTGGCATAAAAAACGCCAAGGGTAATTACATAATTCTCCTAGACGCAGACTTCTTCTTCATAGATGATGACTCTATAGATAAGATTGTAACTAAGCTTAGAAGGCATCAATTTACGAAGGTAAAAGTAAAATTCGCAGTGGACACGGAGTTAGAACGGCAATTGAGCCTAACTTATGGAAAACTCCATTATTGTGCGTATCGCAAAGAAATTCTTCGAAAGGTGACATTTGATCCTAGCCTAGGGTATGGAGAAGATAGAGACTTTTGGTTTAGAATTTATAAAGATATTCGGGTAAACTTGGATGTGACTTGTGATGTAACACTAGGAAGACATCTCTGTCACACTAGAAAAGAATTTGTTTCACAGACCATTTGGTATGCAAGAACTTTACCATTGTTCATTGAAAAGGTCATAAGAAACAAGGAAAACTTCTGGTATGATGAAATCTGTATTCCCCTTTTTGGTTCTTTGCTTGCCATATTTGTGCCAGTGTTCATACTCTTTTCGTTAAGAGAGGATATGTCCTGTGAAAGAAGTTTGAATAGAATACGTTTCGGATTATGGAACATCTTACGCAGGTATCTTTTCGTGCTTACTTTTGTAAGAGTCTCCATAGAAAGAGGTTTTCTTAAATCTTATACTTTGCTCTTGCTCGAATGCCTAAAACCGATGCTGAGACGTCACAAGAAATAGGAAGAGCATATCTACTCTATGCAGTGTGATTTAATGAATGACAGGCTCCGATTAGTTTCTGTGATTATATCAAATTACAATGGCCGAGACTTGCTGAAAGAGTGTCTGAATTCTCTGACAAAATTGCGATATCCAAACTATGAGGTCATTGTCGTGGATTGCGGTTCAACTGATGGCTCACCCGCAATGGTGAGAAGAGAATTTTCGAACGTAAGACTTGTAGAAGAGAAGAGGATAGGCATAGGCGAAGCTATTAATCTTGGGGTTCAACTGGCAAGGGGAGAGATAATTATCTTTGACTTAAACAATGATGATAAGGTAGACGAATTATGGATGACAAATATAGTTAAAACATTGGTGAGCTCGCCGGAGATTGGGATAGTTTGCGGGAAGAGATTCCGTTGGGGTTCTAACGAGATACTAGATGGTTCAGCTGGAAGGGTGAACCTGTTAAGAGGAACAACCCCGCTCATAGGATGTCTAGAACACGACTCGAAGCAATATGGCGTTCGGATGGAAGTTGATTACGTTACAGTCCCTGCAGTCAAGAGAGAAGTATTCGAAAAGGTCGGTCTCTGCGATCCAGCGTATTACTTCTATTACGAAGACACTGATTTTTGTTTTAGGGCCAAAAAAGCAGGTTTCAGAATAATATACGAGCCTTCCGCCATTTTCTGGCATCGAGGGAGCTCGACTATTGGAAAATGGAATTACAGGAAGAAATATTTCTACTATAGAAATCACATCAGGTTCATAGTCAAGAATTTTCCTTGTCTCTTAATGTTTTTTCACTTTTCAAGATACGTAGTTTTAGGAGGCTTGATGGAATCGTTCAGAGCTCTTCTTTCACTGCTTCATATAGATAAATTTCTTTTATATAATCGACGCCTTTATTCAATTGTGATGGGAGGCACCTTGGCTGATCCATGGTTGTCCTACAAGGCATCTGTTAGTGCAATTTTTTGGAATTTCAAGAATCTAAGAAGCACGGTGAGTGCCCGTTATAAATCGTTCACAAAGATAGCACACGCAATACAGGATAAGAGATTAAGATTTTCAAATGAACGATTTACGTTCAAGTTAGAGCCCGAACGCTAGTCGCCTAGGATCACAGAATTTAGAAGCGTTATCCAAGTTCGGTAACGCTTTTCAGTCTGAGGTCTTATGAAATCTTGTACAAGAATAATTCTCATAATAGATTGCGTGCGCGGAGAGACCAAAAATCGTGAGTCAAAATGATTAGAGTGAAGATTAAATTAAGAATGTTAATTCGTGAGTTGATATTAAAATTAGGAAGTGTTTTCTTCGAATCAAATCCGATCTTGAACCCATTAAGTGGCGATCGATGCATTGAGTATGGTTTTGTTATCAAAAACTTGATAGGTCTCGATAGGAGCAGATACAGAAGTGTTCTCGATATAGGTTGCTACGCATCGCCCTTAACAACGATAATCAGAGAGCTCGGTTTTACCGTGGATGGAGTGGACCTTCTTCCGTCTCCTTACGTTTATCAAGGAGTAAATCATCTCCAAGGTGATTTTCTTTCATTAGATTTCAAAGTTTCATATGATGTTGTAGTGTTGTGTTCCACAATTGAGCATATTGGTCTTGGGGGCAGATATGGGTCCAGAAATATTGAAGATGGGGACATGAAGGCTATTGAGAAAGTAAAGCAACTTTTGAACACTCAGGGGATCTTAATTCTTACAGTTCCCTATGGAAGAGAAAAAACAATAAAACCTCTACATAGGGTTTATAACAAAAACAGTAGATTGCTAAAATATGTTTATGATAATTTCAAAGTTGAAGTTGAGGAATTTTATAAGAATAATTCGGAAGATGTCTGGGTTAAATGCTCAGAGAATGAAGCCAGAAGAGTAATTCCCTCCGAGCATAATTATGCTTTGGGATTATTTATATTTAGAAAGAGGATGGGTCCAATGTAGTAGCGCGGGTCGATTTGAGTGGCATGTGCATCTGTCCTAGCATTTGCTATTTTTTGATGCGTGCCATTTTCGTGGCTTTTTCCGCACATCGAGTCAGAGTTCTCAGAATTTCTTATATAAAAAAAAGGAGGATACTTCTTACGGGTCGTAGATGGTGTGAGTGAAGTACATTGACCAGTCGGTGCCAGGGAAGTCTTCTCCGTCACCCCAAGCTGTCTCGCAACCACAAAATGTTGGTCCGCAAGCCCTAACGTCATCCAGAAGCGGTCCAAGTGCGTCAGAGGTTCCCATATCAGCGAACTCCAGGCGAGTTGTGTAACCTGTCGCGGTTAGTGTATATGTGTGATACGTCCATATGGTGTCACTGCCTCCAGCTAGGCTTATGGTATCAATATCCATCCCGTCCCACGTTACTTTTAGGACATTGTTAGAAGCGTCTGTGTTTGGGCGCGGGGAGAAGTAGAACTTGAGGCGATACTCTCCACCAGGCACTGTTACGAGGTCTTGGTAGATTTTGATGGAAGCCGGTTCATTATTAAGGCCGTTCGTAGGGCCATCCCAGTCGGAGTCCAACTCCGCCCACTGGCTTCCTTCGATAGTCGTCCAATCAAGCACTAGTCTCTGCAGCTCAATGTACGCGTCAGAAGGTCTTGTGTAGCCTTCATACGTGTCAGGTCCTGGCATCCACTCCACACTCCATCCAGATATCTCCCATGAAGCGTAGATATCCCAGTCTTCCGCATTCGTCACCACTGGCTCCTCAAACCCGCCGTTAACAACGACATTTTGTGATCCAGAAGTACACGTTTTCTTTACCACGGCATGGGCTGCTATGTAAAGATTAGTGCCTACACTCCATCCGTCCAATTCGATGATGTATGTGTACTGTGTAACCCACGGATCGTGAATCGTTTGGTAGGGGAATAGACCTGGGATCGGATTGCCACCAGGGGTCTGCGGGATGCCACCCAGAGAAGTGGCAACTGCTAGGTGCGTCTTGGTCAAGAACCAGCCAAGCATAGTGCTGTACTGAACGTAAAGATGCGTCCCGTCGTTCCAAACGAGGACTGTGCCAGCTTTTATGTGCTGACCGGCGATGAGATCCGTGACGGTGGGCTCGCCTTTCAGCTTCACGCTTACGTCATCCAAGAATGTGCCAACCGCGTCAGATGCACTCAGGTCAGCAAACTCCAAGTGAGTCCTCGTGCTCGTGGCAATCACCATGTACTCGTAGTATGTCCAATCCGTGTCTGAGAGTTCCGTGCCATTCGCCTCAAGAACAGCGACAACTTCCCCACCCCACCTGACCTCGAGCTTGTTTTCCTCCACAGCGGGACGTGGGGAGAAGGCAAAGCTCAGGTTATAAACGCCATGTAGCACCGTATGGAGCTCTTGGTAGATTTTGATGGAAGCCGGTTCATTATTAAGGCCGTTCGTAGGGCCGTCCCAGTCGGAGTCCAGCTCCGCCCACTGGCTTCCTTCGATAGCCGTCCAATCAAACACTAGTCTCTGCAGCTCAATGCTGGCGTCAGAAGGTCTTGTCTCACCACTCCACGACGCAGGCACCGACGGCATCCACTCCACACTCCATCCAGGTATCTCCGCTGAATTGTAGATATCCCATTTTTCCGCATGTTCCACCACTGGGTCCTCAAAGCCGCCGTTGACAACGATGTTTCCGCCATTGCTGGTCTGAACAGGCATAGCATTCAATGCAACGTTTAGCATGCTCGTAAGAAGCAATACTATTACGATTGCTTTTGGTTTCATTCTTGATTCTCCTTTCTTCTCTTCAATAATAATTTTCAGACGTTCCCTTATAAACACGTACGCAGAAATCCTCAATATTCCGAAACATGCAATAGTGCAAGAGAACACAAACACGCACGAGAATCATTTTCTCTGTTTAAATAGATTCTCAGGGAATAACCTTATGGTGAGGTTATTGTCGAGATCCGTGCGAAAAACCATGATTATACAAAGTCCCACTCGTATTTCTGGTCTGGTTCTCACTTTCTTAGGGTCGTCATTCATAATTGCCGTATTGTCCTACGCTTGGGCCTCAGGAGTTTCTTTCTTGAATCTTTCAGCGTTCAATGAATTTCTGTGGACAAACCGTCTCAACACCGGATTCGGAATTCAATTCGAACTCATCTACCTCATTATCGCGGGCGCTGTCACAATCCTGTTAGGCGTCTCTCTGTTGGCTCGCAGAACGGAACGTATTGAAGAGGTGACCGTCATAACAGACGATGTAACAACCACTCTAGAATGCACCGTTTGCGGATATCAATGGAAAGAAATCTTCTCGCAAACACAACTAGAATCCATGGGGTTTCCCCGAAACCGAACAATCTCTCGGAGAAAATGTCCAGTTTGCGGAAGGTTCACCCGCCCCAAGATAGTAGAGGTGCGAGCCCCTCGGACATTCTGATCAACACCATACAAGCCTATAAAACCAAAAATGCGACACCACACGGAATAAAAGGATTACGGGGAAGCTTTGGTATATTTTTAGCTTTATAAGGAGGTGGGGGGGATCTCCCTCTCAGGCCAGACTAACGTTGATGGAAAAATGTTTTGCTTATTGTTTTTCTTTGTGGTTTGATTTTCTCTTTATTGCTTTTTTTATTCTTTGCATTAACCGTGTTTTCTTCGGTTCGGGTTCTGCGTGTAGTTGCGGATTCGATAAGCTCTGGGTTAAGGGCAATTTCTGTAAACTCATTTGGCTCCGATAATGCTCTCCCTTTACAAACTTGCCTCTGCCGTTTCTCCAGACATCTACTTTCTTGCCTTTGCGAAAGATCCACTGATGCACGATTTCACCCTCCGAGATCATGGTTCTTTCACTCAGCCTCTTTTGGATTTCATCGTTCAGCATGGCTAGTCGTTCCTTTTCTTTCGGGATGCCCTCAATGACCAATATATTGTAGCCTTGCGCTATCCTTCTCGCAGTCTCACCCAGTTTTGGAATGGCAACGAATATCGGTAAATCAACCCTCACTTCCGAAATCTTATAGATGTAGAGTATCAGGGGTGACACGCTTACGTCGACGTCTCCGACAGCGTGATCGACAGCCACAATGTTTTCACGGCCCCCGAACTTCTTCTTGGCTATGAGACTAAACTTGTGTTGGATGCCACTTTTTTCTCCGGTCGCTGAGGCGGGCATCTCCACGCTGAAGTCCAGCTCGGTTAGAAGCTTGTGAATACTCTCCAAGCTCGTGACGTTCTGCCTGATCTCCTGTTCTCTATCCGGATTAAGAGCGTACTTGGATATTTCCCGTATGATTCCCGTTTCAACTTTGAATTTGTTGTCACACTTGCGGCAAGTCACGTCTAGGTGGGGGTGTTCAAACTTTTCTCCGCATTCCTTGCAGACATACCAGAGACCCATATCTCTGTATTCGCCTTCAACCAATCTGGTTCCGCATTTAGGGCACGTGGGCATCCGATGACCTTGAATGTACTTGTCTCTTTCCTCAATGTTTCCGCATGGGATGTGCTCAGTCAAGCCTGTCTTGATAATGTGGCGGCTGGTGCATCCTGGACAGCTGTAGTGTAAGGTGATACATGTTGAGCCGCACACAGGACAAGCTGAAACTGTGTCGAAAAAACTCTTTCTCAGAATCTCTAGGTGGCAGAGGCGTTCCAGAAACTCTTCCGCCTTTGCCGGTGAAACATTCTCATCGAAAACTGACTCAACGGTTTCATATCTGAAACTAGAGGACGGATCATAAGTAGGCAGAATCTCCGCCTTTTTCCCACTCTCTAGAAGATTCCGCAGAAGTTTCTGTGCAGGACGTTCGATATAGGCTTCCCTTCTCTTAAGTTCGATTTCTTCTTCCGAGCCTGGTTTTACAAGCGCGAGCTCTTTGATCTCATTCAAGCTCAACTGGTCATACAACTGTCCTTTTCCTTCAGCCTTTCCATTGGCTTCGCGCTGTTTCGCTCTTTTTTTCAAATCGGAATCCCACAATTCATTTTGCAGAGAATCTATTTATACTGAGAAAAGCGCTGTCTATCGGAAGAAAAGGAAGAACGCCACGCCTGAGACTATCGCCAGAACCATCGCATGTTTTAACCCGTCTAGAAACGAGTCTTCGTTGATCTTCCCAGCTAGAATGCCTCCGAAGAAGGCCTCCATCAGAGACGTGTGCAGAAACACTCTCCTAGTCTGCGTTGAAGTGAGGACCGGGTTAATCATGGGGACGCCGCCTTCAGCCAGTTCGCTTATGGGGACGAATATCATTCTTGAAATCAATATGACTATGAATAGGAAGAGAGCGACTGAAAAGTAGAATATGGCTACATAAGGCATCGTCTGCATTTTCCTTCTCAAACCCCAAGTGTTGACGTTTTCCACGTATTCAGCGGTCGAGTTAAAAATGTCAGAAAGATCTCCCCCATGCCTGCTCGCCTCTAGGATTAGAACAGTTGCTTTTTCGACTAGTGGTAAGTCAATTCTCTCGCTGAGCTCTTTCAAAGCTTCATCAAAATTCATTCCCCAACTCATGTGCGCCACCATTAACTTGAGCTCATCCGTCAGTGGACCATACATTCGTTTTGAGGCATGCTCCAAAGCTGCTTGTATAGGCATTCCAGTTCGAATGGAAGTCGCTAAGTCTCTTAAGAACTCTGGCACGGCTTTCTCTATCTTGTTCTTCCATCTCTTGTGGATTATGCTCGCCAAACTTACTGGTCCGACACCTACAGTGAAAGCTACTATAAGGAGATAGTCTAAGTCTGGAGACAAGCCGTAAAAGAATATTGAGGCTATGAATATAGCGACTGCTGCAATAGAAGACACTATAGCGGTCCTTCTTAATGTTGCTCTCGTGATTTTCATAATGTTCACTTCACCGTGTAAGTGGACATGACTACGATTAGAACGATGGCCATGATAGGTATGCCCACATACGCTAGGAGATAAAGCATTAGTGATGGGTCCATGGTTCCTCCACCTAACATTCCAAGGGTAGCAAACATCACCACGAAAAGAAGCGGCATGGCTACCAGCACCATTATATATATTTCAGCTAGGGCTGAAAGCGACTCTAGCATCAAATCTAGCTTAACCATTTTCTCCTTCATGATGTTTCTTGTGGATATTCGCAAGTACTCTGTTGGGTCGCCGCCTGTTCTGACCGTTGCCACATATCCGTTAAGAATCTCCCGCAGCCTGTCGCTTGGCGTGTACCTAGCGTTTTCCAAAATGGAAGTCAACAAGTCTTGACCGAAAACTTCCACATCCCTAACCATATTGCTGAATTCCTGTCGAACTTCGCGAAGCGTGTCTATTCTAGCTACAGAACGGAAAATTGTTTTTGGAGACACGTTTGAACTCGAAAGTAACGTCAAGAAGCTTGAAATGTAAGGAAGATTGATTTCTATCGGTATTCTCCTGTTGCTACTTTTCATTCCTGGGTAAATGTAGACCAGCATGAACGTGATTATTGACGATAAGGCTGCGAACATCATGCTGAGTGCAAAGTTTTCCACCGAAAGAAAGTTAGTGTGCAGGATTAACGGCAACGAAAAAGGCAGAACAACTATCATAAAGATGAGTACAACAATGGAAACCAGTATCATAAATGACACGTACGCTGAAAAGGCTATCTTTAACCCGGCTTTCCTCAATTGGATGTGCAAATCCTTGAAATGTGGTAGAAGTTTCGGAACTCTCTTGCCCAGCAGTCTGTAAGCAAACGTCCACGGCTCAATTTTCAATTCTAACTCACCTTCGCCTTGCGGTAAACAGCCTTAGGGTCAGAGAAGTAGTCTAAAACAACTCTCGAAACATCTTCATAGGTGCGGATGTGTCTACGCACCATGTAGTCAACAATAACTTTTCTCTTTTTCAATTCTTGATCGATCTCCCTTTTGGAATAGCCCCATTGATCCGCGATTTCCTTCAATAAATAGCTCTGCGCCGTGGACTTGTAGACATCTTTCTCAGCGTTCCACCTGAACACTTCATGAACCTTGAAGTTGTCTTTATCGTCGTCCCATCCGAGCATCTCTGAAACCGCAATCGTCCTCCTTAACGAAACGTTGTTGACAACCATTTTGCGGACTACTGCAATAGCATCGAGGTTCTCAACTAGAGTGTGCTGGATGTTCATCGGCTTCGTCGTGAGGCGATGTAGCACGCCTTGAACGTTCTCAGCGTGAATCGTTGTCAAACCAAGATGGCCCGTAGACATGGCTTGAAACAGTGCGTACGCCTCTTCTCCTCGAATCTCACCTACAATAATGTAGTCTGGCCTCTGCCTAAAGGCTGATCTCAAAAGGTCGAACATGCTGATGGAGCCGCGACCGCTTTCCCCGATTGCACCTGCTCCCGTTCCCAGTCCTTGTCTAGTAACCATCATCTGCCAATTCTCGTGTGGCAGTTGGATTTCCTGCGTGTCTTCGATGCTTACAATTTTCAAGTTTGGTCTGATGAAAAGACTGAACGTATTGAGCATCGTCGTCTTTCCTCCTCCAATATCTCCCCCAATCATCACTGAATGTCTGTTTTCGATGAGAAACCAAAAGTAGGCTGCCATTTCCGGGGATAATGCTTTGTAAATGATGAGGTCTGTTATTGTGAGCGGGCTTTTCTTGAATTTTCTTATGGTGAAAGTGCTGCCCTTAGGAGTGACTTCCTTGCCAAAGGTGAGTTGAGCTCGACTTCCATCCGGCAGTGAACCGTCAAGTAGGGGCTGAGCGATGGAGATATTTCGGCCGCAGAGGTAGGCGATCTTGAGTATGAAACTTTCAAGTTCTTCATCTGTCTTGAAAACGAGGTTGGTTGGGATGGATTCATATTTGCGATGCCAAATGTATACGGGGATGTCTGTGCCGTCGCATGAAATGTCTTCTATATGCTCGTCGCGCATTAGAGCGTCTATCTTGGCGAAGTTCAGGAAATCTCGTGCAATATAATATTGGTATTTCTCTAGCGTGTGGGGATCCACTTCTTTCTTGTACTTCCTTGCAGCCTCCTCAACTTTGTTCTTCAAAAACTCTTCGGCTTCTTCCTTGTCTTTGAACCCATTAGCCCCTAATGAGAGTTCATCCCAAAGAATATCCTTGATTTCGCGAATCCACATTTCATCGGTTGAAGTCATCGTAGGCTCTAATACTAGATATTTGGTTTCATCGCTGGCGTTCTTCACGATCGCAGCGTAAGAGTAAGGCTTGAGTAAAGGATAATGCTCCTTGAAAGTTTCCTTGGCTTTTTCAGCCATGAAATGTCCAGTCTCCAAAAATTGTTCAGTCTCTAGAAAGACTTCCGACTCGGGTTTTTTTGTTTCCTGTTGCTTGTCCTTCCTTCTCCTGAACGCAACTTTCACCCTTATTTTTTTCATCTGGTCTACATCTCTATTATTTATTTCCGAGGAGCTGATATAAACGGTGTAAACTTGGAAGCATCATATTGTGGCGTGGCTATTCTGAAGTTACAAGTACAGCTTCGAAAGGTATCGTTTGACCGAAGGGCGTAAGGGTATTATTTACTTCTATAAATTGACCGAAAAACGTGAGGAAGGTAATACACGTGGTTAAATCCTGCATACCGGTCACGGCTTGCCTTTTGGTACCTCCCGCGCTGAAGGGTTTACTCCAAGTGTAATGGATGAAGTTGAAGACTCCTGGCTTGAGCGCCATGGTCTGATAAGGGAAAGTTGGATCGATGTACCATGGCAGAGGGTCTTTCGGAGAGTTGTCATTGCTGATCAAAGTCAAACAACACGTGTCGGTTAATACGATGTCTCTGTTGTCTATGTTTACACACAGTATACGCCAAGTCACATCTTTTGTGCCTTTGGGGACACTCCACCCACTTGTCCAAGGGCCTGACCCGCTTCTCCAATGGAACATGTCGAAGACAAGCATGAGCGGGCCAAAATAGAACTTGTTTGCGGTGTATGGAATTTCAGGTTCTCCCCACTTCAGTTTTCCGCCAATCTCGGATGCCTTTGAACCCCTTTCTGTAGTCATGGTCCAATAAGCATTGGCTGTCTTATCGTTGAATATGATCGCAGGGGTAACACTAGACAAGTTAATCCAAAGGCTTTCCTTAGGTTCTACGTAGGCGTCTCCCTCAAATTCTGACGGATCACATATGAACTCGTGCCCAATGTACAAAGCTCTTATTCTAACAGTTATAGACCCAACGTTATCAACCCGCACCCTTTCAACTACAGAAGCATCCGTCAACTCTAAGGCTTCGGGTCCAACCAGGACTATTCTCTCTTGCATTCGCTCTTGTTCCACTTTCAATCGACTGTTCAACCCTGAACTGGAGACTTCAACAGCGAAGAAAAGCATCGAGATGAGGAGAATCACTATCAAGGCTAGATACAGCGAAATAAACAAGGGAGATATCCCTTTTTTGTCCTCAGCAAACTTTCTCACTTTCACCATTCTTCATCCACCTCCTCTACTTCTGCTGTCGCCACAAGGACTAACATGCACCTTCCACTTTCAGCGTTAGAGCAAAAATTTCTGACTTGCCTGTGACTTGTACTTTCACCCAAATCTGGCTTTGATTTTGCAGACTGAATGAAAGAAGTTGTTGAATTATTCAGAACTGTCTTGACGGCTGTTGCAGACGCGGTTGCACCATCATCATCTGTCACGGCAAGTGTAACGGTGTAGGTTCCGTTGTTACCGTACGCGTGACTCACAACCGCGCCTGTAGCGTTTGTGCCATCTCCGAAACTCCAGAAATAACTGACGATATAACCGTCAGGGTCGAAGCTGTCACTAGCATTAAACGTTATTGCTTCGCCTATGTGAACTGTCTCTGCGGTCTCGTTAAATAGGGCTACAGGGGGTCTGTTCAGAACCGTCTTTGTGTCACTTGTGGAGGCTGTTCCTCCGTCGTTGTCTACCACCGTTAGGGTAACTGTATAGATTCCATCATCAGCATACGAGTGATCCACAGTCTTGCCTGTTCCGGTGGAGCCGTCTCCAAAACTCCACAGATAGCTGGAGATGGTGCCATCTGGATCGTAACTGCCTGAAGCATCAAAGTGAATGATTTCGCCTGTGAGAACTAGAGTGGCGCTCTCCGTAAATGACGCAACAGGAGGCTTATTCAAAACTGTTTTGGTGGAGTAGGCAGAACCCGTGTCGCCGTCGTCGTCGGTGACTGTAAGAGTAACTGTATAGACTCCGTCTTGGGCATAGGAATGGCTGCTTGTAATACCCGTAGCGTTGTTGCCGTCCCCGAAGTCCCAGAAGTAGCTCTCGATTTGGCCATCAAGGTCATAGCTTTCGGACGCGTTGAAGTAGATAACCTCGTCAATGTCAACTGTTTCTGCAGATTCTGTGAAGGACGCTATTGGAGGTCTGTTCAGAACCGTCTTGACGGCTGTTGCTGACCCAGTTTTGTTGTCATTATCTGTTACGGTAAGTGTAACGGTGTAGGTTCCGTCGTCGCTGTACGCATGGCCCACAACCACACCAGTAGCGTTTACACCGTCTCCGAAGCTCCATAAATAACTGACGATTTGACCATCAGGGTCAAAGCTGTTTTCAGCATTGAATGTTATTACCTCGCCAGTATAAACTGTATGCGCCGACTCCGTGAATTTTGCCACAGGAAATGTCTTTAAGCATAGAACAGCCTCAAAAGGTATTGTTTGTCCGTATGGTTTTGTTGTGCCGTCATGCTCATGGAAAACGCCGAAAAAGGTTAAGAAAACTTTGTTGCGGCATACAGTAGTGTATACGTCCTGCACTTTGGTGGATATGGATTTCGGCTTATCCCATATGTATATTAGGTTAACGGTTTCGTTGACTGCGATGAACTGGGTGAAAGGTTCTTGACGTGGCTCTAAGTACCATGCCCTTCGGTTGGAAGGCGACTTGTTGGGAAACAAAGTGAAACATGAATACTGGTTTATCGTTATGTTTCTGTCGTCGACATTAGTTACTGTTATGTTCCAAGCTATTTCACCTGTGCCAATCTCTATGCGCCAACCTTCCTTCCACGGAGGAATTGGCGTGCCGCTTGGACACTCCGTATAGTAGAATTTGTTGAAATCCAGCATTAAGGGTCCATAGTAGAATCCTTTTTGTTTGTACTGAGGAGGCTCTCCGCCACCACCTTTCAGTTTCCACTGGTATTCTGTTGATCTGATGCCTCTTTCCGTTGCAACCGTTATTTTGGCCATTGGCTCATATTCTACTCCAGGTGGCAGCCAAATACCCAACGACTCTTTGGCGTTTATGTAAGTGTCATCTGGGTTCAAACTTTTGTTTGAAGGGTCGCACAGGAATTCGTTGTCTACATACACCGCTCTTATCCGAGACGTTATTGAACCCGAGTTGTTGACATAAATGGCAACGACATACTCGGTTTCACTGACGTTTTGTGTGGCTAACGCGTAAAGAACCACCCTCTCCTGCATTCGCTCTTGTTCAAGTGTGATTGACTCTTTAGCCAAGCTATTGTATCTGTGGAGCGTAAAGAAGAGGATTGAAGCTAAAGTCACCACTAATATGAGGAAGAGTATTGAACCGAACACGGAAGAGACCGCCTTGTTTCCCAGTTTCTTCAATTTCGCTCCTCCTATTCACCCTACAACGGTTATTGCGGCCTCGAATGGTATTGTTTGAGCGTAGGTCGTTGTTGTTCCGTCATGCTCATGGAAGACCCCGAAAAAGGTGAGGAAAACCATGCATGTGCACTCTGGGAGAGTCATCTTTTGAGGACGGCTATCCCCAGATGCTTCTTTTGGGTCGGCCCAAATGTAGATTATGTTTCGAGTTTGGTTTACGGGTAAGAACTGTGTGAGGTCTGTTTGGTTAGTTGGTTCTAGGTACCAGGGTAGTTCAGTTGATGGAGAGTCATTCGGCACTACGTTGAAGGTTGAGAATCGGTTTATCGTTATGTTTCTGTCGTCAATGTTCATAACGGTTATGTTCCAAGCGCAGTATCCGAAGCCTTTCGGGATGCTCCAGCCGGGATTCCAAGGTTCATTCGGGTCTAATGTTCCATCTCCAAGGGTTTTTCGATACCAAAATGCGTCAAACTGCAGCATCAGTGGACCTATGTAAAGCTTTGTAGGATCATATTCCCAGACGGGTTTCGGTGGTCCATAAACTAGTAGAGCCTCGTACTCTTTTGTCTTTACACCTCTCTCTGTTGCCGCTATGATTTTTGCTTCAGGTTTAAACGGAACTCCACTTGGAAGACTTATGTTAAGGGATCTATCAGGAGGGATGTACGTGTCCATGTATGCTGAAGGATCGCATATGAAGGCCGTCGTTGTCCCGTCAGCAACGTATATGGCTCTCACTCTAACCTCGATTGTTCCGGTATTCTTGACGGTCACATTGTAAAGGCAAGTCTGATTGTCCAGTTCTAGTCCTGAGAGGACAATTCTCTCCTGTGAACGTTCGTCTTCAATCTTCATCTGCTCCAACACAACAAAATTGTAATCGAAGAAAGCTAGGAAAATCCCGATAAGTATAGAGAACATTAAAAGAATCAGAAATAGGGAGGTAATAGTTGAAACGCCCTTTCGGCATCGCAGACTCTTACGCACATGCAGCATCTTCATCACAGTCACGCCACTACTTGATACGTGTCACCAACCCCTCTGGACGTGAAGACTTTAACCGTGTAAGTCACGTTACCGACGGGATTGAAGCCGCCAAGATCTGAAATTGTGACAGTCGTTAAGTCTCCCTGAACCACGGAGTCAGGATCTGTGACAAAATCGGCTTTCCCGTAAATGTGCAGAGCGCCATCCGGTGAAGAGATGAAAACATCACTCGCTGTGATCGCTGTCTTACCGATGTTTCTGACATACATCGTGCAGTTCTGTATCCCACCTCTCAAATTGACTTCCTCAATCACTATTCGTTCCGTGGCTATCTCACCCGAAATATTCCAGAAAGACTTTGTCTCTGCTGTAAGCCCCGTGGACCAAATGAATACTGGAATGAAAAGCACAGTCACAATCGCAAGTATTATAAGAGTGGCGAAAATAGGGGAAAGGGCTTTGCAATTGCTGTTTGTCTTCAATGTTTCCACCCTACGATCAGTTATGGGCTTTTGAATGTTGGAGATACGAATTGGTTTCCTTCTTTGCTAACAAGTGCCACTGTATACAGAGTAGTAGCGTTCATGCCAGTAAAAGTGATTCCTACGTTTGTCAATGTTCCATCGGCAAGAAGACCACCATTCGTAACCGACTGGGCAACGCTTACTACCTGCCCCGAAGTATCTTTAAGTATAGCCTCGGTGATTTCGACGGGGCCTCCGCCCGTACTTTTAGCCCATGCAGTGACTGAGTTTACTGTTGGGCATTCAACTGCTTCTATTGCGACTTTTTCTTGTCCAGCGGTGCCTCCACCCATCATTGTGCCGAGGTATCCAGACGTGAACATGTATACGATGATGCCGGCGATCACAGCTATAGCAATGAGTATCAAAACAGCAAAGATTGGTGAAAGAGCCCTAACATCTCTTTTGATCTTAGTAATGCGTCCTCTCATCCTTCCACCTCCCTACGTTTTTTCTTCGTTGTTTCATTCAGGGTGTTCACTTATAAAGTGTGAAAGCTTCATTATGCAAGAAAAACTAATCCGGTGAGAGTTTAAAAACGATAAAAAAAGTTCGTGAAACTAGTCATGCAGAGCTTTCAGCTTCAAGAAGCTCAATCCATCTGCGCAGGGCTTCTTCTAAAGCCTTGGAAAGGCTACCCTTTCCATATCCAAACTTCCTCATAGCTAACTTTCTAAACTTCTGCTCAATCTTCTTGGGTATGACTCCCCGGATTTCACCCATAACCACGCCTCATACTTTCTTCACAGAGGTTTGCTTATATTCTTTCATATGATTCAAATTCAAGCGGTAATGCTGCACTGACCTGGGTTACATCCCTCAAGGCTTTTTTTGGAATCTCGGAAAACGGCAAGTCTTATCTGTCGCTTCGCACTACAATAATTGCGCGCGCTATCTGCTGGTTTGAAAAATGGTATACCTGACTCTCATGGTTGCCCTAGGGGTGTTCACTTGCCTCGATGCCTTGATTACCGCGGTGGGAATGGGGGTTGGATGCATCGAGCTGAATCCGGTGGTTACGATGTGGGGAGTTCAGTTTTGGATAGTTTTTAGGATGCTATTGTTAGGGTGCATGTTGACCTTGTTCTTCGCCTGTTATCGGCTTTGCCTTAAATACTCCCCGAAAGGGTTGTGGATGCTGAGAACGACTCTATTTGTGTTAAACTTATACATCGGTGCCGTTGTGTTCTCAGGATTTCTTGCTGTATATTCGAGACTGCTGCTTTGACGGAGTTTGTTCACATCACATAATCTAGTTGAATCTTATAGAAATATTTCTTATAAAATACTACTACCGAGATTGAAATATCTCTTATAAAATGTCAGCCGTTCGTACAGATGTATCGCTATATCGTCATATGGCGATGTGAGAGAACCGCGTAAATGAAATTGGGGAGAGAGGAGAAACGCTTTGAATTGTCCGGAATGCCATGACACCGTTGTTTTTCCCAAAGGGTCTGATGGAGAATTGGTCTGCAAGAACTGCGGATTGGTTGTGAATTCGCCCCCAACCATCCCAAGTTTCACCAAGTGGGCGCCTAAGTGGTTTTCCAACTGGGATGAAGACGACTCTGAAACGCTCAGAGAATGGTTGACAACATTACGAACGATTTCGTGTCAACTGAATGTCCCGAATTTTCCCTACAGGGAAGAGGCGGCTCGCATGATCAGAATGAATAGCAACGTACTTTTTCGATCTCAAAGATTCGGGAAGAACAAGAGGGAAGCCGTCGCGGCGCTAGTTCATCTAGTACTGAAAGAATACGATAAGATGCGACCCTTGAAAGAGATAAGTCAAAAGCTCTCTCTTGACCACCGTCTGGTTACGAAGTATGCTTGGACCATGCACAAAATGATCAAATTTCACGGAACTTCTCTTCCGACTAAGGATAACCTAAGAAAGTCGGCCAAAGACTACCTGAGGAAGTACGGATGGCAGCTGACAGCCGATGCCAAACTGATGCAACATGCTGAACAAATGCTGAAAAATATACGGAAGCAAATAAGCGGAAATCCCATATCATTGGCGGCCGGAGCTTTATACTTCGTTTGTAAAAGCAGAAACATGAAGGTGTCGAAAGACAAAATCGGTGAAGCGTTCCACATTTCCGGTCGTACCGTTTATAGTAACGAACGTAGAATCAACAGACTTATGTCGGAAAAAAGGCATCAAATCCTGACTGGACGCCAGAAGACCCTTCAAAAGTTATCATAAGCCGCTTTGACTGGTGGACTATCAACAAATCAATGCCAATTCCAGAAATCATTTTTATAGAAGTCCATTCGATAATTACGTAAAACTGGCATAATCATATTCCGAGTTTATTAATGAACAAACACAATAAAAAAATGAACACACGGTGAGACGCGTATGAAAACTCTGGAAGAGCTCGAGGAACGCTTAGAGATGCTTGAGAAGCATGAGTTTGAAGACACCCTGACTCTAATAGAAATCATGAGCACTATGACTTTTTTCGGCGGCTTGAAAACGAAAAAGTGCAAATACGCCAAGGAAGGACAATGCGGATTATTCTTCCTTGAGAGCGACGCGAAGAAGAAGACACCGATAGCTACTGACTGTCGGATAGGAGATTGCGAGGGCGAACTAGGCCATTGCCACCTGGAACTATCTAATTTAACATGCGCTTTCTGCCCCGAGTGGCCTCCAAACCAGCACACAAAAAGAGACTCCGAATGACCTCTTGCAATTTCTTGACCGCGCGGGGCTTTACCGCTAATTCGGCTGTGAAAAAATCCGCGTTAACTTTACTTCTTCGGAAGCGCTAAGGTGGAAATCCCAAAACGCTTGCGGATTTCATTTGCTAACGTTCCGGCATGACCAAAGCGGAAATTATCTGTGATCACAAGCGTCGGCTTTGAACGTCTAACATACTCGATTAATCCGTCAAAGTCTGAGTGATCGCTTAAAGCCACCACATACTCCTTGTCGGCAACCATACGGCATGGGGAACCGAACTCCCAACCACTCACGTAAACGCGGAAACTGCCTAAGCCAACTTTCCTTCTCGACCCCATGTGATAAAAGGCTATGCAAGGTGCGTTTCCTTCCAGCAACTCCTTCGCTTCCTTTTCTACAGACAGAATAAAGCGTCCCAGGCGCATGCCATGCCTTTCACAAACCTTGGAGACGTGGAAAACCCTTTCGGGCACAACAAAGGGGGCACTCACGCGAGCCCTATGCAGGATTTGCATGACTTCCTGAAGTTTACCGTGATAACCAAAAACATAAACGGTGCCTTGCTTCAATCCTTCCTCCACCAAAGAGACGAGCAAACTTCTCACGTTTTTTCCAAAAGAGCGTTTGCAAGCAGGGCTTCCGTAGGTGGCTTCCATGACAAGAACGTCAGCATCCAAAACAGGTGTTTCATCGATCCTGAAGTCCCCGGTGAAGACAATCTTTGTTCCTTCAGCGTCTTCAACAAGCACTTGAGCGGCACCCAAGATATGGTCAGCTCTGAAAAAAGTTATCCGCTCCTCTTCGTGTTGAAGAGTTCTGCCATAATCAAGCGTCTCCACAAAGCCGCCCATAAGAAAAAGCGGACCCCTCATAACGTCGATCAGATCCTTCGTGGCATTGGTCATCAAAACTTTTTCACACGTTCTTAAGCTCTGTCGCAACCCCATCATGTGATCGGCATGAGCATGAGTAACGACCCTTAACGGCATGCTTTTGTTAAAAGCATCACAAGCCACGTACTTGCCTAGCAGAGCCGCGCCTCTGATGGTTACGGTAGCCTTCATGGACAAATCCGGCACCTGTCATGAGGCAAAATCACTGATCAAAGTTGCAATTAACTTTGATCCCTTAATAAAGCTTTTAATTTTCAAGTTTTCATTAGGCGCGTGTGTATTAGACTTTGGATGACTACACCCAGCCGAAACAACTGGATAGCTCAGGAAATTTCGGAATAAGTGCATAGGGCCAGAACCCGCACTTGTGGGATAAATTACAGCTTTTTTACAATAGACTTTCTCAGCGGTTCTTGCAACCAACTTCACAAAAGGATCGTTAACCGGTGTTCTCGTGGGCTCGGTAGAACCATGTTTAATTATTTCTAAATCTCCAAACCCATGCCTTTTCAAGTGTCTAACGAGTTTTTGGAATATTTCAGTGGGATTTTGGTTTGGAACCAATCTGAAGTCGAGTTTCGCACTGGCTTCATGCGGCAAAACCGTTTTGGATCCTTTTCCCGTATAGCCTGACACATAACCATTAATAGTGCATGTGGGCTGGTACAACAATGTTCTTAGGGCTTCCAATCCCGACCTGTTTTGCAGAAATTCTCTTAACCCCAACTCCTTCTTAGTCTCTTCCTCTTCAAAGGGGATATTCTTCAAACATTCAATCTCTTCGGAAGAGGGAGGAAGAACATCTTCGTAAAAGCCTTCGATCAAGATGTTTTCTTCCTTATCCTTCAATAGGTTTAATGCCCAAAGGAGACGCCAGGCCGCATTAGGGATTATAGGGGCATTTGCAGAGTGAACATCTCTAGATGCACCTCTAGCCCTCACTTCCACTGATAAGACTCCCTTTAACCCTAGATACAGATTCGGTCTGCCACGCCTATCAGTTCCACCAGACTCCCAAATTGCGGCATCTGCAGAAAAGAGATCCTTATACCTCTTTATTATTGGTTCAAGATGTGGGCTTCCAATTTCCTCTTCTCCTTCAACAAAAAACTTGAGGTTAACAGGCACATCGCCTGCGACTTCTAAAAGCGCTTGAACAGCCTTTAACCTCGAGACAAAGTTACCTTTGTTGTCGGACGCTCCTCTTCCATAGACCTTTCCATTGGCTATTTTACCGCTGAACGGTTTGCACATCCATTTTTCGAGAGGTTCAGGTGGTTGCACGTCGTAATGGTCATAAAAGAGAAGGGTTCTATCAGATTTTTGTGACTTGATTTCTCCGTAGACAACGGGGTTTCCTTTTTCTTCATGAAGAGTTTTTGTTGAAAGCCCTGTGTCTCGCATCATTTTTTCTACGAGTTCTGCGCATTCTTGTATTCCTTCACCCTTTGCCGAAACGCTGGGTTGCTTAACAAGCTTAACGAGGCTTTCAACAAAAACATCGGTATGAGAGTCGATATATGCATAGACTTTTTCTAAACTCATTTCCATCATCCTACGCTGTTCTTGGGGCAAGCCAATCAATAAGCTCCCTAGGGTCTTCACACTCTATTTCAACTTTTATTGGTCCTAAAGGTGATTCCGCCACCGCTTCAGAAAAGGAAATGTGACCTGCATAGGCAACTTGCTTGTTTAAATAGAAGCTAATCATATTTCCGTGCAATCCTCCAAAGAGAACTCTTCTGGCGGAGTCGCGGATGCGTTCCCGACGCAACAAATTGTAAAGCTTGGTAAGCGCCTCTAACCCCTTGGCTCCGGCAACAAGAAGGCTTCCCTTATGTAAAGGTTTTATCCGCACGGGTATGCTGCCAAAGATGTTTTCAACAGCCCTCTTCACTTTATCTTCAGATTCTGTCGGGTTGATCTCCACTTCCACATGTACGCTTACTTCATCCATTTCTCCTCAACCTTCCTCAAAACTTCTCGGATCTTATCTTTTACGACCTCCAATCCCCCCTCGTTCACTATTATGTATTCAGCCATGGCTAAAGCGTTACTCAATCCTACTCTTAGTTCTCTCATGTCTCTTTCATGGAAGATTTCCCAGTTTTTAGGGTCGTCGCTTCTGTTGCGGCGGTACAGTCGTCTAAATCTGGTTTCTGGGGACGCGTGGACCGCGATAAGACTGAAACGGTGGAGATGTTTCTTGAACTCTTCAACCTCGCTTAAGCTTCTTACACCATCTATAACGACCTTCTGCTCCATTACCTTCTCTATCTTTGGGATACACCTCTTAGCTATGACGGCTTCTCCTTCTATCCGTCTTAGTTCGAGCATTATTTTCCCAAGGTTCTTCGGGGTTGGCTTCATTCTTCTTTTTTCGACTTCTTCTCGCACTACATCACCCATAACAACAACTTTGTAGCCTCCTTCCTTGGCAACATTAACCACCGTGGATTTTCCCGCTCCAGGCATTCCAGCTAACCCTATAACAAGCTTGTCAGAGATCATTTCATATCCTCGGTTTAATGTGTTTTCAATAGCAGATATTCTTTTACATTAAAAGCATTTATGAAGGAAAGGAGTGAAAGATATGCGAAGGAATGGCAAATGCCGACAACCATCAGAAGTTTTATAGCCTTCGACATAGACAGCGATTCAATTCTGAAAAAGATAACGGGTGTACAGAACCTTCTAATCAAAACTGGGGCGGGTTTGAAACTTGTCAAACCTGAAAACATTCACATAACCGTGCGGTTCCTCGGAAACATCACCCCAAACATGGTCGAAAAAATCTTTGAAGGGATGAAAAAAGTTCAGTTCATTCCCTTCGACGTCAAGATTCACGGGATCGGTGCCTTCCCGCACCTACGCTATCCCAGAGTGTTATGGACCGGGATAACTGAAGGCGCAGATCAGCTGCGAAACATCTTTGACCAGTTGGAACCCTGCCTACGCGGTTTAGGATTTGCACCAGACACCAGAGGCTTCAGTCCTCACCTAACCATTGCTCGTGTGAAATCCGGAAGGAACAAGGCTGAACTTGTCAAATGCGTTACTGAAAATGCGAATTGCGAACTTGGAATCGTTAAAGCTGAATGTTTAAGGCTCAAAAGAAGCGATTTAACGCCTAGAGGACCGATTTATTCAACGCTTAAAGAGTTCTGTCCACAAAAATAGAAAAGGGCCAAGTTTATGCAAGAAAGAATCGAGAAGGTCTGCACAACCGTTTTGGAAAGAATTACACCGAAAAAAGGAGAGCGTGCCAAACTGGAGGCTTTGGCTGAAAAACTAGAAAAAAAAGTTGTCTTAGTATCCAAGGAGTTTGGCGTTGAAGCCGAAGTGCGTGTGGAGGGCTCTGTTGCGAAGGACACCTGGCTCAGCAGAGAGCCAGACATAGATGTTTTCATGCGTGTGCCAACCACCATACCTCGCAAGTCTCTCGGAGATACGTGCCTAAGAATCGCCAGAAAAGCCACGGAAGGCTCAAAACAAATCGAAAGGTTCGCTGAACACCCATACTTAGAAGCAATAGTCGACAACACTAGAGTGAACATTGTGCCGTGCTACAAGGTCAAGCGAGGAGAATGGTTAAGCGCCACAGACCGAACACCATTCCACACAGACTACGTGAAGAAACGCTTAGAAGTGCAGATGAGAGGCGAGGTGCGTCTGCTAAAGAAGTTCATGAAGGGAATAGGTGTTTACGGCGCGGAAATCAAGGTTGGAGGATTCAGCGGCTACCTGTGCGAACTCCTAATCCTGCACCATAAAACCTTCGTAAACACGCTGAAAGCCTTCGCACAACACAAGAAAAGAACAGTCATCGACATCGAGGGTTATTACGAAGGAAGAGAAAACGAACTAGGACTCCTATTCAAAGAGCCCATGGTGATAATTGACCCAGTAGACAAAGGAAGAAACGTTGCCTCAGCAGTACAGCCTCAAAAACTTTACACTTTCATAGCTGCTGCACGAACCTTTCTAAAGAGCCCAAACAAGAAGTTCTTTTACCCGCCGAAAACAGCTACCTCACCAGCGAAAGAGCTGAAACAAAAACTAGAGAAACGCGGCCCAGTGATTATCTTCCTAACTTTTGAAAAAGTCGACGCGGTTCCAGACATTCTATGGGGGCAACTCTACAAGTCCCAGCGCTCTCTACACAAACTTGTCCAACTAAGCGGCTTCGACGTTTTGCGAGACATACCGTGGAGCGACGAAAAAACCATTAACATGTTCATCTTCGAGCTTGAGCAACACTTCATTCCACCGGTTAAGAAGCATCTGGGGCCACCCCTTGAAAAGGAACGCGAATGCGAAAAATTCCTACAAAAACACATGAGCAGCCTAAACGCAGTTTCCGGACCCCACATTGAAGATGGAAGATGGGTTGTGGAACTTCGAAGGAAATACACGGATGTGGTGGCGTTGCTAAATGAAAAATTGAAGGACGGCGGCAGAAACGCTGGTGTAGCTGAAAAAATTTCGCAAGTGCTTCGCAAAGGATTCAGGGTATTTGTCAACAACGAAATCGTAGAACTTTACAAGAAGAACAGCGAGTTTGCGAGGTTTCTGACAGAGTTTCTATCAGGCAAGCCCAAATGGTTAGAAGCCGCTTAAAATTAGTGCTATCAGCACTGCGCCGAGCAGCCAGCAATAAAACGCAAACAAGTGAAACTTTTTCTTAGCAAGGATTTTCCAAAGCAGTTTTAAGGCAAGGTAACCCACAAACATTGCAACGGTTGCTCCTGCAAGAATTTCAACCTGATCCAGCCCTGCAGATGCTAACTCATCAAACTGTGTAGAGACCGTTAAACCTAAGGCGGCTAGTATGGCTGGAATTGAAAGTAGAAAAGAAAATTCAAAAGCTTTTTCCCGCTTGATTCCAAGCAAAAGCGCAACCGCGATGGTTGCTCCGCTTCTTGAAATGCCAGGGATTATGGCTACGCCTTGTGTAATGCCGATCATTATAACTGTTGAATAGCTTATGCTCTCAGTTTTCTCTTTTCCACCCTTTATGGAGTAGAGCATTAGCCCGCAAAAAATGAATGCTATACCAATAGGTAAGATGCTTTGAAACGCATCTTCTATTACGCTACCAAAAATTAAGCCAATCAGTACTGTAGGGGTGACCCCAACAATTATTAAAGGCACCATTTTCCCATACTCAGTTTTGAAATCTAAGTGTACAAGAGCCGACAGCATTTTGCAAACTTCTCTTCTGAAAAATGCTAAAACCACGATTAGGGTTCCAACATGTAGAATAACGTCAAAAATTATGGGAACCTTTAAACCCAAAAAATGGTCAGCCAGCCTCAAGTGTCCAGTGCTTGATATTGGAAGCCACTCTGTTAACCCCTGAATTATGCCTAAGATAATCGTTTTTATTAGCTGCTCCAAACGTTCTCGCCGCCTCTTCTATTTTTGGTTAAGTTTAAAAGATTAATTCATATAACTTGTTAATCTTCACATGGTGTTGCACATGAGCGAGTATCCCCTTGGAAGCGTTGAAGACCGTGAAATACTTGCTAAAATGCCCATTGAAAAATTGCTTGACTTCTTCTTTCTTCGAGTTCGGAACTTGTGGAGAGTTGACGGACTATACTTTTTAGGTATAGAACAGAAGTTCGGCACTGAAGCCGCAACAGAAATCGATGCTGGAGTCTGGCAGATTATGGCTAAAATTGAGGCAAAACATTTGCGAAAAATGTTTCAAGTTGGCGAAAACGCGGACATCCCAACAATCATCAGTCTTCTGCGGAGGTCAAGCTGGGCTTTAGATCAGCCCTTCAAAACAGTTGAAGTAAGCAACAACAGAGCTATTATAAGCATTGACAGATGCAGAACGCAAGAGGCACGCTTGAAAAAGGGTTTAGACGAGTTTCCATGCAAAAAAGTTCGGTTTGGCTCCTTGAAAAACTTCGCAAAGACCTTGAATCCGAACGTGGAAGTGAACTGTCTAGTCTGTCCACTAGACAAGCATCCACCAAATCTCTGGTGCAGATGGGAATTCAAGCTCTAGTTACCTTCTAAAACTCTTATAACAGTTTTACCTAGTACGAATAAGAGGAGATATGATTCAAACCGCAATTGTAGGAGGCGGACCAGCAGGAGCATACTGTGCATGCTGCCTTACTGAAAATGACATTTATCCGGTCATCTTCGACCATACACATCCACGAGAAAAACCTTGCGGCGGACTCATATCACCCTTAGCGCAAAAAGTTTTCCCACTCCTAAAGGAACTTCCTATAGAACGCAACGAACGAAATAGAATTCACCTTATCCCTCCTAGTGGAAAACCACTAAGCATTAGTTTTAGAAAAAGCAAGCTTCTTTGTTTTTCAAGACTAAAACTTGACCGGTTTTTGGTAAATATGGCCGTGAATAAGGGCGCCGAATTGATCAGAGAAAAAGTATTAGCCTTAGAAAGAAAAGGGAATTTATGGAAAGTCAAAACTTCGAGGCGGCCTTACATTGTTAAAACGTTAATTGGCGCTGACGGCGTGAACAGTTTGGTTAGGAGAAGTATAATTGGGCCCTTGAGGAAGGTCGATAAGGGTATTTGCTATGGATATTTCGTTGGGGGCTTAGAGAAAGAAGATATGACTATAAGGTTTTTGTTTCATGGGATGGGCTACATTTGGGTGTTTCCAAGAGTTGGACACACAAGCTTAGGCATAGGCTTCGCTGAAACATCGCGTTGTTATGGACTTAAAAGGCAACTAGACATGTTCATTGAGCAACATTACCCCTGTGTAGAGAAAATATCTAGATGGACAGCCTTGATTCCCAATCTCAAAGACGTTAAAACATTCCGCATTCCACTCGCAGGACCTAACTGGATGTTGATTGGCGATGCTGCTGGTCATGTAAACCCAATAATCGGAGAAGGCATATTGTATGCTCTTTTGGATGCTAAATTGGCGGCGCAAGCAGTTGTTGAAAACAACCCGCAACTTTTTGATAGGCTATGGAGAGAGACATATGGGTGGAGCTTATTCAGAGACATTAGGCTGATGAAATGGATATACAAAAAACCTGTTTTTGAATTTTATTGCAAGTACCTTAAATTTCGAAGCCTCATTCAACCTTGACAGAATGTTCTATTTAGACAAGAGTTTTCTGTTTTCGAGCTGAAGTAAAGTTTGACACTCTTACACCTACAAGCCGTATTTTTCTGTCGGGCTTAAGATACTCCTGCATCAGTTCTCTTGTCGTCTTCTTCAAATCTTGTAGACGATTAGTTATGAACGGTAAGGTCTTGCTATGCGTGTGCGTCTCAAAATTTTCGTATCGCACCTTAACGGTGACCGTTTTGAAACAGAGGTTCTGCTCCAAAACGTCTTTATGCACCTCTTCCGAAAGCCTATCCAAAGTTTTTAGGATGAACTCGGAATCAGCAGTATCTTCTTCGAAGGTTATGTCGCGACTGATGGATTTGACCTCGCTTCTTTCTTGAACTTCGCTTCTGTCAATTCCATTAGCCATCAAGTAAAGCTGAGTGCCCATGACACCGAAAGTTTCAGTCAGCACTGTGGAGTCGTAATTTGCCAAGTCCCCGATGGTTTTAATTCCAATTTTTTTCAGTTTCTGCTCGGTCTTCCGCCCAACCCACAGAAGCTTACGCACGGGCAATGGGGCGAGAAAATTTTCAACAGCCTCCTCTTTAACTGCTGTCAAGCCGTCTGGCTTCTGAAAGTCGCTGGCTATTTTTGCGACGAGCTTGTTGGGACCGATGCCTATTGAGCATGTAAGCCTTTCCTTCTTGAAAATCTCGTTTTTCATTTTGTGTGCTAAAGCTTCAGCTTCTTCGTAGTCCTTCACTTTCGAGGTTACATCTAAGAAGGCCTCATCTATCCCCCACTGCTCGAACTTGTCTGGGTATTTTCGCAGTATGCCCATTATTTCGCTGGAAACCTTCTCATAAAGCCCATAGTTAACTGGAAGGTAGATGCCCTCTGGACAAAGCTTCCAGGCCCTTGATATTGGCATGCCGGAGCTTACTCCAAACTTTCTTGCCTCATAATTGCAGGTGCTGACGACTCCTCGTCCCTTTCCTCCTTTGGGGTCAGCGCCCACTATCACTGGTTCACCCTTAAGCTCAGGACATTCCCTTTCCTCAACAGCCGTGAAAAAATGGTCCATGTCCACATGAAATATTATCCTTTTTTTCTCGCTCATTACATTCCTTTTCCGAACTTGCTGTTCCGAGATAAAGTCGCCTGTTTGTTAATTTGAACTTATCGCAATAAGATGTGTACACAACTAGCCTATGTTTAATTTCACTAACGATTCTCCATTCATAACCCTTAATGCCATCCCATGCAAACAGTAAAAGGCAGTGGAGGAAAGCATGCGTGAATGCTGTTTCAGAAGAAGCTGCTCAACAAATAGTTGTTGAATTCCTTAGGAAAAAGAAAAACACGAAAAAGATAGATGTTGTGTCGATTGAGCAGAAGGATGCTGTTTGGATAATCCACGGCACATGTCCCATAGACTTGCAAGGACATCCATGGACTGAAAGATTTGAAGTCGTCATAGACCAGAAGGGGAGAATAAAATCCACAGATTTTTCGCTACTATGAAATGGCTCAGCGTCAACTTCCAAGCCTCAGTTTGCCATCTTGAATTGTATAAGTCGTGTCTGCTACTTCAACTATCTTTTCATCATGCGTCGCCACAATCACCGTTGTTTTACGTTCCCTGCTTAGTGAAAAGAGCAGATTCACTGTTTCTTTAGCAGTTTCTGAATCAAGCTCCCCGGTAGGCTCGTCTGCAAGGATTAATGACGGGTCATTTGCGATGGCTCTCGCTATCGCCACTCGTTGCGTCTCTCCTATGCTAAGCTCTCTTGGCAGGTGTTGAAGCCTATCTGTAAGCCCAACTTTTCCTAGAAGTTTGAGGGCTCTTTTCCTTTGCATCCTGTGCTGGACACTTGCTAAAGCCATTGGCAACTCAACATTTTCCAAGGCTGTGAGTGTGGGTAGCAAGTTGAAGGTCTGGAATACGAAGCCAATGTTTTGAAGCCTGATTTTCCTTCGTTCCTTGTCAGCCAGACGAGAGACATCTTTGTCCATGAACAAAATTTTTCCAGAAGTCGGATGGTCATTGAGTCCAACAAGATTGAGAAGAGTGGTTTTCCCAGATCCAGAAGGTCCTACAATGGAAATAAAGGTCGCTTCTTCTACCTCCATGTTCACATTGTTAAGTGCCACTATGTGGGAGGAGCCACGGCGATAAGTGCGTGTTAATCCTACGGTTTTGACGATCAATATTCACCCCTCAAAACGTCTGCAATACTTGTTCTGGCTGCTGCGATTGCCGGTATTAAACCAGCAACACAACTCGCTGTCACCATGCAAGCCACGGTTTTAGCGAGTAAGAGTGGAGAGACTATGGTAAAGATGTCGGGAAAAAGCATATGGATGGGAATGTTCGTGTAAACACTTATTATCGTGACGGCTGCAACGGCGCCCAAGAAAACTCCGATAAGGCTTCCAAGCAGTCCAATAAATCCTATCTCGGTCAAGACGATAAGAACTTTAGAAGTGAACGAAGCCCCCAACGCGTCTAGGGTCGCGAAGTCTCTCCTTCTTTCAGACACGTTGATCATGACGACCAACGTTACAATCGTTACGCCCGTAACAAAAAGCACACCTGATATTCCAAGGTTCCACATGTCAACTTCATCGAGGAGAGGGTCGATCAAATTGTTTCTTTCTTCGCTGGTCAAAGCCTTGATGCGTTCTACAGGATTGTTGAGTTCGCTTTCGATTTGATCCGCCACCTCATCGACATCCACATCTTCTTCTGGTTTAGCAACAATCATGCTAACGACCATCGGATAGTGGTAAATCTCTTGAGCCGTCTCCAGAGGCATTATAATCATACGACCTAGTATGGCAGAACGTGTATCCAGAATCCCTCTGACAGTCAAGGTATGGTCCCCTATCTTTACCGTTGAGTTAACCGCTATACTGCACAAGTCTGTCAGACAAGATCCAACTAGGATCTCGTCGGAAGCATTTTTAGAGGGCCAATTCCCCCCGGTCCTTAGGGGGGTTGAGCCGGTTAACATCGTCCAGTTTCCAGAAGGGACTCCAACGGTTATGTTCATTGGTACCATC
>JAOUPS010000141.1 GCA_029879735.1 Candidatus Bathyarchaeota archaeon | reverse complement strand
AGAAAGGCGAATATCCCGATTCGAAAGGAGCTTTATGGAGAGGAAACCGGTAGAGGCAAAAAGTGGACGTACGCAGGGTGGCCGACCCCCGAAGCCGCAAAGTTCTATGGAGTCGATTGCGATGATCTAGAACGTCTGATTATCGAGGGCATGGTTGTGCCTGCCTCAACTCTGAAAAAGTACACTTCCAAGCTAGCCAAAAGTCTACAGGGGAAAGAGGTACTCCACATAACAGATGCGAAGGGTACTGACTTCACCTGCAAGATCAAGGGACGACGCATAAACGAAGACGACGGCATCATAGACGATAACGACATCGAGATGAACGACCTGGGAAACAACCTGCCAGCTGGAGAACTCTTCATCGCCCCGCACGAAACGTTCGGCGAAGGAACCCTATGCTGTCCGATCACCATAGATGTCCGTTTCAGCAGGAAGATCATAAAAGATGTGACACTTCACTTCAAGGATGGAAAGCTCCTCCTCGACGAGTGCACAGCCGGAACAAACCGAGACCTGATGATCGACTCCTTCAAAAAATGCATGGAAATCGATAAAGAAGAGGAAGAGGTCAGAACAACAAACATTGCAGAGCTGGGTATAGGATGCAACCCAGCAATTGATAAAGCTATAGGCTACATACTCACAGACGAAAAGTTGGGAGGCTCAGTTCACGTTGCTTTTGGCTCAAACTTCAGCTACGGGGGAACCTCGAAGTCAAGCATGCACTGGGACTTCGTGACTCATCCAAGCGCAACGATAGAGATAGTTGACACAGGGAAAGTCATCATGAAGGACGGAAAGATCCTCTAGAATCCTTTCTGAAGCACGCATATCCCCAACAAGCAAAGGAGTTTCTAAGCGGCGCCATATCCATGCCAACACGATACATTCACAGTCCAACAGCCTTGCTCAGCGTAAAAGATGCAGAAAACTCTGTAAAAATAACAGTTGCTGCCATTCAAAAATTCCAAGATACTTTTACACTCTTGAGAAGGACAAAATGATTTAAAGTTAGGAGTTTTTACTACTTTTGTGGTTGGAAATGTCTGAAAGAAGGAACTTTGAGTTTCTGGAGCATATGGCGGACGCTTACATTGCTGCTTATGGAAAAGACTTAGCTGAAGCCTTTGAAAATGCTGCACTCGCCATGTTTGATGTTATGACCGAAGTGGAAAAGGTCCATGCGGAGATTGAGGATTACGTTGAGGTTGAAGCTGAGGATGAGTATGCTTTGCTTTATAGTTGGCTTGAGGCTTTACTCGTAAAATCTGACATAGACGAAATGCTTTATTCTAAGTTCGAAGTTTTGAACATAAACAAAACTCCAAATGGATTCTGGCTTGAAGCGAAAATTTGGGGAGAAAAATTCAATCCTGAGAAGCATCCGCAGAAAGTTGGCGTAAAAGCCGTTACGTATCATCTTATGGAAATTCTTAAGGAACCAAGCAAAGTAACGTTAAGGTTTATCCTTGACATATAAGTGGCTGTTTTCTTCTTTTATTAACGTAGTAGGAATGTGATTTCTTTAACAGGGGTTTCTGGAATGATGGCTCGTCTCCTGCGCTTGTCCATTTTCACAAAGCCGAACTTGCTCAGCACCTGCAAATCTTGATACACATTCTTAATATTCCGACTTATTTTTTGAGCCAAATCATTTATTGATTCTACTCGTAAAGCGGCAAGCTGATACAATAGCTGTATCCTTTTTGGTGTCAGCAAAGCAACTTGTTCCGGTTTAAAATCCTTAATTTCTTCGACGGTATAGTCGAGTTGTCCGTCTTCAACATAGCCTTTATAGCTGTCCACAAGCTCAGCCCATTCAAAATAAGTTCTTACAAGCTTAGCATCAAGCTTTTTCTTTAAGAATAGCTCCTCAAACCTTTCAAAGCTCATGCCAAGTTCTTTCTCAAACTTTTGGATTCTCTCCATTACCTCTTCAGGCGTTAAATCTCGAACAATTCTAAGAAGCATAAGAGTTCACAATTAGAGTACAATAATCAGCTTAAAATTCTTCGTGATGAAAACATTTAAGCAGTTGGCAACTTTAAGATTCCATCTTTAAGCTTAAAACAACGTTATGGTGCAAAAAATGAAAATTACACACGTTGGCGAACACATACATTTAATCGACCTTGAACCCGTTGGAATTAAAAATTTCATCGCCAGCTATGTTTTAAAAGGAAAGCATGTAGCAATAGTTGAAACAGGACCCGTATCAACGGTGCAGAATCTGCTTTCCGGCTTAAAAGAGCTAAACGTGAAACCAGAGGATGTAGCCTACGTCGCTGTTTCCCACATTCATCTGGATCATGGTGGAGGTGCTGGAACGCTTTTTAAATGTTTGCCGAAAGCCGAGCTTGTTGTTCACCAGAGGGGAGCACCACACATAGCGAATCCGGAAAGACTTTGGACTCAATCAAGGGAAGCTCTTGGAAGCATAGCCGAGATGTATGGTAAACCTGAGCCCGTTCAGGAAGAAAGGATTATTGTGGCAACGGAAGGTATGACCTTTGATATTGGGAACGGTGTAAAGCTGAAGGTTATGGAAACTCTTGGGCATGCTTCGCACCATCTGGCCTATTATGAAACATTAAACCAAGGGATTTTCGTAGGAGACACTGCTGGTATTTACCTGAATAAATTTGATGTGGTTGTGCCGACAACGCCGTCACCCTTCCGTATGGACATAGCTTTGGCGTCCTTGGAAAAACTCATCAACCTTAAACCTAAGGTCTTATATTACAGTCATTTTGGCAAAGCACATGATGCCGTGGAAAAACTTCAGGCCTATGCAAATCAGCTTAAACTTTGGGCGGAAATCGCGAAGCAAGGAATAGAGAAAGGCGAAAACTTGAGAGCAATAGGTAAAATAATACTTGAAAGTGATATGGCTCTCCAAAAAGCTGCTGAATACATCAAAAACCATCCGGTTTATAGCAAAAAAGTGTTAAATCAAAGTGTAGAAGGCGTTCTGAAATATGTAGAGAAATTTGGAAATGTTAGTGATTTCCGTCTGCAATAGGATTGTTTTGGTGTAAACGCCAAAATTGTTTATATCAAGCTATTTATTTTCCTATGTGACAGGTGAGCAGATGGAAGAAGGAAACCGTCGTTCTAGGGAAAAAGTTCCTCTCGAAAAGATAGACGATTTTACTTGGCGTATTCCAAAGTATAAACCGGGTATGCGGGTTCCAGGCAGGGTTTTTGCAGACAAAGTTTTGATGGAAAAAATGCGGACCGACAGAACCCTTGGACAATGTGTAAACGTGGCTCATTTACCTGGAATCTATAAATATGCCATAACATTGCCTGACGGCCATGAAGGTTACGGTTTCCCGATAGGCGGTGTGGCGGCAACAGATTATGATGAAGGTGTGATCAGTCCGGGGGGAGTGGGCTACGACATAAACTGTGGAGTTCGTCTAAT
>JAOUPS010000080.1 GCA_029879735.1 Candidatus Bathyarchaeota archaeon | reverse complement strand
TGGGGTGTAGGATCGTACAACGGCTTCTCTCAGGAGTGCCTATTAACGGTCGTAACGCCGATACCGATGAACATCGCTCTCGAACCTTTTCTAAACACCTTTGCCAATACCTCGGTAGGTTTGGAAGAGGTTGAAGCAGGACTTGTATTTGGACCATATATCTACGATTTCACTCTGTACTCAAACATCACAACCTCATTTGAGGATGTGGAAATAATCGGTCTTCAGGCCAACGAGCACTGGATTGCATGGCACGAGGTATGGTGCCACTTCGAAAGCGGCTACGGCGGAAACGCTATGCCTGTGATCACAGACGTTTCACTAAGCGACACAGGGATTTCCCTTATGGAAGATACCTTACTGATAACTGCAGGGGTCTCAGATCTCGAGACGCCACCGCAAGACTTGACAGTGCAGGCGGAGGTCCTGTACCTAGACTGGTACGGCTACACCTATATGCCCGAGTTTTCCTATTCAGATCAGAGCTACGTCAGCTACAGGCACATTACGAATTTACACTGGAATCCGGTCACAGGGAGATTTGAGGTCTCGGTAGACTTCACCACGGCCGACGCTGAAGATTTCTTTGAAGGACTGTATTGTGTACGAATCCTTGTGATAGATCCAGAAGCCCAGCCTTACGAGATAGTTGACTCACCCGTAAAACAGTTCAGAATCGATGACAAGCCGCCCGTGTGGGAGGAGATCAAGCTGGACGAGATGATCATGGATGTCGGATCGGTCAAACCTGCCACAAACCAGTCTGGCTTCCTGTATCCTAGGCCAATAATATCTGCGTCAGTTGGGTTGGCTTACGAGGACATTCCCGAAATACAGATTCTGGTCACAAGCAACTTACTCCTGAACCTATCAGACGCTGACTTCGAGGGCGTTGACACATCAGAACAACTGACTGTAACAGTCGCATTGTTTGACTATCAAACATGGTCGCCAGTATTTGTGTCAAACGTCACATACAACGACGCGACAGGTCTCTACCAGTTAGAGATTGAGTTTCCGATGGAAGCTCTCCCGGGCGTGGGGGTATATGAACTAGACATCTTCGTCATAGACACCGACGGCTCAGTTTCCGCCACATGGTTCCCAGTGCGGATAACAGTGGACACCACAAAACCCGCGGTTGAGATTACGTCGCCAAACGCAGAGACGGTGGTCACAGGAGACGTAACAGTCACCTTCATCGCAACCGACAAGAACCTTCGAAACGTGACCTACTCTATCGACGGGGGGACTCCAGTGGATGTCGCTGGTGAAACTAGCTTCAGTATGGACACTACCACATTATCTGACGGAAGACACGTGATTGTCCTGACCGCCACTGACGTCATGGGACTGCAGAGTTCCACAAGCCTACCATTAATCGTAGACAACACAGCCCCTACGTTGAGCATACTCAGCCCACGGAACAACACGGTTGTTTCCGGAATTCTTGATGTAACATTTGTGGCACTGGACCCAAGACTTGCGAATGCTTCACTAATCATAGATGATAGGCCTCTTAACGTAACAGGAGAAACATCGTTTACATTAAACACAACGGAGCTCCAAGACGGGATATACACCATTAAGCTGTTGGCGTTTGACTTGGCGGGAAACGATGCAGAAACATCCATAACATTAATTATCGATAGCGCGCCTCCAACAGCCGCTCTGTTATCACCTGAGAAAGACACGTTTGCCTCTGGAACACTAAATATCACCTTCAGCTTTAGCGATGACAACCTCGAAAGCGCAACCCTTCTACTCGACGGAAAGGCACTGTCAGACGTAACCGACAAGACTTTCCACCTTTGGAACACCACTCAAGCGGCAGATGGAAACCACAACTTGACATTAATGGTCATGGATAAGGCCGGAAACAGTGAAACGATCGAAAGAATGGTCACGGTTGATAACACCCCACCAACTGCTGAAATCAGAGAGCCAGCCGAGAATGCCTATCTGAGGAGCAGCTACACAGTTATTATCTACGGATACGACGTTAATCTCAACCTAATGAAGCTATACGTCGATGGGACCTCAGTCAAGAACTGGACTGTTAGTGACCTACAGACCTATTCATGGGATACCACGACTTTGGAGGATGACTCCCACAGGATAAGACTCATCGTCGACGACAACGCTGGCAACAGCAAGACCATCGAAATAGCAGTCACAGTTGACAACACTGAGCCTGCGGTTGACATAACAAATGCCGCAGAGCTAAACAGAACTGAACTCACGGGAACAACAACTATAAACTTCACAGCCACAGACACAAACCTGAAGTTAGCACAGTTGATTATTGACGATGTCGTGTTTAACGTGACCGGGGAAACACACCTATGGGATGCCACCAAGGTGGGAGACGGAACACACACAATAAAACTAGTAGCCCACGACAGGGCCGGAAACATTAATGAAACAGCGATATCGGTGACAACAGTTAACGTGAAACGCGAGGTCGAGGCGACAAGAAACTTATATCTCGGCGTTGGGACACCGGTAGGCTTCATCATCGGCGCCGTCATCGTCTATGCAATCACCAGAAAGTGGTCTAAGAGTCAACCAAAGAGTCCCCCAAAGAAAAAGTCGTGATACTTTGCATTCCTCTTCTTTTTAGTTTTCAAAATTAGTAAAGAGTTGACTAACTCGGGCGCGAACTGAAGTAAGCAAGTTTCATGACCTATTTAATGGGAGGATAACGCCAAGATATATAGGACATGTAGTCTGGCATGTGTTAACGTTTTTGAGTACGAACCAGTCCAGCCTCAGCGATTCGCCGTCTATCTCGTAGTCTGCCACATTCGCCCTTTTGGTGGTTCATGAGCCTATTTTGCTATCATGACTTCCGTTGCCTTTATAACCGCTTCAACCTCGTCGCCAACTTTTATGTTCAGCTCTTCAGCTGCTTCCGTTGAGATTAACGCTGTCACAACCGTTGGCGTTTTTATCTCAACTTTTATTTTTGCGGTGATAGCATTTTTCTTTACGGCTTTGACTTTTCCTTTCAAACGGTTTCTCGCACTTATCTTCAGCCCAACAGCCTCCCAATACTCCTCGTCGGAGAGAACCTCACCCAGATAACCCTCCACACGTCTATACTCATCCAGCAAACTTTCACCTAGCTTGGTTAGTTTTGCACCACCCCCGCCAGATTTGCCGCCTCTGTAGGTTTCCAAAACTGGTTCTCCAAGGGCTTTCTCGATCTTTTGTAAGTAATTCCAAACGTAACGATACGACATGCTGAGCTTTTCAGCAGCCTTTGAAATCGACTTTTCCTTTTTTATCTGCTTTAGAATTTCGGCTCCGCCTTTGCCTATTACTGGCTTTCCTTTGTATTCTATCCAGATTTTGCATGAGGGCTTGCGTTTTTTGCGGGTGAGCATTCCGTTTGTGTTATTGTCGCATAATGTTTATAAGTTTAGCCGATATGAATAGAAAAACATAACGGTGATTAGGTGCCAGCGAAAAAAACTATCGCAGCAATAACAATGCTCATGGCGATTACGCTGGGCGGTTTCATCTATGCATACTGGCTTGGATATCTGCTCCCCGATTACCTAACAATGTTTCATGCTGGAAGCTTATCGGTGCCGATGCAGAAAGCAGGCGAAGAATTTTCTCACAGATATCCGAGAGCTCGTATAGCTTCTGAGGCTTCAGGCAGTGTTGACGCGATAAGAAAGATAACGGACTTGAACAGAAGCTGCGACGTATTAGCGGTGGCAGACTACGATCTTATTCCGAAAAGGATGTATGATGGTCACGCAAGCTGGGTCATAATTTTCGCTTCTAACGAGATGGTGATAGCCTATACGGATGGAAGCAAATACAGCAACGAAATTAGTTCAACCAACTGGTATGAGATACTCAGCAGAGCGGATGTAACCATTGGAAGGTCTGACCCTGACTGCGATCCATGTGGCTACCGTGCACTAATGGTTTTCGAACTAGCCTCGATTTATTATTCCAATCCATACATTAACACGACCTTGTGGAAGCATAGTAACACCGTTGCAAGACCGAAATCTGTTGAGCTTCTGGCCCTTTTGGAGTCCGGCCAGATCGATTATGCCTTCGAGTACAAGTCGGTAGCCGTTCAACATAATCTGAATTACGTGGAGTTGCCTGATGAAATAAACCTAAGCAGCTGGACAATGCGCGACCATTATGCAAGTGTCAACGTAACAATCTCTAAAGGTGATGAACACATGGTAATAACTGGTGCACCGATACTTTATGGAGTAACAATTCCTAAAAACGCTCAACATGTAAGCGAGGCAATGGATTTCATCAAGCTCATGCTGAGTCAGGACGGAAGAAACATGATTGAGGAATGTGGACAAAACTCCATGTATCCAGCTTACACGGATGATGCAGCAAGGGTTCCCTCAGAACTTGAAGAGCTTGTTAAGGAATTGCCGGAGTGAAGGATCATGAAAGAGGGATGGCTTAGGGAGAGAAGCCCCTTCATAATCGCTTCAGCAATCTTCGGTTTCCTCATGCTGGTTTTTATCTTGCTACCAATAATCAACACGGTGGCATTATCTGTTGATAAACTGGGTTCAGCACTTATGAGCTTTGAAGCAAGGGATGCTATATTCATGAGCTTTTATGCAGCCTTCCTCGCCACACTTTTCACTTTCATCTTTGGTGTTCCGTTGGCATACACTCTTGCGAGATATGATTTTCCCGGAAAAAGCATAATTGACGCTTCCATAGACCTTCCAATACTCATTCCACATGACGCTGCAGGCATAGCGCTTTTACTGCTTTTCGGTCCGAGAACGATGATAGGCACCGGTTTCTCCAGCATCGGCATAAACTTCGTCGACACACTTTTCGGCATCGTGTTAGCAATGGCTTTTGTCAGCTCTCCCTTCATGATTAGGTCTGCGGAAGACGCGTTTAAAGCGATCAATCCAGATGTGGAAAAGGTTGCCCGCAGTCTCGGCGCATCAAACTTCAAGGCTTTCCTGCATGTTACGTTTCCACTTGCCTTTAGAGGAATTTTGACCGGATGCCTACTCACCTGGGCTAGGTCTATCAGCGAGTTCGGCGCGGTCATCATTTTGGCCAGTGTTCCAAGAACCGCCCCAGTCTACCTTTACGATGTCTTCGGAAATCAGGGACTAGGTGCCGCCGTTGCCATAACAGCATTGCTAATAATCACAGCAGTGGTAATATTTGTGATAATTAAGCTGGTTACAGCAAAACCTCTCAAACCCGTATATTAAGATAAACAAGGTGAAAGTGAGAACTGTGAGCATTCGCGTTGAAAGGCTGTCAAAAAAATGGAAAAACTTTTCGATACCTGATGTCAGTTTAAGGGTTGCAAACGATGAATACTTTGTCATAGTGGGACCCACTGGCGCCGGGAAAACGCTGCTGCTTGAGTTGATAGCTGGTTTCCATAAGCCTGACTCTGGAAAAATATGGATTAACGACGTGGATGTCACTGCTTTTCCGCCTGAAAGAAGGGGAATAGGCTTTGTTCCTCAAGAATACATGTTGTTTCCTCACATGACTGTCGCTGAAAACGTTGAGTTTGGACTTAAGATGCATAACATCCAACAATCTGAACGCAAAAAAAATGTTAAAGAAGTGCTGGAGTTCATGGAGCTTTCAAGTATACGCGACAGACTTCCAATGACGCTCAGCGGGGGTGAGGAGCAGAAAACCGCTTTGGCTAGAGCCTTGATTATAAAGCCCAAAATCCTTCTTTTAGATGAGCCTTTGAGCGCCTTGGACGTTAACACGCAGAAGAAAATGCAGAATGAACTGAAAAAGTTACACGAAGAACTGAAGATAACAACGGTTCACGTTACACACAACCAAGTTGAAGCCCTCATACTCGCTGACCGCTTGGCAGTTATAAAGGACGGAACAATAATTCAAACCGGTTCACCTGAACAGGTTTTCCACAAGCCTAAGGACGACTTTGTAGCTAGATTCGTTGGATTCGAGAACTTGTTCGAAGGAAAAATCCTTGAGAACCATGGGGGCGTCGCTAGAATTGACATAGGCGGAGTTACAGTTGAAGCTGTGACCGAGAAAGTTGAAAACTGTGTGGTTGGTGTTAGACCCGACGACATAATCGTGTCTAAACGCTCATTTAGATCAAGTATACGGAACACGTTGAAAGGGAAGCTCATAGATTTTGTTGATATGGGCTCCCTTGTAAGCTTAACAGTTAATGTGGATACCGCCTCCTTTGTCGCGTTGATAACAAAAAGGTCATTCCTAGAGATGAAACTCAAGAAAGGCTCAGGAGTTTACTTATCATTTAAGGCTTCAGCGGTTCATGTAATTTGATTCTTCAACTCATGCAGAATCACTAGGGCTTCTCCCAATGGTATCTTCAGCCTTGCAGCCAATTCGTTTGGCTTTATATCCGGTTTTTCGTGAAGGATGACTTCTCTTGTATAAGCCTTGTGATGGAAATACATGGGCATGGCTTGAACTGTTTCGATGAGTACGGGCCAGAGCCTTTCTCTTGCGTATTCTTCAAGGCTCATAAGCATCACGTATATTGTGTGGAAGGTTGGTTATTCAATTTACCGTAAAGTATATCTCTCCTAGATGTGACTAAAGGCTTCGAATCCAAGTACGTAAAGGTGAGGATGCGATGACGATAAAAGCCGTGGTCTTCGATCTTGACGGAACTCTTGCAGACTTTAACATAGATTACAGAGCCGTTAGGGCAGATGCTAGAGGTTTCCTCATGAAGAAGGGGTTGCCAGCCTCGATCCTATCAACAAATGAAAGCATATTTGAAATGCTGAAAAAGGCTGAAATCTTCCTGAAAAACAACGGCAAATCAACTGCGGCGAAGGAAATTTTCACCAGAGTGTTAGCGATAGCTGAAAAGTATGAGTTGGAAGCTGCGAAGGAAACAGGCCTCCTTCCAGGCGTGCCGGGAACCCTTAAGACGTTAAAGAAGATGGGGTTGAAGATGGGTTTGTTCACGGTTAACGGTGAAAAATCCACGAATTACATCTTGAAACGTTTCAGAATGGCAGACTTTTTCGACGCCGTGATTCCAAGGGACAGCGTCAAACATGTTAAGCCCAGTGGTGAACACCTCGAAGCTGTTTTAAAGACATTAAGGGTCAAGCCAGACGAAGCCATAGTTGTTGGAGACGGAACTAACGATATGGGATGCGCCCGTGAGCTAAATGCTGTAGCTGTCGGGTTGCCCACTGGATTTTCGTCTACAAAGAACTTGATTGCATCCGGAGCAGATTACATAATCACATCGCTCACAGATTTGCCTGCCTTGATCGAGGAAGTTAACAAAACTAAGATGAGAGACACATAAACATAAGATAGAAAAAGAAAATGGGAGTGGAAGAAACTTCAGTTAGCTTGTTATTTCTCTTTCTTCCCTTTTCCTTTTTTCTTTCCTTTTTTCTTAGGCATTGTTTACCACTCTTCCTCTTCCTCTTCTTCCTCTTCCTCTTCTTCCTCTTCCTCTGAATAGCCACACATCCGTTTTTCCTCCAAAATTCTCTTAAGGTACTTTAACATGTATATATGCATTTCATTCAAAAAAGAAGGGCAAGAAAGCGTTTTCAGACGAAAATAGGCTGTAAGTGTTCTCCTTTTTTGCCTTATATACAAAAATAGAGGTAAAATGCTATTTCAAGCATGGGCGGGAAACTAGTGGATTGCTAAGTTCGGAAAGTCAACAAGCTTTAACCACATGTCAGATAGTTGAAGCTGACTTGCATCAGGCTGGTTTGAAGTAAAACCTTGTCAAGTAGAGATGTCTCCCGAACTCTGTCTTCACATGACAGATTTCTTTTCTCCAAAACAAATAGATGTTGAAGCGCTATTTAAACATGGATAGAAAATTCTTTCATCCTCAAAGTTCAACCAATTAGTCTCATTCAAGTTTCTTTCAAGGATTTCTTGGCTTTCCTTGTGTCAATTTATTAATTGTTTGGGACTAGAATTCTACCCCCCAAAATCTAGTATTACAAAAAGAAAAAACCAAATAGCGGCACCAATAATTGCCACAAGTATTGGTAACCAAACAGCCCAATTAATCCTTCTTTGTTTTTCTTCTTCATCATTTCTTGAACTCATTCCAATACGCCACCAAGTCATTCTATCCTATCCTCATTGAATTTTTTAGTTGATTCTTCGAGATTTAAGCTTGTTGTATCTGCTTCTATGTCCTAATCAATTGAGAAATGTCATACAATTTTTATGGGCCGGTTTATTCTAAAGTGCTGCGAAGGTGATGTTGAGTTGAAAGAATGGATGTGCGTGGAAGTTAAGCATCACAAGGATATCGGCAGAACAATTGAGGAATACCAAAGGAAGGGCTGGCGTCTCTATACCTATCAAGTGGCTGGTATGGGTGCTGGACCGATGGCATACAATGTTAATCATTACTTGCTGTTTGAGCGTGGCGAATGAAGTGGGACAAGCCGACTCTCAACGTTCCCTTTTTTTGTTTAAGACGGTTCAATCAATTACTAGGACAATTAAACTAGTAATTTATGAAGCATGTATTTGTTTTTGATATTCAAAGTAGGAATAGACTGTCAGATAAACAGTTACGCATAATATAGGAGCAATTATTAATAGGAGACCGAGCCACTCCGAAACTATTCCAAAAACTGCTAGGACTCCGCAAATTTTGAACAGTTTACCCCCAAACTTATGCGTCTTATTCCACACTACCGCATTGCTTAAAGTCCAAGGGGTTCTAATGCCGACAAACCAGTTTCTCTTCGCATGTTCGGTAACAACGCCAAGGTAATAGAACAAAACGCCAATAGCTGGAGCTAATGCCTGAAACATGCCAAACCTTAATCCGATATTCCAAGAAATCACTACGGAATTTACATATAGCATAAAAACAAGCAACAGAATAACTAATCCCCAATAATACTTTCCAAATCTTTCAATGCTCTTAAGAGGGTCAATTTTTGGAATCACAAAAAACAGTAAGAACAATCCGATTGAAATTAGTGGCACTAAGAATAATCCCCAAACCTTTGAGGAATAACCATCAGCTACTCCGCTAATGTTCCAATGAATTGCTATCTGTTCAGGCATCTGAGGATAAAAATAGATGCCAATCAAAAATTGAAGTGAGATAATAAGCAAGGAAGCTATATTTCTCATTCGCATTCCTTAATCACAACTTTAATCGTTTTGTCCTCCTATACCTCTCCCAATTAGAACTGTTATTTAGTCGCTTTTCTTTAACCTCGTTCTTATTAGATACATGAGATTTAAAACCAAAGAAAGCCCCACCAGCGCGCCTTCTACAAAATCTGAAACAGCAAAGCCTGAATATTCAAAATGTAAAAACCGCCCGATAAGAATCCCCAAAGAAATCGAGAACATGCCAACAGCTAGAAGAATATTTTCATCCTTTAT
>JAOUPS010000007.1 GCA_029879735.1 Candidatus Bathyarchaeota archaeon | reverse complement strand
AAAACTTCAGACGTTGTTTTGAGCTGGGAAAACTTGTACGCTCATAACCGTAAAATCCTAGACCCAGAGGCAGACAGATATTTCTTCGTGCACAATCCAACACAACTGACAGTCAGAAACATTCCGAAAACGTTTACAGCGAAACTTCGTCTGCATCCAGACCAGCCCGAAAGAGGATTCAGGGAATACACAATAACACCCAAAGGAGACGATAATTCCGTAGCCTTGTGGATTTCAAGAAGCGACATAGATGCTTTGAAAGTTGAAAAAGTGATACGGCTTATGGGGTTATTCAACATAAAAATTGAGAGGACAAATGCGTATTCCCCTGAGGCATCCTTCATCAGCGAACCCTACGAAGAAGCAAGAAAGGCTGACGCACCATTGATTCATTGGATACCAATCGGAGCTGACATGCCCTGCCAAGTTGTCATGCCAGACGCAACAACAGCTGAAGGAATCGCTGAGAGTGCTTGCAAAGGGTTAAAGGCAAACGATATAATACAGTTTGAGAGGTTCGGCTTCGCAAGAGTTGACGAGGCTAATATGAGGTTAACAGCCTACTACACCCACAGATAGTAGGAGAGGAAAAAGACATGCGCGAACAAGATAAGATAATCATATGGCCAGCCTATTTCGATTCAACAAAAACGAGAAGTGACGGAAGGCGAATCCCCAAAAGTTTGGCTGCGCCTTCTCCAAAAATTTCAGAGATGAAGGAAGCCGTGGAAAAACTGGGCTTAGACTATGAACTTGTGTTGGATGCTGGCTATCCGAAGACGCCGTGGCTGAAAAAAGGTATGCTCCTTGTGACGAAAAAGAAGACAAAAAATCAGACAATCAAAAAGATTGCGAAGCAACTACTGGAAATCCGCGGTGCATCCGTAACAAAATAAGCTTAACGCGTCTTTTCTTCACCTGTTAGAACAGCGTTTATTATCCCGTTTTGTCCTGGACGCGAGGTGACACGGGCCAACCCCTTGGGAGTTTCTATGATCGCGCCTTTTGTTATTACGCCTCTGCGGTCGTAATCAACATTTGCCGGATTCTTAACAACGCGTACAACCTCAACTTTTTCTGTTTTTCCGCTTTTAGGGTCAGTTACGCACGCGTATTTGTCGCTTAAGATTTTGATTCTTGTGTTTCCACCTCTTTCACGTTCAACCTTCCTTTTCGGCTCGCCCAGCATGGTTTCTGCTGGAAACGAACCTTTTTCAAATTTCCTCTTTCTTCTATAGGATCTCTTTCTACCGCCTGAAGGCTTTCTCTTTTTCAAGTCACCGTGCCAAACCGACAATTCTACTTCTCCTTTAGTTGTTAAACTTGAGTGTTCACTATCACCGTTATTCAAAATATAAAGCTATCCGTCTTGCCTTTAGAGGTTTTTCACTTTTTCTCAGCTGCCATTTCCCGTTGGAAAACCTTCTTTAACTGTCTTTTCATGGCTGAGAGGTCGCGGCTTAAGCCAAAGTAGTCAGCGAAATACTCAGTTGTTCTCAGAACACTTGAACGTCCCCTTCTTTCACCCACGACCAAACCAATCTCCTTCAGCAGTTTAATGTGACCGTAGACATGATGCCCCCGCACATCAACAACCCTTTTTTGAGAAACCGGCTGCCTGTAAGCTATGTAGGCAAGCGTTTTTAACGGACCCGTGGAAAGCAGCGGTCTCTTAACGAGTTTTCTGACACGAGGCGTGAACTCAGCCTTCAACTGTAAAACGTATCTTTCATCCTTCAACTCTAGAACCTCAAGAGCCGTGTTTCTGCTTGCGTATTCTCGCATAAGTGTTTTCGCAAGTTTTCTAGCCTTGTTTTTTGAGCGAGTTTTCAAAACAGAACACAATTCCTTGAGCGTTAGTGGACGGCCAGCAACATATAACGCGGCTTCCACTAGGGCTAGCTCCCGTTGAGTTTTCTCTGCGGCTTGTTTCTGCTGGGAAGCCTCATCCAGCTTAAATGCTTGTTTTTCCGTCTTCTGCAATGTTTAGATCTCCAACAATTATGTATATCGGCAATAGCATTTAACAGTAAAGTCATACGGTTAGAAGTGTATATTAAGTTTAGAGTTATTGCTAGAAGGGAGAGCTTCAATTATCGGTTTTGTGCGACAGAATACACTTTTCACAATCCAATCTTAAAAACAAAAACGCGTGCTCTCCTGGTCTCTCCATTCTTTTTCACAAATTTTGTCTTGCGGTAGAAAGGCTTTTATGTTTTTTATTAGAGCTGAAATTACGATTCGTGGTTCCATAAAAATGAACGTGTTAAATGAGCTGCGCGCGTGATATCGCCTCTAACACGCGCAAAGTTCTTAAAGTGAGCTGTGTATTTGCGAGCTATATGTTTCTGAGAAACGTTGTCGACACACAGTCTCAAGGAGTTCCTATCGTGCTCACAGCGTCAGCTGCCTACATGAGCGACTTTGGACTCAGTCCTTTTCGGGCGTTCACAGGAGGGTTTCCAACTGGCATCGTCCCCAGAAGATTACTCAGAAAATATTGGTATCCGCCGGTGCCCAACAATGGAGATGGCACTGCCAAATATGCGCCCTATGGAATGCGTAAGATTGAAGCCATACTAGTTAGGGAATTTGGCGCAGAAAATGTTGCGGTGGTGCATCCCGATTACTTGAAGGAGGTTGTGGGACCGAAAACGAAAGTTGTTGGAATTTCTTCTATGGAGGCGGCCGGAATAGGTTTTGTCAGTCGAACTTACACATCTTTTGTGGGCTTTGGCGGAGAACCCGTGGCAGCTGCTGAATTCAGAGACTTAATAGGAAAGCCAATTCTTCGAAAATGGGGTGCTAAGATAATTCTCGGGGGCTCAGGCGCTTGGCAAGTTCACAAGGCGAAGTTACAGAGGAAATATGGAATAGACTGCATCGTTATGGGCGAAGGTGAGAAGACTGCGTTGAAAATTTTTCGTATGGCTCTCAATGGCGGGGAGCTTCCTCGAGTAGTTAAAACCGAATCTCCTAATCCAGAGGAAATTCCCTGCATCGTACACCCGTCGATTTTTGGCAACGTGGAGATTACACGCGGTTGTGGTCGTGGCTGTAAGTTCTGCTCGCCAACGTTGAGAAGAAGCTACTCCTTTCCTTTAGAACACATCTTGAAAGAAGTGAAGTTGAACGCGAAAAATGGCACAAAAATGATTATTTTAGCCAGTGACGACATCTTCTTGTACCGATCTAAGGGAAAGTTTCTGCCAAATCGTGAAGCCCTTGTCACGTTGATTAAATCAATTGCGACTGTGCCTGAAGTCGAATATATTCAACCCGCTCATGCGTCGTTGGCACCTGTTGTCTATGATCCTGAGATGATCGAAGAGATCGGTCTAATTCTTCTTGAGAAAGCGAACTGGGTTACAAATGGCACTAGACATAGCTCGGTCGAAATCGGCATAGAGACAGGAAGCATTCGACTTATGAATGAACATATGAAAGGCAAGATGTTACCGTACAAACCCAAGGAGTGGCATGACATCGTGACGGAGGGAATTGGAATTATGAACGAGAACCGTATTTGGCCATTGGCAACATTAATCATTGGATTGCCTGGTGAAACCGAGAAGGATACGATTGCGACGCTTGAACTATTAGATAAATTGAGACATAGCAAAGTATTCTATGTGCCCCTGCTGTTTACTTCAGAAGAAGACTGCATGCTCAGAGAAGCACGACACATGGATCTGAAACATTTAACGCCACTACAATGGGAGCTAATAGCCACATGCTGGGAACGCAACATAAAGGTTTTCGTATCAAAAGGTCTTCAATGGAAAATAAGGCTTGCAGCAATGGTTGCCTACGCGCTGTATTATCGATGGAAACATGGCAAGAAAGTCTTACAGCCAATAATGAAAATTTCAGGATGGAACGAAGATCAAGCCGAACTGAGAAGCTGAGTACCTTATGAACATAAATGCGTGCACTTATTTCACCATTTACTTCTTTAAGCCTTTCTTCAATGTATTCACGTAATGCCTAGCGCCCTGCATGAGCAGAGTTACGTCACCTACCATGAACAAGTGGGATCTTCCTTTCGAGAGCCATCTCTTCACGTTCTCAACGACATCCTCTGCAGCCATCCCAACACTGAATCTGACGGGTATTCCTCTCTTCTTACATTCAGCGCAGATCTTCGTGACAGCCTTCTCGATAACAGGATCATCCCTTCCAGCCCGCGGTGTGAAGGGAACGCCATAAGAAAACGCCATGTCCATCTTGCCTATGTAGATGAAATCTATTCCTTTAACGGACAGAATTTCCGCGATATTCTGAACGCCTTCTTTGTCCTCTATCATTAGTCCGACTAAAGTCTCTTTATTCACCCGCTTGAAATACTCGTCCCAGCTCTCATTGTCACGCTTTGGCAGTCCGTAAGCGGGTTCAAACCCGCGTTTGCCGACGGGAGTCTCTGAAGTGCCGTATTTTGTTAATTCCACAGCTCTGATTGCATCCTGCTTCGTCTTTACATGTGGGAAAACAACCCCGCTGGCACCAGCATCAAGAACCCGATTGACGAAAGCCACGTCAAGTCCAGGTACTCGACACAAAGCTATTAGACCGGCAAGACGAGCCTCTCTTATCAGTTGCGCGAAAGTTTCAACCTCAAGAACACCGTGTTCAAAGTCAAAATACACATAGTCAAAGCCAAGTTTGCTCGCAACTTCGATCGATGGATTTCCCATACCAACTCTTAAGCTCATAGATAATACTAGTTCATCTCGTTTCATTTTTTCCAAAACGTCTTTCCCGTTCACAAACATCACTGATACGTTCATTTTACTTGAGGAAGTATTTTATACTTCGCGTGCGCCTTTTTGACAAAACTAAAAAATGTTCTGGTACGCTTTGGTACAAAAGCCGCATCCACTTACGAGTTATTCCAAGACTTCAAGAACTAAATTTTAGAATTCAGAAAGAGCAAACTTAGACTGAGTAAGCACACCATCTTCTGTGGTGAAAGGTGTCAAAACATGACTCAGGAACGTGAAAAGAGAATAAGAAAAGTCGGGAAAGTTCATTTCAAACATCTTAATAGTCATTTTTGTTTCGATCGGCTTGTTCTTGGTCTCTCTGTTTGGTTTGATAAGGATAATTCCAGATTATTATAGTATGAATCAGATTACACGCTTGATGTATGTTCTATTGCCTCAAACTACCCTAGGTTGGATTGTAGGGCTCATATTCCTATTCCTCGGAGCAAAAAATCTGAACAGAATCGAAGTGTGTGCAGTACCATCAAGGAACGTAAATTTTTAAGTCAAGCTTTTTATCTGTGGCTCCTCTATTTCTGGGACTTCAAAGGATTGTTTGGCGAGTAAACGGATGGAAAAGCCTCTTTGGATGATCTGCGTAACGCACATGTTCCTTGAAACTTATCTTCTCGTACAGGTTGCTCTCATCCCAGTTATCACCCGAGAATTCCAATTGAGCCTACTCGAAGCCTCTTTGGTGGCTACGGTTCCAAGCCTTTTTACGCTTCTGATGAATATTCCATCCGGATTCTTGGCAGACCGTTTTAGCACAAATCACCTGTTGTTTGCCAGCATGCTAATAGAGGGCCTTTCAGCACTTTTGATAAGCCAAACATACAATTTCTGGATGCTAGTGCTTGGCGTATCCCTTATGAAGATTGCATCCCGAATCTACCATATTTCAGGACTGAGCCAAATAAGCAGATTTGCGAAGCCCGAACGAATGGGTAGGTCAATTGGCTTCCAAAATGCTCTCGGAAGTCTAGGTTCAGCCGCAGGTGTCGTCAGCCTCGCCGTGTTTTTGTCAACACTAGGCTGGAGATGGTCCTACCTATTCTGGGCATTTCCAATCCTTATTTGGGGATTCATACTACTAAGGTCTCCACAGCTCAAAACCAAGCCAACAGATAAAACTGAGATCGAAAAGCAAGAGAGACTCATGAAATTGTCTCTTATTTTTTCCGCCCCGCTCTTGATTTTTCTGGTTGCAATAGGCATTAGAGAAGTCGGCTCCACTGGGATTTCCACGTTTATGACTACGTATTTCGTGAGTACAAGAGGGCTTTCTGAGTCCACAGCCAGTTTGATCTTCGGGCTTGGGCCCTTCATGGGAATAGTAGGCTCTCTGGCCGGCGGCTACATGACGGAAAGGACAGGTGCAAAGAAGGCGCTTAGCTGGGCTGTTTTGGGCTGTGTGGTTTCACTTTCTATTCTATCACTGATGACACATGTTTATCTTCTCGTACTCGTTTACCTTGTCTATGCGCTGTTCAGCAATTCTTTGTGGTCGCCTATGAACACTATTGTAGCCGCTATTACGCCTGAATCAGAAAGAGGATTGAGTTACAGCATTTACTTCTTCACGGAAGGGTTGATAGCGTCTTTCACACCGACTTTAGTTGCAGGAGTCATAGAGCTGTCTGATGTTTGGTTCGTTTTTCCCTTCAGCATAATTTTTATGATCATGGGGTTGATAATACTCCAACTCCTTCCCAAACCAAAAAAACAAGTTTAACAAGATAATACGAGTGCGCATGCTTGGTTTGGGAGTGATCTTGAGCTTCAAGAGACACGTTTGCGACCTGTGGCTTACATTATTTGGATCCTAGGGAAACAAGGTTGATAGCTATGTATATCTCTTCAGACTCTTCATCCTGCCATAGATTTACTCTTCCATCTTGCGCCAAAAACAACAGAAGAATGAACGTGCGGATGGCTTCCAGCCGTCCAATATCCCTCATCAAGGTGGAAAACTCTATTATTCCTGTGCCTTTCACCCTCTGCGAAAGGGATGTGTAGAGCTTTTCCATCTGCAGCTCAATTTCCATTAGGTATAGATCTAGTTGTGGCAGAATCTCCGAAGGAGTCGGAAGAATCGGCTCTGGAAAGGTTTTTTCTGGACGAACGAGTTTCTCACCCTTTAAAACGTCATCTAAAACTTCTAACAAATGCCTTATGGTTGTCGAGGTTAACTCATGTCGCAGCGGCAGAAATAGAGGTGGGGGAAGAAAGTCTTGTGGAGCTTTCGGTGGCGGCGGTGGTTCTTCAAGTTTGAGCAGAAGCTTCGACTTCATCAAGTATATGAGTGCTGAAGAGTCGAGGGCTACGCCTGAAGCCCTAAAATCTATCTGCCCGGCTTTTTCCATTTCTTCGAGAAATGTTGTAAGTAAATATGCGATGTTGATGTTCCATGGAGTAAGCTTTTCAAGTTTGCGAAACTCGAAGAGAATGTTCCATGGGGGACGGAGATAAAACGGTTTTTTAATGGTTGCAGCCATTAACTTGGCACCTCTAAGAATTTTGCTGAGATAACGCTTGAAACTCCGTTGCGCTCATAAACCCCGTAGATTTTCTGCGCTTTGTCAACCATTTCAGGCTTTAATGTAAGGACTATAAACTGAGTTTTCTCTGACTCTTCCAAGAGAAGGTCGGCTAGTTTTGACACGTGGAAAGCATCCAAATGTGCATCTATTTCGTCGAGGATGTAGAAGGATGCAGGGGTAAAATCCTTGAGAGCAAATATGAAGGCAACAGCTGCAACTGAGCGTTCGCCACCACTGGCTCCACTCACGACTATTGAAGGCTTGTTGAGAAACTGAACAATCATGTCAATGCCGCCTGAGAACGGTTCATCAGGGTTTTCAAGCTTCAATGTGGCGATTCCGCCGCCAGTGAGCTTTGAGAAGTATTTTTGCAGATTCCGATTTATTTTTTCGAATGCTTCCATGAAGATCTTGCGTTTTTTGCTTTCGATTTCATCCATAAACTGTAGGATTACCTGTTTTTCTCTTTCAAGCTCATTTAATCTTAACGACAGCTCTTTATAGCGCGAAATTTGTTCAGCATAATGGGACAAGGCAAGCTGGTTTACTGCGCCTATTCTTTCGAGTTCAAACTCCATCATCCTCATTGATGTTTCGGCTTCTTCAACCTGTTTCAGTGTCACTTCTAATGGTTGTTCATAACCAAATTGTCTAAGCTGATTCTGATGTTGCCCAAGCTGCAGCAAGGATGTTTGTATTTTTAGTTGGAGCTGGTTTAACAAACGGTCGGCTTGCTCATATTCCGGGTCAAGCTTGTGCAGTTCTTCGTCTATGTCATCTATTTGAACTGTGAATTTTTTGGATTCTTCCCTCGCTGACAAAACAGTCCTAGAGAGCTCAATGCGGCTTTTTTCCAGTTCCGATAGCTCTATTTTTAGCGATTCTCTCTCTTGCAGCGCAGCCTCTACTTCTTTTTCAACTTTTCTCAGCTGTTGTTCAACCTTTGCAAGTTGAATCTTGGCGTTCTTATATCCAACCCTTAAGACGTTATCGAATTGTGACTGAAGCGTTGAAATGTCTGTTTGATTTGTGCCGAGCTTCTGCCTTAAACTGATTATTTCTTCCGCCAGCTTCTCCCTCTTAATCTCCATCTCTTGAATGTGGGCAGGATCTGCTCTCCGTCTTAGAGCAGCTAGGTTATTCTGAAGTTTTCGCATTTCTTTCTGAATGGAGTTTCTGTCAGCCCTGTGCAGCCACATCTGCGTTTTTTCGTTTTCAATTTCTTTTTCAAAACGCGTGATATGCTTGCTTATTAGTTTGATGTTGGCTTTTGTCCTTTTGACGCTTCTTTTGACTCTGGCTACTTCCCTATGAAGGGTGGTTATAGCTTCTGAGAGTCGAGCAATTTCAACGCGTATTCCGTCAATTTCCTCTTCAAAAGAGGTCACATCGCTGCTTCTTCTTGAGAGATGTTGTTGAAGAGCACCAACAGCTTCATCCAGACTTTTGATGGCTGATTCGCTTGGGATGATGGTGGAAAAGTCTATTGGGGCACGATAGTAACCACTTTCGAGGGCGCCACCTGCCTCGTACAGGTCTCCGTTGACCGTAACCGTTCGGTAGCCTTTACTGGATAAGTCAAAAGCGGTCTTGTCATCTGAAACTATCAATGTGTCGCCGAAAACGAAACGGACAGCTGGCTCATACTCTTTTGCACATTTTATAAAGAACGGAGCTGCACCGTTAACGCCCTTTTTTCCCGGGACTTTCAGGGACTTAGGTTTGAGCACTACTTGAATTGGAATTATCTTGATTCTTCCAAGTTTCATCCTTCTCAACGTCTCTGTGCACGTGAAAGCTGCGGCAAAATCTTTTACAACTATTGCGTCAAGCCATCCTGCCGCTGCCACCTCCATTGCACGCTTATAAGCCTTAGCAACTTTGATTAGGCTGCGTAATCTGCCATACACGCCTAGAATAACGCCTAGCTCGCCTAGCTCTTCTATGCTTCTGAGGGCTTTCTCCTCAGCTGCCACTGTTTCAGCGAGCTCTTTTTGTGTCACGAACTCTATGACAGCCTCACGTGCGGACTCAGCTATCTTTCCAGCCTCAGTTATTTCCCCTTCTATAGCCTCTTTTTGTGCGATTCTCCGTTCAAGCATCCGCTCCAAGTTTCTCAGCCGAGTCTTCTGTTCATTCTGCACCTTCTCAAGTTCAGCCAAGGATTTCTCTAGCTCACCGAGTGTTGCCGTGAATCTTTCCTTGCGTTCCATTAAGTCCTTGAGTCTTCTTACACGCACGTTGATGGCTGTTCGGTTTTTTGCATGTTCGGACCTTAAGTATGTAAGCCTCTTGTAGTGTTTGTCGATTTGCTGTTCGATTTCACGGATTTTTCTGCTGTTTTCTCCGAGGTTTTCCCAGAGCTTAGCCGCTTCTTCTGCAAAAGCATCATGTTCAGCTTGTTCTGCGGCAATCTCTTTCAAAATGCGTTCATATTTGCGTCTCAGCCGTCTGATTCCCAAGCGGTTTTCACGGATTTCCTTCCGGATGGACTGATATTGCTGGAAGTTGTTTTCTCTAACGCGTTTCAAGCCTTCGAGGCTTGTCCTTCCGGAGCTTATTTTGGTTGTTAACTCTGTTATCCTTGATTTTAATTCGCCGATTTTTATCTGAACCTTTAATACTTGCGAACCGCCTTCCTCGACCATTTCTGAGCTTAATTTTCGCCATTCGCCTTCTATCCCTCTTCTGTTAGATCTGAGTTGCTCCCGCAACTGCCTTAGTTTTTCAACTCTGCTCTTGACCTTATCGGCCTGTAGGGAGGTTCCTTTCATTTCTTTTTGTGTCTGTGCTATGTCATGCGACAGCTTCACTGCTTCAAACTTTTTTATCTCGTTCTGAATGAAGGCATACCTTAAGAGTTCGTTACGTTCCCTTTCAAGATCATCTACTCTCTTCTGTACTTCGTCTATTCTACCCATGGCTGTCCGCGTAGACATGTCTGCCGCCCGTAGTTTTTCTTCAGCATCAGCCTTCTCAGCGTCATATTGGGCTATCCCAACAAGACCCTCGATGATTTTTCTGCGTTCCACCGGAGAAGTGTCCGTAAGACGTGTTATCGTGCCTTGCAAGATTATGTTTTGACTTGTTGAGCTTACCCCAGCCATAGAAAGAACCTCTAAAATGTGTGTCCTTGAGATTCTTCTGCCATTAAGCCTGTACACGCTTTGGCCGTTTCTGTGAACCTCACGGGAGATTGTAACTGTGGAAGTGTCAACGGGTATGCGTCCATCCGTATTATCGAACTGTGTTATTACCTTAGCCATTTTCGCCCTTTCTAACCCGGCCTTCTCAGACCCGTGAAAAATTAGCTTGGCAGCACTTTCTGCGCGAAGCCTTCTCGTGCTTAATTCTCCTAAGGCGAATAAAGTTGCATCCACAATGTTTGTTTTGCCGCTTCCGTTTGGGCCCGTTATGGCTGTGAAGCCTTCATCTAGGACTACTTTAACTGTTTTCGGTCCGAATGATTTGAAACCTTTAAGCTCGATTTTTTTAACGTAGGGCATTCAGTTTGCGCCCTCACCCTCTCAAACACAGAGACTGCGTTATTTTAGGCAATTCTATAAGATTTTTCTATAGATAAACCCGCAGGGTAAGACTTTATGCGTTTATTTCCCACCCCGAGAGCCCATTTGTCTATAGATTTTTCTTATAGATGTCTTCTACAGATGAGAATTCTATCTGTATATGGGAATATAAGATTTTTAGACATCTAGCTATATATATGGCACACATACGATCTAGCGCGCGCTCTATTTTTCAGCTCTTAAACCATATCTTGTAGCCATTTTCTTTAAAAAATCCTTTAGTCGTTCGTCTTCGCCGCAAACAAGCAAGCAGCCGTCGTCTTGCACATCACATGAAAGACCTAACTCGTCAGCCAGCTCCATTATTTTCTCCAAGGGCAACTCGTCTGAGGGTCTAACCCGAATCCACTTCTGCTCACGCGGAAGCCCCGGAATAAACCTCGTCTCCTCTTCTTCTTCAAAAACTCTCTTGCTTCCTTCATCCAGACGTTTGAGCCACTCATCCACATACTCCGTTCCGAACCTCTTCTGTCCCTCAGAAACAAGATAAGACTCCACAGTGCGAAGATATTCATCAACCTTTTGACGGGTGTCTATACGGGTCGGATCAGCTCTTAAAACATTAATCAGAGTTTTCGCAGACCTTAAATCGTTTATGACATCTGCTGGAACTGTCATCCCTCTTTTCCGGAAATCGGTAATCATCTCTTCTAAAACTTTCCAAGCGGCCAAATAGCCCATCTGACGATTCACCATTCCATATTGGTTAGGCAACAAACATTATTAAAGGAATTCTCACAAATTCAAACGCAGATTAGAATGAAGCTGAACTGAAAACAAAAGACAGAGGAAAAGGTTTTTGGTATAGCTGTCGGAGACATCTCCGCACGCGCGATGACGTTGCAAAGCGTGCACTATGACTTCTAGAAAAGCATGCTTTTCCCGTAATCGAGTGGTTTTTCTATTCAAGCTCTATTATTGACGGTTTTTTCCAGCCATGTTTCCACTTGCGTTCTCTGAAATGCTTGCCTATCCACCCCTTCAAACCGACTGATATCCTATGAGCCCTTTTTAGATGTTCTCTTCTCTTCTTTTTTGGTATGGTTAAACCACAGTGTTTACATTCTATTAATGGCGGTTTTCCATACATATCTAGCAACCTCACATCAACTTTATGGGTTGGTACATGCATGCATGAGGTTCAGCCCTACCGGGTCATGGCTCTCCTGAACACCGGCACCGCTATTGCCGTCATGACGATCCCAAATCCTATCAGCACCGCGAGCTCAGTCGTTATCATGGACACGCCCGCTCCAAGCACCATAACCTTCCTTAGAGCTGTGGATACGTAGGTCAGTGGCAGAAATTTTGAGATACCCTGCATGTACCATGGCATCTGCTGTATCGGGAAGAACACGCCGCTGAGGAACATCATAGGAAACATCAGGGTCATCATTACCATCATGGCTGTCTCCTGATCCTTCGCAAAGGACGTTACCACAACGCCGAGGCCAACGAAACTGAACACCCCCAAGAACAACAATGCGAAGATTAGCAGAATGTTTCCGTGAATGGTGACGCCGAACAAAGCCACAGCCAATGCGAGTATGATAATACCTTGAAGTATGCCCCTAGCCGTCTGGGCAAGGGTTTTCCCAACTATTATAGCAAGCCTGTTGATGGGAGCCACCATCATCCCGTCCAGCGTCCCAACCTCCCGCTCGTGAGAGATAGCTGCGGGAAGCCCCGTCATAACGCTCATCATCACCGTCATAGCCATTAACCCGGGAGCTATGAAGTCGAAATAACTGAAGTGTCCTGGAACAGCTCCTTCTGTCTGAACACTGTATGGCTTCACGATCGCCAGTGAGTTGCTTGCGTTAACCGCTGGGCTTAGCCCTTGAACATTCTGCTGTGCCAACCATGTGCCCATCTGTTCAAACACTTCCTTCAAAGCGATCTGTAGCAACGTTGACATTTGGGGATTAGATTGGTCGGTTACGATTGTGATTGTCCCCTGATTTCCAGTCATGAGGCTTACGGTGAAGTTTCTGGCGATTACTATACCACCTTCAACCTCTTCCTTCTGGATCATCTCCCTCACCTCATCGAGGCTTGAAGCTTCAGTAATGGTCATCATACCTGTGCTGTTGCTTATGTTTTCCAAGGCCATGATGAGCGTTGCGCTTGCGCTAGGATAGCTGCCGTATCCCTCATCCTCGTTCACTAGGGCGACGGATACATTGCTCATGGATGTGTCAGAAGGATAAATGAAGCCAACCATGCTCATCATGAATATCGGCATTAACACGAGCATAACCAGTCCCATCCTGTTCCTGAATAACTCTATTAGATCCTTCCAAGCAATCCTGAGACTGTTCGAGATCACACTTTTTATGTTCACTAGGCCTCACCTCACTCTCCGACGTGGCATGAAACGCCTGTGCGCCCTCATGGGTATCTTTTGGTCTGCTTTGTCTCTTACTTCGTGGCCAGTGATGTGGAGGAACACGTCTTCAAGTGTGGGTTCAAGATTTTTTACTGAATTTATCTCGCCCTTCTCGGCTCTTATGGCGTCAATTATGGTGTCGAAAACCCCGTTACCACTAGCATGAACCTTGATGTGGGTGGAGTTGTCTTGAGAGACGGAGCTGACGCACTTTAAGGATTGTATCGACGCGATCATGTTGGAGGTTAGATTTGCAATCTCCAGTTCTAAGATAGCTGTGTCGTCTCCCGAAACAAGCTTTTTCAGGTTTGTTGATGTATCAAGCGCGGCGATTTTTCCGTGGTCCATGATGCCTATGCGATCGCAGAGAATGTCGGCTTCAACCATCATGTGTGTTGTCAGGATTATCGTCGTCTTCTTTTCTCTATTGATTTTCTTTACGAACTCTCTAACCTCGACGGAGGATTGAGGATCCAGACCCAATGTGGGTTCATCTAGGAGCAGCACCTTTGGCATGTTAAGCAGCGCCCTTATCACGTTCATCCTCTGCCTCATGCCCGATGAGAACGTACCTACCTGAGAACCCTTCCAATCACCTAATTGAACCAGCCCTAGCAGTTCGTCGATTCTCTCGTTGAGGACTTCTTTGGGTATACCATAGAGTCTTCCGAAAAACCACAGGTTTTCCTTGGCCGTTAACCGATCGTACATGATTATCTTTTCGGAAACCAGACCGATGAGTTTTCTCACCTCATCGTCATCTTTCACCACGTCGTAGTTGCCGACTGTGGCTGTGCCCTCCGTAGGCCTGGTTAGTGTGGCCAGCATCCTTATGGTCGTGGTTTTGCCGGCTCCATTAGGACCAAGCAAACCAAACACCTCACCTCTCTTTACGTCGAAAGATATATGATCAACCGCTCTGAAGCCGTTGAAGTTCTTTGTAAGGTTTCTGACCTCAATCATCAAATCACTTTCCAACTTAGTCTCACCGTAATTTTGTAGCACAGAGACGTGTATTAGTCAAATATAAACCTTTTCGTTATGTAGCAGCAAAACATATATTAGTTAAATATACACTGCTCTACGATGGAAGGTCATTGTTAACCTTCAATGTAAATGAAGTTTGGGTGTGTTGGATGAGTAAGGCGGAAGAGGTGGCTGAGATGTGGGGCATGGAGATGCGGAAGGGATATACCAAGTTAGCGGTGCTGATGTTTTTGAACAAGAATGCTCTGACTGGTTACAAAATTATGAAGGAAATTGAGGATGAGACCTTCGGTTTCTGGAAGTTAACGTCAGGTGGAGTATATCCTGTGCTCAAGGAACTGGAAGAAAAAGGATACATCAAAGGATGGTGGAAAGCCAAGGGTGAACGAAGAAAGAAGATATATGAGATAACCGATGAGGGAAAACAAATGCTAGAGACCGCGTTGTATAGACAGCAGCAAATGGAGGAGACCATCGGGAAACTGTTCCGTCAATTCGCTCAAGAGGTCTTAGGAACCAAGCTCCCTTCCCCTCCTCCTGCACGCTTTAAGCTTCTACCGTTTGGAAAAAATCTAGAAGGAAAACCTCTCGAAGAACAAATACGCATCCTCAAAAGTTTTCGCACTCACATGCGCCAAACAATCAAACTCATAGACAAGAAATTACAGAAGTTAGAAGGACTAGAATAGAACAGCGCGCTCGCTAGTCAGAATGTTCGGCGCGCTCCTAAGTCCAAATTTTATCGGGTTCTTCTTCACGTTCTAGTCTGCGACTTTCGGCTCAATGCAGATGCTCGAAAGGCATAGTCGCCCGATGTAAAGCCTCTTTAAGAGTGAATATGTCCATAGCATCTGCGATCTAGGTGGCTCGCCTTTGCCGCATAGCTCACATCCTTATCCTTCTTTTTCTTGGTTTTGACTACTGAAGACAACTAATACACGCTCATTACAACAAACAAAACGAACTATTAAGAGTCAGAAGTAGTTGCTGCTTTTCCTAGCACGCTGCACTACTACTTCTAATTCTGTTTTAACTATTTTGTCGACATGTTTTTGCGTGTGAGTCACCATCATTTTTAGACCTTGATGATTTGTTGTTGTAGGCGGCCTAGGGAGGCCACAACGACATTTAAGCCAGTTTTTGCACGATTGCGATAGAGCCTCTGTAACTTGTCTTGGCTGGGACTCTTTCACTTGTCATCGTCTACGATGTTTGTGACGACGACAACTGAACCGTTCAAAAGTAGTAGTCCGACAGGCCTTAGCGACTACTACTTTTTTTCAAGCTGTCTAATATGTAAAGTGGCTTCAATAGTTCCTAGTCCGTCGAGCAGTAAGCTCCTTCGCCGTGAAGAGTGGTTAGAACTGATGGCAGCTTCTCCACGAGATGTTTTTTTGAGCTTATCAAGCTAGAAAACATTCGTTTACAGCCAGCCTGGGACGGGAAAAACCGTTTGCATTCAATGCTTGCTAAGTATAATTAACAAACATTCAGGAGACAAAGGCTTCCTTATTTGCAGTAAAAAACTGTTTGTCTACTATTAGAAACGTCAGCAACAAAACAGAAGATGCCATACAGCCTCCAGAAAGAGCTTTAAGCAGAGAAAATATTGTTTGAAACAGAAAAATCTGACGAATATCATGTCAAAGTAGCCTATAACACTCAAGAAGCCATAAGACTCCTAGAAGTAGGCTTTGAATACGTTACAGGCGAATACCATGACGAAGGCAAAATCTTCAGAAAACGCAAATAGGAATACTAAGGAAAAGCCCAGGACAAATAGGAAAAGGTTTTTAGTATAGTTGTTATATGAAAGTGTGCAATTGAGTTTGGGATACTGTGAGGTAGATATTAATGTCTATGTTTGCGGCACCAGGGGCGTACGACCGCGCCATAACCGTTTTCTCACCGGACGGTCGGCTGTTTCAAGTTGAATACGCAATGGAATTGGTTAACCGTGGAGCAACAATCCTGGGAATAAGATGCTCAGAAGGAGTTGTTTTAGGAGCAGAAGAGACCATAGAAGCCCTTGAAGAGACAGAATACTCCTGGAAGATCTTCAAGATTGACGACCATATAGCTGCAGCAATAGTTGGTTTAAGCTCAGACGCGAGAGTATTGATAGACCAGGCGCGGATATACGCCCAAAGTAATAAGTTAACTTATGATGAACCAATAGATGTTGAAGTGACAACAAAAAGAGTGTGCGACATAAAACAGCTCTACACACAACACGCAGGCGTGAGACCCTTCGGAGTTTCGATAATTTTTGGCGGGGTGGACAAGACAGGAAACCGGTTGTTTGGGACGCATCCAAGCGGAACGTATAGAGGCCACAAGGCTACAGCCGTTGGAGCTGGAAGAGAAACTGTGATCAACATGTTGAAGGAGGAATACCGCGAGGACATGAGGCTTGAAGACACCATAAAACTCGCAGTGAAATGTTTAGTAAAGGCCTTGGAAGCGAGGCAGCTTCCGCCTAGAATTAAAATAGGGGTTGTTCCTTCAACAACTAAAAAACTAGAAATGCTAGGCGACGAAAAAATCGGAGAATATGTAAAGAGTTAGGCTTAGGTAAGTGAAATGGGGAATGGGCGAAAAGTACACTATTGCACGTCTTACAAAGGATAATGAACACTTCGAGGTTCTTGTAAAACCCGAAAAGGCATTAGACTATCGCATGGGAAAAACATCTGCAATAACAGAAGTTTTAGTCACTGAAACCACATTCTCAGACGCGAACAAAGGCACAAAAGTCTCGGAAGAAGCCCTGCGCAAAGCCTTTGGAACAACAGAACCGCTCAAGGTAGCGGAGATAATCCTGAAAAGAGGAACAATTCAGCTGACAACGGAACAGCGCAGAAAAATGATTGAGGACAAAAGAAAGCAGATAATAGCCTTCATATCACGACAATGCGTTGACCCAAGAACGAATCTTCCGCATCCACCATTACGCGTAGAACAAGCCATGGAACAAATCCACTACTCAATAGACCCCTTTAAACCAACGGAAGAACAGGCAAAAGAAATAACCAAACTTTTGCGGCCTGTTCTACCATTGAAAATGGAGCGGGCTTCAGTAGGTGTTCACATACCAGCAGAATACGCAGCCAAATCCTACGGAACAGTGAAGGGTTTCGGAACAATAAAGCGTGAAGAATGGCGTGCAGACGGCTCATGGTACGGAGTCTTGGAGATGCCAGCAGGCCTGTACGGCCCGTTCCTAGAAAAAATTGGAGAGATAACCAAAGGAAACGCAGAAGCGAAAATAATTTCCTGAATAGTTTATGATTAATGGATGTGTAGTTTATGCCGACCTTTTTTGAAAGAAGACAACTTGTAACACCCGGAGATTTGCTTGCAGAAGGCGAATACATACCAGGTGAAAACACATACAAAGTAGACCAAAAAATTTATGCTTCAAAGTTAGGGCTTGTGGAATACGAAGACAAGAAAGTAGACGTGGTAGCCTTAAGAGCCTTTTACGTCCCAAAAGTTGGAGACACTGTCATAGGAACAATTGTGGAGGTTGGTTTCAACGGATGGACAGTGGATATAAGCTCGCCGTATCCAGCCCTTCTAAGGGCATCAGACGTCCTAAGCAGACCATTCAGGCCGCAGAGAAATGACTTATCCGAAGTTCTTAATGCAGGAGACTTGGTGATAGCCAAAATAATTGACTATGACAGGGCGCACGACCCACAGTTAACAGTGAGTGAACCAGGATTAGGGAAAATAACCCGTGGGCAAGTGGTGGAAATTACTCCAACAAAAATCCCCCGCTTGATAGGTAGAAAAGGCTCAATGATATCCATGATAAAAAAGGAAACAGACTGCCACATAATCCTTGGACACAACGGAACGATATTAGTCACTGGTAAACGCCTCGAAAACGAACAATTGGCAATAATGGCCATTCATAAAATCGAGGAGGAATCTCACACGGCTGGTTTAACAGACCGCATAACCCAGATGATTGAGAAAGAGAAGAAAAAACAAAAGGAGGAAAAGAAAAATGAGTCGAAAACCTGAAAAGTTAATCGATAAGAAAGGTTTAAGGTTAGATGGTAGAAAACCAGATGAATTAAGACCGATAAAAATTGAAGTAGGCGTCTTGCCAAACACCGACGGCTCAGCCTACATTCAACAAGGGAAAAACAAGATTTTGGCCGGCGTGTACGGCCCAAGAGAATTACATCCGAAACATTTGGCACTCCCAGACAGAACAGTTCTGAGATGCCGCTATCGCATGGCTCCCTTCTCCGTTCAAGAACGCAAATCACCAGCACCCTCAAGAAGGGACATAGAGCTTTCAAAAGTCATCAGGGAAGCCCTTGAACCCTCGGTTTTCCTTGAATATTACCCGAGAACAGGCATCGACATCCACATTGAAGTTTTGCAGGCAGACGGAGGGACGAGATGTGCAAGCATCACAGCGGCGTCTTTGGCTCTGGCTGATGCGGGGATTCCAATGCAGGATTTGGTGACTGCTTGCGCAGCTGGAAAAGTTGACAACACAATAGTGTTAGATTTAATGGATACTGAAGACAAAGAAGGAGGCGCCGATGTTCCTGTGGCTTTGATGCCGAATCTTAACGCCATAACGTTGTTGCAGATGGATGGAATTTTGTCCCTTGAGGAGTTTGAAAAGGCTGCAAATCTAGCCCTTGAAGGATGCAGAAAAATTTACCCAATGCAAAAAGAAGCGTTGAAGGCCAAATATGTGAGTGTTAAGGAGGTTGAAGAATAGATGTCATCAGTGATTGTTGGCTTGAAGCGAAAACAGATCGCACAGCTAATTGCCAAAGGAAAACGACTGGATGGTAGAGGCCTAACAGACTACCGTGAAATAAAAGTGGAACAGGGGATAATCGAACGTGCTGAAGGCTCGGCAAGGGTTCTTCTTGGAAAAACCGAAGTTTTGGCTGGAACAAAAATTGAAGTTGGCAAGCCATTCCCGGATACGCCTAATGAAGGCGTCTTAACTGTGAACGCTGAACTCGTACCGCTGGCATCACCAAACTTTGAGCCTGGACCTCCAAATGAAAACTCGATAGAACTTGCAAGAGTTGTTGACAGGGGAATAAGGGAATCAAAAACTATTGACTTTAAAAAGTTATGCATTAAACCAGGCAAAAAAGTGTTTGTGGTTTTTGTGGACGTTTACGTTCTAAACCATGATGGAAACCTGATAGATGCCTCAGCGTTAGCCGCCCTTGCCGCCCTACTCAATACAAAAATGTCTAACTACGAAATCGAAGAAGACGAAGTTAAAATCAAACCGGGTTACACGCCTCTCACACTAACGAAACATCCAATAGCCGTCACTTTTGCCAAAATAAATGACAAGCTTGTTGTTGACCCATGGCTTGAAGAAGAACAGACGATGGATACTAGACTCACGATAACGGTTGATGATGAGGGCAACATATGTGCAATGCAGAAGGGAGGCACTGGTTACTTCACACCGAAACAAGTTTTAGAGGCCGCTAAGATAGCTGGAGAGAAAGCTGGAGAGATACGCAAAAAACTGAACTGGTGAAATGCGCAATGGGGAAAAGAACCAAAAAAGTGGGGCCGACACGCGGGTTTGGCGCGCGTTACGGAGCTATGGTTAGAAAACGCTACATAAAAGTAGTCACGGAAATGAAGAAAACCCACAGATGCCCACAATGCGGGCTTACGCGAGTGAAGAGGATAAGCGTTGGCGTCTGGGAATGCAGAAAATGCGGATTCACGTTCACTGGAGGAGCCTACACCCCCACCACAAAGCTTGGAATAGTTGCGAAGCGAGCGGCCAAAGGAGTGGCCGTGAAAGAGGCAGTTAGAACGAAGGAAGCTGAATAACGCCTTTTTTAACATATCTTAGTGATTTAAGTATTGGCTAAAAAACCGTTCATACTATTAACTACTTCGAGAAGACCGACGAAAAACATGAGATCGTTTTGCAGAGACCTATCGCATACTTTTCCAAACACTGTGCGAACAAATCGAGGCAAGCTAAGCCTTGAAGGAGTAGCCGAAAAGGCGCTGGAGCTTGACGCCGAAAAAGCGATGATCGTTGAAAGGTGGAAGGGGGGAATGGGAAAAATAAGGTTTTTGGATATAGGTGAAGAGGGTTTGGATAGTGTTCCACCGTTAATTTATGTAAGAGGCGTAAAGTTGCGGAGGGATTTTGGAGAGAACACGCCGAAAAGGAGAAGGATGAAATCCCTAGCAGTCGCGTCATCACGAAAGGTCCCATTAAAGGTTAAAAGACTGGAAAATGCCTTATCAGAATTCTTTAACATTCCGATCCTTCCGTTTAACGAAGTCATCAACAGAAAATGTGAAGCTGCGATGCAGATTTCAACAGACCAGTCAAACAGCATAATTGTCACGTTTAAGCTCGTTCCAGGACTTGTTGAGGTTGGTCCGCAAATTAGAATATCGCATCTGGTTTGGGAGCTGATTGGATGAAAGCTCATGCCCTTGTGCGTTTGAAGTTTCCCTCAGAAAAGCACTTAGAAATCGTTTTTAAGGCTTTAGAACCAGAAGCAAGGACGCCTCCAACTATGCGTTCCCAAGCAAAATTGGAGAAAGAAAACACGTTTTTGATCTTGAAGATCGAAGCCAAAGATACGGTTGCCTTGCGTGCAGCAGTAAACGCTTATTTAAGATGGATAAACTCAATGGTAAGTGTCCTAGAAGTTGTGGAGAGTATTCCCTAAGACACTTCTGAAGTGTTATAGCCATTCGCTAGTTTTCATGAAGCCGACGTTCCACCATTCTTTGCGCAAGTAAGCCTCTGGGTCCCTGTTAATGTTCCAGAAGACCAGAGTTTCGAATTTTCGCAGAGTTTTCGCGCAAGTCAAAGAGCGATGGCGCCCTATAGATTTCACGCATCATGACATTTGGCTCCAAATCTAGCGCGCGCTGTTCTCCTGCAACTTTCACACAGACTGATAATTATTGATGCTGGAGAAAATGCTTAATTAATGGCTGTGACGTATTGCTGTGCATACGGAAGGATACAAGTGAGCGAAGAAATTTCGAAACTTCCACCTCACATTCAAGAACGTTTACTAAGGCTACAACAGCTGCAACAGACCCTTCAAGCAGTCTTGGCACAAAAACAGCAAGTAGAACTCGAACTAACAGAGATCGAGCAAGCCCTAGCCGAATTACAAAAAACAGCAGACGACACAGTCATATACCAAGCAATCGGCTCACTACTAGTAAAAGCCGAAAAAACGAAAGTAACCACCGACCTAGACGAACGAAAAGAACTGCTTAACATGCGAACCACAGTTCTCGGAAAGCAAGAAGAACGCTTACGAGGACAACTAAAAGACTTGCAGACAAAACTCCAAAAAGACTTAAGCCCAGTTTCTCCTCCCTAGCCCCAAAACCCTTTGGTGGAAATTGTGGAAGAACTAGGCATACCAGAGCTGAACAGCAAACAAATCGAAGAACTCTGCTCAATCGCAGAGAAAACCGCCAGAGAATACGTCCTGTCAAAGGTTCCTTCAAGAAGAATAGAAGCATTAAACATAAGTGTTGAAACTGAAGGAACAAAGCCTGTAACGCTTACAATTGAAGTTGATGTTTCCCTGTCACCCTTAATGAAAAATTCTGATGTGCAAAAGCTTGTCGACGAAACCGTAAAAGAAGCCTACGCCTCAGCAGAAGAATACCTGAGGAAACTGAAATGCCGTTCACAGAAATAACCAAAATCTTGAACGAGCTAGACGCCAAACTTGTCGTGTTATTATGTCATCATAACGCTGACCCAGATGCAATTTGTTCAGCCTACGCCTTCAAGAGCCTGCTAAAACAGCTCATACCGAATCTGAAGGTTGAGATCGGAGCAGCCCAAGGAATAAGTCGACTTTCAAAACATCTTCTCAAACATCTGCCAATAGAAATGAAAACGCAGCCTAACGTGGAAAACGCTGATGCGATAGTGCTACTTGACACCAACACAATCCAACAACTGAACAGACTGTCTGAAAAAGTGAAAACCTCAAAGGCGCCAATCATAGTTATCGACCATCACGCACCCCACCCAGAAACGGAACAAATAGCAAGACTATCCATAACAAACGAGGAAGCCTCCTCAACATGCGAAATCGTCTACAACTTCTACAAGCAGATGAACGTTAAACCCGGCGAAAAAGAAGCAAAAGCACTTTTTTTAGGCATAGCCTTCGACACACGCCATTTCATCATAGCCAAATCATCCACACTAAAAACAGTCGCAGAACTAACCGACGCTGGCATAAACGCACAAGAGACATTATCTCTACTTTCCCTACCCATGGACTTTTCAGAACGCGTCGCAAGACTAAAAGCATCCAGAAGAGCCAAAATCACCAAAATCAACGAATGGATAATCGCATTTTCACACGTCAGCGCCTACCAAGCCTCGGCGGCAAGAGCGATACTTGACCTAGGAGCCCACGTTGCAGTCGTGGCTGGACAGAAAAACGAAAACATAGAGATAAGCCTACGCTCTACCCACGAATTTTATAAGAAGACAGGCATCCATTTAGGCAAGGACATCGCAAAGCCCCTAGGCGAATATCTCCACGGCATGGGTGGTGGGCATCCCACAGCCGCCGGAGTCAACGGAGTAGGATATACTGAAACAGGGCTTAAGCGTTGTTTACGGCTTTTAAAGGAAAAATTAGTTAACCCGTAATCAAGTAGCTACTCTTAAATGAGAAAAAAGCTTGCTTTAAAACAGGTAGGCACCATAAGCATGGCAGTAATCGAGACAAAAAACCTCACATACACATATCCGGGCAGAACAGAACCATCAATCAAAGACGTCTCCATAAAAATCGAGAAAGGCGAGTTCACTCTAATAACCGGTCCAAGCGGATGCGGAAAAACAACCCTCTGCCGATGCTTCAACGGACTGATCCCCCACTTTTACCAAGGCGAACTAAAAGGCGAAATAACAGCCGCTGGGCTCAAAGTTGTTGAACACCAAATCTCTGAACTAGCAAGACACGTGGGCCTCGTCTTTCAAAACCCAGAAAACCAGCTCTTCGCCTTATCTGTGGAAAAAGATGTGGCATTCGGACTTGAAAACCTCGGAGTTCCAAGAGAGAAAATGCGCAAAAGAGTGGAATGGGCACTGAAGCTTACAGGCATTGATGACTTGAGAGAGAGGGCTCCCCATGAACTTTCAGGTGGACAACAGCAACGTGTGGCGATCGCATCCGTTTTAGCAATGCAACCGAAAGTGATGGTCCTAGACGAGCCGACATCCTTCCTCGACCCGTTGGGTGCAAAGAAAATATTTGAAGTCATTTACGAGCTAAACCGAAAACTTGGAGTCACCATAGCGCTTGTTGAGCATAGACTTGACCTAACCGCAAGATACGCAGATCACATAATAGTAATGGACAATGGAAAGGTTGTCCTCGACGGGGAGCCCCGTGAAACGTTAAGCTCTGAAGAAGCCCGCCTAATCGGAGTTGGAATCCCAAAGGCAACACGTCTTTACCAGATACTTCAGAAAGACGGAAGAATAAGACTGGGCAACACCATTCCGTTGTGTTCGGATGAAATGGCATCCATGCTAAGGGAGGCTCTCAAAAGCCAATGATCGAAGTTGAAGACGTCTACTTCACCTATCCGAACGGTGTAGAAGCATTAAGAGGTGTATCCTTAACAATCAAAAACGGCGATTTTGTAGCCATAATGGGAGAAAACGGCGCTGGGAAAACAACTCTAGTGAAACATTTTAACGGGTTGCTTAAGTCTGCCAGCGGAAGTGTACTTATCGACGGAGTGGACACGAGAAAAGTTAGCGTCGCAACCCTAGCGAGAAAGGTTGGATTCGTCTTCCAGAACCCCGACAACCAGCTTTTCAGCGAAACAGTTGAGCAGGAAATAGCCTTCGCACTAAAGAATTTCGGGTTTAAAGAAAGGGTCACAAAAAGGCGGGTTACATGGGCTCTAAACCTTTTGGGTTTGGCACAGTACAGAAAGACTTCACCATTCATGCTCAGTGGTGGGGAAAGAAAACGCGTAGCCTTGGCCTCAGTTTTGGCGTGGAACCCAAAAATATTGATATTAGACGAGCCAACAATAGGGCAAGACTACCATCAAAAGGAAAAGCTTCGCCAATTCATCCTGCAAATGAAAACTCAAAGAAAAACAACAATAATCGTTACACACGACGTGGAGTTCGTGGCCGAATGTAACCCAAGAGTTCTGCTGATGCGTGAAGGAAGAATAGTAGCTGACGGTGAAGCACAAAATGTTCTTACAAATCCTGAAATTCTAATCAAAGCATCAATTGTGCCGCCACAAATAGCTCAAATCTTCATACAATTATCCGATCTAGGGCTTCCCAAAGACGTCATTGATGTTTATGAAGCACGAGAAAAATTGCTCAAAGTCTCGGAGAGATCGAAATGAGCGTTTTTGAGGGACTCAGATTTCGAAAGGTTTACTCTCCCATTCACAACCTAGACCCAAGAATAAAATTTGTTTATGTCTGCGCAATTTTCGTGGCTGCAATAATCTTTTGGGAACTATTACCGTTAATAATACTCTTCTTGATACAGGTTCCATTTGTCTTTTTAGCTGGTGTAAAACGCGAGTGGCTTCGTTCCATGCGAGGAGCAGCCTTCCTGGCAACAATAATTTTCCTAACCAATTTCATCTTTAAATTTATAAATGCTGGCTACGTAGTTACAGCCTCTAATCTAGAAAATGCAATAGCCATGACTTTACGCTTCGTAGTGCTTGTGGAGTCCTTCTCCGTTTTCTTCTTAACAACCTCGCCGGATCATTTAGGCTTAGCTCTAGAGCAAACACGCATACCCTACGAGTTCTGTTTTGCCTTCACAACCGCCGTGCGTTTCGTTCCTGTTCTAGCCGAAGAGGCGCAGACGATTATGGATGCTCAGAAGGCGAGGGGTTTGGAGCTTGAACGTGGAAACTTTTTGAAAAGAATTAGGAATTACATCCCGATTCTTATACCCTTAATTGTGAGTGCGATTCGCAGAAGCCTAGAATTGGCTGAAGCCATGGAGTCCCGCGCATGGGGGGCAACCAAAAACCGCACAAACCTGTACGTGCTTAAAATGCACAAGGGCGACATTGTTTTGATAGCCATAACCGTTGGAATCTTAGCAGCCGCAGTTTACGTCCGTCTGTTCCTCGGAATCCCATCCTTAAATGAACTTTTAGGAGGATTGTTTTAAACCGCAAGATTTTTAATATAGACGAGAGAGTATTGGCTTTCTCGGGTGGAGTTAGAAGGCGGCAGCAGCAGACGAGGTTGTTGCTTGGGCGAACTAATGAGTATTTAAAGCGTAGACATGCAACAATAGATTAGGAATAAGAATTTGGAGCGTGTAGAGTATCCGCAAAAAGTGGAAAAAAAAGAAGGTGCGTCGACAGAAGAAGAAGAGAGAAAAAAGACGGGAAAGATACAAATAAGTATAAAGTTTCAGAAATCCACGCGCAAGGCAAATATAGAATGGTTGACGTTTCGTTCTTGAATGAGGGGTGAGCGAAATCAAAAGCAAGATCAGCCATATAGGATACGTTAACAAGATTAGAGATAACATTTTCAACATAAAAAAGAAAAAACTGTTGCCACTGTATGAAGACCTAAAATCGGCAAACTGCGTGGTCTGCGGAGGATCGGGCAGGTCACTGTACTCCTTGAACGCTGCAATGAGCCAAATCGCAATGAGCCAGATAGGCTGGAGGAATAAAGTTGTGTTAACCTTGGACGACCCAGGCTTTCCTGGAAAAAACATGTACGATGCGGCACCCGAGCTCGAAAGGCGATACAAAAAGACTTTGCTCTTGATGAACTCCGGTAGCGGCTTCTCTGATGATCCTCTGGCGATGGCGCAAGATTTGGCGAAATACATCGAAGACAAAAAAACGTCAAAGTTTTCCATGGGACTTATAACATCTAACGTTAACTCTCCGCTAGCCAAGATAGTCCGTGAACGCGGGCATGTAGTTGCGTTGAGAGGGCGAGGAAGATCGAAGCCCTCCTTTGAATACAGCAAGATAGGCATCATGGGCGACATCTTCGAGCTAGGGAGCCTGCTCCTTCTGTGCATGATGACCGAGGCGGTCTTCCGAAACCTAAGGGCAGATGGGGTGTTTCGACTCTGCGAGGAAGAATTCGACAAGCTAGGACCCATAATCGACTCGAATGTGCAGTCAGAAACCTACACGCACGTCGTTGATATGCTGGAAAGACGGACCAACGTGTTTCTAGGCGGGAGGGGGACAGCGAACGAAATTGTAAAGATGGCCGGTGTAAGACTTTTCCACATCAAGGGTTTCTTGGGAGACAACGTCTACATAGCCAGAGGCGTGAACACTCCGCATCCAAGAGCTGGAGATCTCGAGATCTTAGTGTCATTTTCTGGAGAAACTAAGCCCGTCATCATCTGGTGTGACGTTTTTAAAAAACTGAACGGAATTGTGTTGGCAATCACGGGAACAAAGAAGTCAACTTTAGCCGAAAAGTCAGACTTCCAAATAACCTTGGAAGAAGAAGTCAAGCCGGGCCAGCCTAGGAGGTTTTACATGAGAGCAGCATACGTCTTAAGCCCTTTGCCAGTTGAATTGGCTGAAAGATTGGGTGAAAGAGGGCTGAAGCTGCCAGAATACTTGATCGGTTGGTATCACTCTGTTACGCAATAGAACTAGAGCACGCGTGGATTGGTATACCTATTCCCATTTTACACTAAACTAAACTTGGGATTCACAATCTTTAATTCTATGTTTACGAGAGTGTCTCTAATAGGGTTGGTGACGAATCCAAAATGAATCCACCCTCTGCTTTCAGAACCTTGCTGACTCGTAGAGGCTACTCTGATAAAGCCATTAAAGAAATTTGGAAATGGTATGATTTCTTAGAAAGAAGAGGAGTCAATTACTGAAAAAGGGAAAAGTTGTGCACATTTCTGAGAAAACTGAATATTTTCGCTTAAAACGGGCTACCTAACCAAACCAAGTGCAATATGTTTTATGGAGGAGATATATCGAATTTCGGAATATGTCGATAGGTGAAACAAGTGATATATTACATCATACGATACAATATGTATCCTGGTAGAACATGCGAACAGTTCTACAAAACTACAAAAGAGGTGAAGTTGATGAAGCGTGTATCCACGACCAATTGGCACATATACAGAGTGTGTTCACTTTCAATATCCACACCTAAGCTGCAATGCGACATCAGTGAAAACGTGTCCACTTTAGAATCATTGCCGCGTAATCGTGGTTTCAAGAAGCTTCTGCTAGAAGCAGTAGATGAGGGGCTCTCTTCGCTGGGAGATTCGGCGAAACTGGCGATCTATGTTTATCTGGAAAAGAATTTGAAAATTAAGAAACAGGACATCCCCAACAAAATTGATGAGTTTACCAATGCCATTGAAAAAATCTTTGGTAATGGAGCCAAATTTCTTGAGATTCAAATAATGAAGCATCTCCATGAAAAAGTTGGACACGATTTTGAGTATTTCCCAGAAAAGGATGACCTAATATTCACCGAATACGTAGAGGCAGCTTCGTACTAAATTATTATTGTGTAAGGTCGTCGTTTTTGTAAGGAAAATGGTTAAGGGTTTAGCGCACGCCACTATGTCCGCTCGAGCTTGAAGACGACGGGTCGCAATCCATCAGGGCAGCACCACACTGCGACTCCGGGCTCGTCGTACCACTCGAGGAAGTCGCCATTGGACCTGAGCGTAATAACCCCCCAAAAGATGGCGTCCCAAGCATATGGGCAGAACCCCTTGGGCATCTGGGGGAGTTCATCTTCATCGACAATATGGAACACCTGTCCGTCCTCGAAGATGGGGCACGGGCCGCTATACATTGCCTTGACCGGCGGGTCTTTGAAGACCTCCTCGGTGCTGAAGCGCCTGAGCACCGTGATCTTTACATTACTCGCTCGCTTCACCAAACAGACACCTAACCCAAAGATAGGCTTCAAATTCATTTATTTTTTCGAGTGTGTAAAGAAGAGTATTCGTCTCCCGCTGCTACTTCTTGAATGACACTTCAGGCTATTCCTCCATTTTCTGATAGAGTTCTATGACCTTGCGCGCGCTCTAGTTCCTTATGCTCATTAAGAGCACGCAGGATTTTTTGACTTTCTTTTTTCCGAGCAACCGTTTCTTTGTGTGTGAAGTTGGCGGTTTTTGTGATGGTTAAGGTTAAGCATGCTAAAGATTAAACGTGCATATAACTTATTAAGACTCACGACACAGTATATCAACGGATATCCAACCTCACACCATTCGTGAAAGACAAACAGCATCAACGGTGAAGAATAAATGCCTAAAACCTCCGAAACAGTGGAAAAACCAGAAGTAGGTATACTGATAAAAGGAGGAATAAAAAAACCAGCCGTTTTCAGAGAAGTCTACCCCATACAAGAACCTTACGTTTATGCAGCAATAGTCAAAGATCCTCAAACACAAAAAATAACGTACAAAGTTGTAGAACCAACGCTACAAAAAAATGAGGAAGAACAGCTAAAGGAAATAAAGACGTTTTTGATGGAAGAAGTGGACGTAAACCTAAAAGAAATAGAAACCAAAGCGAAGGCGGAAAATTATCTGAAAGAAAAAACAAAGGAAACGATCAAGAAATACCGCATAAAAATTCCACCCGAAGCTGTAGACAAACTCACATACTACATAATACGCGACTTCATAGGCTACGGAAAAATAGACCCTCTGATGAAAGATCATCTAATCGAGGATGTATCGGCGGACGGCGTAAACATTCCAATCTATGTCTGGCACAGAGTATACGAGTCGCTGCCGACAAACATAATATTCAAGGATGAGGCAGAACTAAACTCTTTCATAATTCGATTAGCATACTTAGCAGAAAAAAACATCTCCATAGCATCTCCAATTCTGGACGCGTCACTTCCTGATGGAAGCCGTATACAACTAACCTATGGAAGCGAAATCACCAGAAGAGGCTCAACATTCACGATTCGACGCTTCAGAGTTGACCCATTAACAATTTCAGACTTGATAGCATTCAACACCGTTTCTTCAGAAATGGCAGCGTACCTTTGGTACATTATAGAAAATAGGGCTTCAGTTATTGTGGCTGGTGGCGTCGCAGCGGGAAAGACAACGATGCTAAACTGCTTATCAATGTTCATAAAGTCCGAAATGAAGATAGTGAGCGTAGAAGATACGCATGAGCTTAACCTTCCACATGAGAACTGGATACCATCGGTTGTGAGGTTAGGCTTTGGGCATGAAGATGAGAAGGGTGGAAGCATAACCCTGTTCGACTTATTGAAAGCGGCTGTTAGACAAAGACCAGACTATATTATTGTGGGTGAAGTCCGCGGGAAAGAAGCCTACACGCTGTTTCAGGCAATAGCAACAGGCCATCTTGGGATGAACACGATACACGCGGAATCGGTTGAAGCGGTGATAAACCGTTTGGAATCGGAACCGATGAACATTCCAAAACCGCTCATAGCAATGATAGACGCTATAATGGTTATGGCAAGAACAGAGATCGAAGGAAAACCAGCGAGAAGAGCAACCACAACGACAGAAGTCTTAGAGCTTAACCGAAAAACGAACAGAATACAGACCGAAGAGGTCTTCAGTTGGAACCCAAAAGAAGACAAAGTTGTTTTCTCCGGCCATAGCAGCATTTTAGAGAAGCATATGAAGAAAACGGGCGTTAATGAAGAAGATGTCAAACGCGAACTACATCGCAGAAAGACCATTTTAGAATGGATGGTTCAGAAGAGCATTCGCGGCTACACCGACGTCGCAAATGTAATCCGCGAATATTATGCCAACCCGAAGCGTGTTTACCAAAAGGCTAGGGTAGGGTTAAGATGAAAAACAACAAAACCCTTGAAAAGATTAAGAGACTCTTCAACAGTTTCAAAACGAGACTTAAGCCGAAGGCATCACAAGAAAAATTCAAACTTGAACTTGAAAAACCGCATTCCATAGCCTATCGACTTATCGGAGAAAAAACAGGTCGTTTCTTACCGTTTTTTAGGGATTTGGACTTAAACCTGCAGAGGTCTGGGTTAAAGATTAATTTCAAGGCTTACGTGAGCCTAACAGTTCTTGTTACAATTTTAACATCATTCGTTGCATTAATTCTTATTCCGTGCTTGCTTACTTTTGTTCTAAATGTGCCGTTTTTCTCGGTGGTTTTGTTTGGTACTGGCGGAAGCCTTTTCACAGTCGCATTTTCGATAATTGGATTTTATGTGTATCCAATATATCGTGCTGACAAGCTCAGAAGAGAGTTAGAGGATGAGTTGTCGTTTACAACTGGTTATATGGCGATTCTTGCGAGTGCTGGTGTTTCTTCAGAAAAAATTTTTTATTCACTCTCAAATCTCAGTGTGCCTTTGGCTGTTTCCGCAGAAGCAAAAAACGTTGTTAGAGACGTAAATCTCTTCGGTTTGGACATAATCTCTGCTTTGGAGAAAACTTCGAAGCGAACTCCCTCTGAACGGTTCCGCGAAATGTTGGAAGGATTCATCTCAACAATACATTCTGGCGGGGATCTGGCGGCTTACCTGCGTGAAAAGTCTAGGCAGTACATGAAGCTAAAGAGAATCAGCCTACAGAAGTTTTCCGACACCTTGTCCATTTTATCGGAGTTCTACGTGGCTTTGCTTGTCACAGGACCTTTGCTTTTTGTTATTATGCTTGCGGTTATGGCTATGCTTGGCGGAGGCGGCCTAGGCATGCTAGGCCCAGATCTTTTGCTCAGCATGATCACGTATCTTGGAATCCCGCTGGGTTCCATAGTATTTCTGATAATTTTGGATGCTACTTCGCCTAGATGGTAGTGGAAATGCCGAAAATAGAGAAGCATGAGAAAAAACTTGCGTGGGTTGTCTCTGTTTCCTTAGCTGTGGTCATAATCTTATCTGCCTACTTCACGTTTTGGAGAACCCCAACATTCGACGAGTTTGTTCTCCTCGCCCTCATGGTTGCCGTTTTCCCTCCAACAGTCCTAAACTATGTGGATTACAAATGGAGAAAAGCCGTGGACGAGCACCTACCAGATCTTTTCAGAAGCATAGTTCAGGCCCAAGAGACGGGCATGACCCTTCCCCAAGCCTTGGAAGGAGCCTCTAAGAGAGATTATGGTCCGCTTACGGCTGAACTGAAAAGAATGACTACACAGATTTCTTGGGGAATGACTTTTGAAGAGGCTCTTCTCGCTTTTGGAAGGCGTGTCAACACCGTGCTTATGCAGAGAACTGTGCCGATGATCATTGAGGCAAGCCGTTCCGGAGGACGTGTGGAAAGGGTTTTTGACCCAATGGGTAAGTTTGTACAGACAACGCTTCTGCTTGACAAGGAACGGCGAAACCAGACGAGATCATACATTGCGATAATATATGTGGCCTTTTTCGTGTTCTTATTCACAATCATACTGCTTTTCAAGTCGTTTTTCTCGAGCATAGAGGGCTTGCCAATACTTGGGTCAGCGGTGATGGCACCCGAAGAGATGCAGCGAATGTTCTTTCACATGACATCGATTCAAGCCTTTTTCGGGGGACTTGTCGCAGGAAAAATGGGGGAAGGAACTATAAATGCTGGACTGAAACACAGCCTAATCCTCATGCTTTGCGGATGCATAGCCCTAAAACTTTTTTTGTGAGGTGGGAAAATGGCGCGAAAGCTTAGGAGATTTTTCCGTGATAAACGGGCTATAACTCCAGTGCTAAGCAACCTTTTGCTCACGGTTGTGGCTGTGGCTGCAATGTCCATTGCTACAACCGCTACATATGTGATTACAACTAATCTGCGGGAAAACATGAGCGAACGGGTTGTTATAGAGGACTTATGGTTTAATTCAACCGGAAACATCAACGTTTATCTTCGTAATGTTGGAAAAGTTGCCGTTCATGTTTCAGCTGTCTACGTCAATCACACTTCTAAATCTTTCACCCCGCCTTTAAGTTTAGAAATTGGTGAGCACGGCTGGCTCAACATTTTAGTTTCAGACGGTTGGGTTTCCGGAAGCCTATACTATGCAGATATTGTTACAACCAGGGGGACGCATGTTGGAGGCTATTATAAAGCGCCTTAAACGCGATAAGCGAGGGGTAAGCAATGTTATAGTAGTTATGCTAAGCCTAGTTCTAATAGTAGTTATAGTTGCAAACGTGGTGCTCTGGAGCTACCAAATGAACCAACTTGACTGGGAAAGGATACAAGAAGATTTGAAGATTATTGACATCGCTCGTGTTGCTAACTCTTCTTGGTTTACAGCAGAAGGAGAATATACGGTAAATGAAGGCAGTCTTGTAAGCGGTGACTACACGGACACACAAAAGATTGGGGACTCTTACGAAACGTTCATGGAAAGCGTTGTTGCACAAACGCTTTATCTTCATAGAACAGATGTGTCAGGCGTCACTCCGAGTGGCAGACTTATGAACAACGCTCAACAACCCTCCAGTCAACCAGAAACAACCTATGAAATAATTCGAGCCGCCTCTGTTTACTTTTACACGCCAATCCTCTCAGCAGGGTCTATAGAAAATGGAACATGGACACTTTACATATGGGCATCAACCGTAAGCAGCGGCAAGGTATCACTTTTAACCGTTAGAATACACTTGGTATCATCAGACGGCTCTACTGAGAAAGCAACCATGGGAACATTAACGGATGTCGTTGTTGATTATGGATACTCTGAAAGAACCATCACAATATCTGGCAGTGCTGTGAACTTGACTTCTGGTGATCGAATCCGACTCACCTTATACGCCCAAACAGGCGCAGCAAATGACCCAAAAGGAATGAGTTTCTACTACGATGGCTACGGAACCTATGAAACTCTAGGTCACGAAACACGTCTGCAATCCCCCTCTCCCGGGGGCTATGGACTTGATCTAAACGGAACCTTTTCCATAAATTTGTCCATCTACCCTATGGCTTGCATCCAATCTGTTGAAATACAACTGAGGTACAGAACTAACGACACTGTTGAAGAGTGGTATCTAAAGGCTTACAACTGGACAGACACGACTTACAGTGATTCCGGCTTTAACAACACTTTGGGGCATACACCAACAACAGGCTGGAACATATATGCCGTGAATCTAACAGACAAGTGGCGTAGTTACGTAAGTGACGAGGGCACTGTGCTTGTGAAAATGCAAGATAACCAAGCAGATGCCAACCAAACGATCGTTGACATTGACTTCTTAGCTGTTAGAGTATTAGTCGATGGGACAAGGTTCACTTTTCAGAATAAAGGGTCTTTAACTTCTCATTTAGTTTCTTTATGGGTGAACAATTCGACATACCATCAACGATACGAGATGAACATATTCATCAATTCTGGAGAAAACACAGTATACATTCGCAGCGACTTGACTTTACCAAATGGACCATACAAAGTTAAGGTCGTGACGGAAAGAGGAAACACGGCTGTGTTCATGAGCCCCTAAACTGAAGATCACTTTCTCTTAAGCAATTTATCCTTTAACGCTTTTGTTGCTTCTTTCTGGTTTTTAGCTTCGACTATCTTGATATTGTATAGTTCTGCCATTTTCTTTCCGTTTTCACTCATTTTTGGAATCGCGATTAAGTAGGCGTTGTCTGGGGAGACATCAAATATCTTGGCAAATAATGCGATTACTGGCTGCTCGTTCACAGCATTTTCCGTCGAAGATACCAAATCGATTACCGTTACTTTTCGTGTCTTGTCTCCTCTGTAGGCTGCCATGTCAAACATGTGGTTTGCACCGGACTTGCCCTTCAGAAATGCGGGACTTTCAACCTCAAACCCATTTTCTTCCAGAAACTCTGTTATGGGTGCAATTACGACCCAGCCTACTGAAGCTTCTTCTCTAACTTCTTCTTTCAAGCTGTATGAGTAAACGTCTTTGATCACGGCGTCTTCAAAAGTTGAGTTTGCATGGCAGTCCCTGCAGAAATGTGCAGTAGTGGGGATGTCAAAGCTTTTGCCGCAATCCTTGCAGGCGCACCATATTCCAGCCCGTCTGTGATCAACATCGGGTTTTTTCAATTCTTCATGACATTTCGGACAGACAAGCTTGTTTCCTTTACGAAAGTTTCCCTCAACATCCATGTATCCACACTTGACGTGTTCGATTAAGGAGCTTTTCTGGATGTTAAACGACTTGCAGTATGGACAACAATAATGAACAGAAATATTCACGGAATCACATTTTGGACAATAAACAATCTTATCGTAAAGTCTTCTTTCCAATATTCCAGCTTCATAAAGTCTGTTCAAGAAATCTTCTGCGGTTGAGTCGCCAATAATCGTCTCAACAATTGGGTATCGATAACAAATTTTGGGATCATAAGCTGGTTTAAGTTCACTTATTTCACCGCTTAAGAACTTGCTTAGAAAAACCTGTGTGTTGTGATCCCTGTAGAGTTCTGCCCGTTTCATTTTATTCGTCTCTAGCATCGTCTTTCCGAACCAACATTATATTTGACATCAACATTTAAAACCATTTTATTAATAATTGTTTTTATCGTGGTTAAGATTTCCGCATGAACAGTCTCAAGCGATAAGTTTTTAAAATTTTACCGGATGTTTGGTTCAGAGAAAGTGACTTGAAGTGGGTTCGCAGTCGAAACACATTATTCGCTGCCCAAAATGCGGCTTTACCTTTGACATAACATATGGTAGAACTTTCGCTTGTTCCGGCTGTCCATCTTCTGTTCAATGCGGATTTGCCAAGTGCCCGAAGTGTGGACATGAGTTCCCCTTGTCGGAATAATGAAAAATTCACGTTACATGTGGGAAATTCATAGTCACGTTTTTTAATGGGAACATTCATATTCCAAGCACAACTTAAGCTTCATAGAATGCAAAGCTAAAACGGTGAATCAGTTGTCAACTCAATCGTCTCCAAAACGTCTGGTGTTCCGCTGGACAACATTGAAAGGTATAGCAGCGATAATTCTGTTCATAATTATAGCGGCATTAATTGAATATTTTGTTGTTTTTTACGCCGTAAACCTCGGGGTTAAAGATGAAAGTCTTTTGCAATGGAACTTTCAGTTTCCCGGGACTGATTGGATCACAACAATAATAGTCAGCCCTCTGTTCCACTTAGTTCCTATCGCGGTTATAATTACACTTGTGTCCAGCTGGAGTTATTTGACAAAGTACGTTGCAGTAAAGCCTCCCAAAACTTTGAAAGGAAAATCTAGGCCCACTAAACGAGGGAAAAAGCGGGGCTTAAGAGAAGCGAGAAAACTGGCATCAAAAATAAGTCACACTGTAAAGAATTTCTTTGACAAAATAAGGTCTGGATTGTCAAGGGTTAAGGGCGTTGTATATCCTTGGCAGGAAACACGTTTCGCAAGAGCGACTATAAAAAGCGCCTCAACAGTGCTCCTAGTTTTTGCAGTGTTCATTCTCCTCGTCTCCCTTTTAGCCTATCCGCAACTGATTTACCGAACAATATCAAGTGCCTATCAAAACAACCCTTCATTGCTCAACTTTACAAAATCAACAAGCAACTCCGTAAAAGGCATAGCAGACGCCTTAGCGCCCATTGGCTGGATTTGCTCATCTATAAACAATGCTTTACTCTCGGCTACACCGGGCTTCAGAGACTTCGCCCTAAGTCTTGGAGTTCTAATCAAGCCTTTGACTGATTTAGATAACGCTGGAAAATACCTAGTCTTTCAGAATATGGCGGCGTGGGTTTCCGCCCTATCAGCCCTGTTCTATGGAGAGTACATGGGAAAAAGTTATCGATATAAGAAAAAGAAGAGAAGTTAGAGGTTTCTAAATGGCTGACCGTCCCAGATTCGGTCCAGCTGGGGTTCCACCGGCATTTAGGGCGATGAAAGCAGTTTTAACTGATGTTCCGCGACTTCTAAGAGAAGAGGGACTTGACGCTTTTGAGTATCAGGCTGTTCGCTGGGGTGCAAAACCGCAAATAAAAAAGGAAATGGCTGAAAAACTTGGATTGAAAGCCAGAGAAAACGATGTGTGGCTTAGTCTTCACGGCTCCTATTTCATAAATTTCTGCGGCAAAAAAGAAACAATTGAAGCCAGCAAAAACCGCTTGATCGCGTGTGCAACAGCAGCAGAATGGATGAACGCTCATGTCGTGGTTTTTCATCCCGGATTTTATGGTAGAAGACAGCTAAAAGAGGTTTTCAGAGGCTGTTTGGAAGCATTGAAAGAAGTTGTTGAAAACACGAAGACTTTGGGAATTAAGAAAGTTAAGCTTGGTCCGGAAACCATGGGGAAACTCTCCCAGTTCGGAAGTTTAGACGAAGTTTTAGGCTTATGCGAACAGATTGAACAAACACAACCAGTAATTGACTGGGCACATCTACATGCAAGATGTAGGGGCTGCCTAAAAACCATCGAGGACTTTCGCAAAGTTGTGGAGGAAATTGAAAAACGATTGGGAACAGACGCGGTTAAAGACATGCACTGCCACTTTGCAAAGGTTGAATTCACGGACAAAGGCGAAAAACACCATCACACAATGGATGAAGCAGAATATGGACCAGAATTCACAATGCTCGCAAAGGTTATAGCAGAGTGTAAGCTTAAACCAGTGATAATAAGCGAGAGCCCAGTCTTAGACGTAGACGCAATAAAAATGCGTGACATCCTCCAAAGGAAACTCAAAAACTAAGGTTTGGCTTTGATGCGATACCTTTTTGTACGCAGTTTATAGTGCTGTTTATAGGTGCCCATTTTTGGTGCGGCTGAAGGGATTCCAAAAACTCACCCCAATAAATGAAGCATTACGAATCTTTTTTCATGGATTAAGGATTGAAAAGTTGAGAAAAGTCACAGTTCCTGTGCATCAAGCTCTGAATCGTGTCTTGGCAGAAGACGTTATTGCCGAGGAAAACCTGCCAAGATTCGACAGGTCAGCCGTTGACGGATATGCTGTCAGAGCCGAAGACACCTTTGAGGCTTCACAGTTTACGCCGAAAAACCTCCGAATTGCGAATGGGAATGAGGTGGGCGAGAAAGAGGCAAAACAGGTGTGGACTGGCAACTCCATCCCAAAAGGCGCAAATGCTGTGATGATGCTGGAAAACAGTAAGCGAATTAACGACGAAATTGAGGCTTGGGTTCCAGTAACGCCTGGAGAAAACATCTCAAAAAAGGGTGAAGACGTCTCAAAGGGAGATGTCGCCGTAAAAGCTGGAACCCGTTTAAAACCTCAACATTTAGGATTGATAGCTGCTTTAGGAATCACAGAAGTTAATGTTGTGGTTAAGCCTAAAATCGCCGTCTTAGCCACAGGAAACGAGCTTATAGAGACAGGCAACAAGCCAGAGGAAAACCAGATTTTTGAGGTTAACAGGCTTATCCTTTCAGTCTTATGCCAAGAACTGGGCGCTGAACCCTTCGATTTAGGCATAGCAAAAGATGATGTTAACGAAATTGTGAAAAAGCTAAAAGTGGGACTCGAAAAGGCGAATGCGATAATCACAACGGGTGGGACAAGCGTCGGAGCCTCCGACCTTGTTCCAGCAGCCGTTAACAGTATTGGAAAGCCAGGCGTGATTGTTCACGGCATAGCCATGCGTCCAGCCATGCCAACAGCCCTAGCCATAGCACACAAAAAGCCAATAATCATCCTTTCCGGTAATCCCGTGGCGGCAATGATAGGATTCGAGGTTTTCGCCAGACCGTTAATATGTAAGATGCTAGGACTAAAGCGAGAGTTTAGACTGGAGATTAAGGCTAAAATAACGCGGAGAGTCTCCACGGCGCTGGGAAGAAGAAGCTTTGTTCGCGTCCACGTGTCACAACACGGCGAAGAGTTTCTCGCAGAACCCGTAAGCACCCTAGGTTCAGGCGTGATCTCAACGATGACAAGGGCTAACGGCTATGTTATTGTTCCAGAAAACAGAGAAGGCTTAGAGGAAGGGGAGCCTGTCACGGTACACGTGTTTGACAATATAGAAGTGGTTGATAGAAGTGTTTAGAAAACTCCTAACGTTTGATGAAGCACAGCAAGTCATCCAGCAACATTTTAAACCCAAGCCTTTAAGTATCGAGGAAATTCCGCTTTTAGAAGCCTACAACCGTGTCTTGGCAGAAGACGTAACCGCCACCATAAATATTCCACCCTTTAATCGCTCAACCGTTGATGGATACGCAGTAAGAGCGGA
>JAOUPS010000140.1 GCA_029879735.1 Candidatus Bathyarchaeota archaeon | reverse complement strand
AGATTAGTTAGTTTCCAACAGACGAGGAAACAACTGAGAGCATTGCTTGCGCAGTTGGAAGAACAGTTGAAAATTATGACAGATTAAACTTCCTTACCTATGTTCTCCACACTTATGCGCGCGCATATTGATTATGTTGTCTTCTTAGATTGAAGGTTTGTTCCACATTCCAGGCAGAATTTTGATTCTGAAGGTATCCGACTTTTGCATTGCGGACAAATTGCCAGTACCGTTGGCTCTTGAAGTGAACTTGGTAACGGTGCAGGTGTGCCAGCCTTTGCTCGTGCCAGTGCCTTATCAACTTGATGATCCAATACTATGCTTCCGACGACAAGAATTGCGACGCCAACAAGGTCGTCCATCCACCAAACATCAAACAAACCACCGAGCGGATGCAAACCCCAAAAAGAGCCAGCCACAAGTCCAAGAATAGCCCCGCCAAAGACCAAAGTCTTCATTTTACCGCTGATTTTTGCGCTTATCCATAGGCAAAACCGAAAAGATTGTGGTTGGTTATTGCTTAAATCTTCTTTGCTTAAATGCGCGCACGGATTATAGGCCATTTTGGTTGAATCAAAGATTTCCCCAAAAGTCATAAATATCGATGCGTCGGATATGTGTACTTGTTTGGAATCAAAGTGGGTTTTATTGTCTAAAGTTATTATTTTAGGTGGTGCTGGTCAAGTTGGAGGAGCTGCACTTAGAGATCTTATTGAAACCTCGGATGTCGGGGAAATAGTCATAGCAGACATCAATTTTGAAGCAGCTCAGAAACTTGTCAGCAAAGTAAAACGTGGAAATGTCATCGTTAACAAAACCGATGTGACCAAACGCCAAGAAACGATTAACGTGCTGAAGGGCGCAGATGTTGTCATCAACTGTACGCCTATGTTTTGGAGTGTTCACGTCATAGAAATAGCTTTGGAAGCAAAAGTTCACTACATTGACTTCAACGGGGATTTTCCTCTGCAAATGGAATTGCATGACGAGTTTCAAAAGAATGGTCTGACGGCTGTCACAAACATGGGAGAATGCCCAGGTGTAATCGATCTTATGGCAATGTACGTAGTTGATAAACTGGACTCAGTGGAGAATATTGAAGCATTTGCAGCGGATAAGGATTTCACACAAGGAATGCCTGATTACTACTTCACTTGGAGCCCTGAAGGGGAAATAAGTTTCATAGGATCTCCTGCAATCATGTGGAAAAGACAGAAAACCGAAAAGAGCATACTACCTCCGAAAAGCGCTCTTGAGGTTCTTGACCTGGAGCAACCTGTAAGATGGCAAGATGGAGAACTAGTAAAGGTTCCCTCAATGACGAAGAAAAAAACTGTGCAATTCCCTGAACCAATAGGAGAAGTAGAAGTCTATTTGGCTCCACACAGCGAACAATTCACTTACCCGATATATTTTAAAGATAAAGGCTTGCAAAGCGTAAGTTTCTGGGAATCAATTGATTGGAGAACAGCATTTTTATACAAGATGGGATTTGGCAGCGATGAACCATTAAATGTAAAGGGAACTGAAGTGAAGCCAATAGATTTCATATCTGCACTTATTAGAAAGAATAAAATGGTAGGATTTCCTGAAAAAGTGGCCCCAGACCATTATGAAGCAGATAAAGTCATAGCCAACGGAAAGAAGAACGGGAAAGACGCAACTTACACAATAGACACAATCTTTCCTCCCAACAAAAAATGGAAAACAAGTGGACAAGCAAACGCTGTAGGAATTCCAGGATCGATTACAACTCAAATGATTCTGAATGGTGAAATTAAAAAGAGAGGCGTATTCCTAACAGGAACATGCGGGATCAGACCTGAGCCATTCTTCAAGGAATTGGCTAAAAGAGGCGTCAAATTTTACGTAACAGACAAAGAACAAATGGCTTTCACATAGTTGTTCATGCGCGCACAGCGACAAGTACAGTTTCACAGTCTTGTTTGTTTATAAGAAACGTTTCACTCTTGAAACCTCTTGGATCCTAATTCTTCTGTCCACAAGTTCCGATGTGAATCTCTTGAACTTTCTGGCTACAGCTATCTCCGGAGGCACCACGCCTCTCTCCCTGATGTCTCCACGTGCAACCATCCTACCCACGATGGCAGCTGTATATCCGGTAGTGCGTGCCATAGAAGTCACCCTTCGTTGTTTGTCGAAAAAATCAACCATAACAAAAGAATGTTCTACATTGTTTCCGTCTTTTTTTCCTGTAACATCAACCTCAAGAACGGTAACATCTTCCTCCCCGCCAAGCTTTAGAGCCTTGTCCAAAATGGAAACCGCTACTTTGCGTGGTACTATCTTGACGCCATCAACCTCTATGGGTTCATTGTGGAAGAAACCAGTGTTCCTAAACGCCTCAATCTTTTCAGCGTGTCCTGGCCAACGGGCGGTCTTCTCGTCCATGTTCTTAACTTTTCCCTTCATAGTACGCAACAATGTCGAAAGTCCGTCAGTATAGAACGCCTCCAGCTCTCCAACCCCGGGAAACTCAACTTTCTCCAGCCCAGACAGAGTGTCTACTTCAACTATCTTTCCATTCCTCACGATTCGAGACTTCTCACAATACATGCCAACAAGGCCTTGAGTTGAAAACACGATTCTGTATCCAAGAGGAGGAACTGGTTTCTGAGGAATCCCACCACATATTATGTGAATCTCTTCCGCTTCGTCCATGAGGCTTACGCCATAACCCGCGAGAATATTTGCTAGGCCCGGAGCGACACCACAATCAGGTACAAGCGTAACTCCAGCTTCTTTTGCTGGAGTGTCAAGTTCCCACTGCTGTTCTTCACAGGACAGGTCTACTAGGTGTACGCCAGCTTCTACAGCGGCTTTACTTGCTAGGACACTTATTCCATAAGGAAGGGCGCTCATCACTATATCGAAATTCTTCATGAGTTTCACTGTGGCTTGTTGGTCCATAACGTCAACACGTTGCCCCAAAACCTTGTCACTCTCAAGCTTAGCGGCGAGATGCTCCGTTTTTTTCTCTTCAAAATCGCCGAGAACAACCTTAGAGACCTCATCGGTATGAGCCATGTCCATAGCTATAGCCGAACCCATCCTTCCACAGCCTAGAACCAAAACTCTCACATCCTTAACCCCCTTACCTCTTTACCTCATCAGCCCTCTGTGGATGTCTAAGTATTTTTAACTCTGGTGGTAGCGCGCGCATCTACTATCCTTTCAAGTTGTACTAAAGATTTAAGAAAGAAACTTCTACATTTTTAGAAATAGAGGTAGCATGCCAAAGTGTGAATTTTGTGGAGAAGAGATCCCCCTTTTTTCTAACGTTTTCTGACTTGCATGCATGCAAATAGATCGAATGAGCTAACGCGCGCGCATAATTATATGGCGCGGGCTCATCTACATTTCGACTCGTGCTTTTCAGCGCTGTTTGGGTAGGGCATTCAACCCAGAAACATGTTCTATATAATGGAAAGTTGGTTAAAGAATGGGTTTGGAAGGTAGCGAACACTCAGAAAACTT
>JAOUPS010000139.1 GCA_029879735.1 Candidatus Bathyarchaeota archaeon | reverse complement strand
GTTAGGAAGAGACACTTCAATTGAAGAAGTGAACAATGCCTTGATTGATGGTTTTCAGAAAGCCCTAAACATAAAACTTGTGGAGGGTGAATTGACGCTCTACGAAGGAGAGCTTGCAAAGAAACTTCACAAGGAAAAATACGCCACTGATGAATGGAATTTTCACGGAAGAACCATTTATTAGAAGTTTAACTTTTCCGTTTAATCTTTAATCTTGGACCTTTGGGTGTGTCTTCAACGATTATGCCCATTGCTTTTAGCTTTTCCCTAATTTCGTCAGCTGCTTTCCAGTCTTTGGCTTTTCTGGCTTCCTCTCTCTTTCGGATTAGTTCATCCGCCTCTTTGGATAACTTCTCTTTCTTCCTAACTTCGCCTATTAGACCAAGAACTTTGTCAAACTTCATCATCAGCTCGTAGATTTCATCTGCCTCCTCCTCGCTTAGCATGTCGTCATCCATAAGTCTGTTCACTTCTCTGACGAAGTCGAAAAGCGCAGCCAACGCGACGCTTATGTTTAGGTCGTCATCCATGGCCTCTTCAAAACGCCTTTGCACTTCACTCATTAACTCCTTTGCTTTTTCTCCGCATTCTCTTCCATCAGCATCCATCAGCCTATGCATGAATGTTATTAGACGATCCACAGCATTTTTTGCAGCCTCTAACCCCTCAAAGGTGAAATTCAATTGCTGCCTGTAGTGAGTTGACAAAAGCAGATAACGTAGGGCATTTGGGTCATAACCTTTAGCTGTCAAGTCTCCTAATGTGTAGAAGTTGCCAAGACTCTTAGCCATTCTCCCTCCCTCGACAAGCAGATGCTCGTTATGGAGCCAGTATCGGACAAACTGTTTGCCTGTTGCTGCTTCACTTTGGGCAATTTCATTTTCATGATGAGGAAATAGATTGTCCACCCCACCAGTGTGAATGTCTATTGTCTCTCCTAAATACTTAATAGCCATTACTGAACATTCAATATGCCAACCTGGATATCCTCTTTCACACCACGGCGATTTCCAATTCATTATGTGATTCGGGTCGTTTATCCAAAGGGCAAAATCAATTTGGCTTCTTTTATCTGGATTAAACTCCGCTCTTCCACCCGCTCCCGTTTTTAATTTTTCAATTGTGTTACCGGATAGTTTTCCGTAATCCTTGAATTTTGCAACATCAAAATAGACGGAACCCTTCACAACGTAAGCATAACCATTCTTTGTTAGCTTCTGTATTAATTCCACCATTTCGTTAATGTGATCTGTGGCTCTAGGCCTCACCATCGGTTCTTCAAAATTCATTTTTTGGGAATCTTCCAAGAATACTTTAATATAAAACTCAGCTATTGACCATGGGTCTTTCTTTTCTCTTTTCGCTGCAGCCTCAAGTTTATCCTCCCCTATGTCAACATCCTCAAACATGTGCCCAACATCAGTAAAATTCATAACCTGTTTGACAGTGAAGCCCTTGTATTCTAGATATTTCCTTAAAATGTCTGCGAACATAAATGCACGTAAATTTCCAATATGAGCGTAATCGTAAACGGTTAAGCCGCAGTTGTACATTGTTACAATACCCTTCTCTAGTGGTCTGAATATCTCTTTCTTTTTTGTGAGGGTATTATACAGTTTAAGCATCGAACCACCCTGCTTCTATTTTTTGTTTCTGTTGAACCATTCTTAGCTACATGAAGTATTGATTCATGTAAGTTATACTTTTCTTTTAGGTTGAGTGTTAAGAATTACAAATTTTGTCTGGATTTTCATTTATTGTCAGCTCAAGAACGTACAAGAAAACTATTTAGGGGTTTTACTTGGTGTTGTATACAACTAGTCGTTTTTTTTCAGTTTTATCATTTTTCTGAAGCTTTTTAAGTCTTCGGCGACACATCTCAAAAGGTATAGCTCTTCCATGGTTCTTTCGAATTTCACGAATTCCTCATGGATTTTTTGTAGAAGTCTTTTGTTTTCGCTCAATTCTGCACTTTCCTTATAGCCTTAGATGGAGGGCTTTCATCGTTTTTTGGCTAACCACGCAGCCATTCCGTCATCGAGGAGAAAGGAGAAGGCTTCGAAAACGGAAAAACAATTCTTGGCTGTTTGTGGTTTAGCCTTCAACCTCAGCCCTCCAATACCACATCGTAAGACTTAATAGATCAGTCTCCTATAAAAACGTTGCTTAATAACACTAACACACAGGCGTTAGATGAGCCTTAACCTATGGCCAGGATTCCTTCCAGGATCTTGTTTTCCGGAATGTCTAACTGTTTTGACAGCCATGTTTTCAGAAGGGAGACTTGCTCGGGGAATTCTCCGCTGTAGGTTAGGATTTGATTGTTTTTCAATGCGTCCACCTGGAAGATTTTCTCAGCCTCTTTGTACAAGAAGGATAACGTTTGAGCTTGATAGGCTACGGTTTGGAAGTCCTCCCACCGTTTGCAACGCAGAATCACTGGTGGACCACGTGTTTCTCGAACTTGTGGTGTTTGAACCTTTTCTTCTTGCGCCACTTGTGCCGGCACTGCCAAGGCTTCATGTGAAGTTGATAGATACGTGATTAGGTTTGTTATCTCACCCTGCAGTGTTGTAAGTCTGTCTTCCACTTTCTCTATTTTTCCACCAAATTCGCCGGCGTCACCCAACCTCTCAGTTATCGTGCCTAACTCGCTTATTAGCCGGTCTAGGTCCTTTTCGTGCTCCTTTAACACGTTTATTATAAAATCTAAGGCTTCCAAGGCTTCGTCCTTCGATGGAGCTTTCTTAGACATCTTTTCTCCCCTTTTCTTCAGGTTATTCAATGCCTTCTTTATAAATAAAGGTAGCGAATCCTCAAGATGTATCCATGTGAAGACACAAACGTACGTATTGAGAATTAAAACTTGTATGGGAGAGTCAAAATATCCTGTTTTAATTCGGCAACAAAACACTTATAGATGGAATCTTTTGCATTCTAGTTTGAAAACCATCGGGCGGGTAGATCAGCATGGAATGATCGCCACGTTGGCATCGTGGAGGCCGCGGGTTCAAATCCCGCCCCGTCCACCAGACGTGAACCCTGACACTCTGGCAAGATTTTGAATGCAGTTTAGGAATCAAAGAATAGAGGCTACGCTGAGAAAACTATCGAAGGTTATTCTAAAAGGTTGAAGATGCTTGTGAAACACGTGAGCCTTGATAATCCAGAAGCTGTCAAAACTTTCGTACCCAATCAAAAAAGCTGGTCCAATGCTTACAAGGAGAACATTGCCAATGCTTACACACACCGTAAAACAATGTGGACTGTCGTGGGAGAAACCGATTTACAAGAGATCTAGACGTTTGCGCGCGCTTTTTTCTTGTTCAATCGTGCCCGTCAGTTATCGCACACAAATCCTTGTAGAAAGGTTTAAATGAACTGACTCGTTTGAACAAACCATCTTTTCGATGGGAATCTGAAATTTTGCAGAATATACGCGACTCAGTGATAAAGATTGGAAACGAGAACCCAGAAAAACAAAATGAAATGTTGTTTATGCTTCCCCTCAAAAGAAAACAGATGG
>JAOUPS010000138.1 GCA_029879735.1 Candidatus Bathyarchaeota archaeon | reverse complement strand
AAGACGGAATGGAACTGGAGGCGCTGATAAACCAAGCGTTACAGATTGTCCAAGGAAAGGAATGCTATGAAAAAATCGTGATAGGTGTAGACCCTGGTGAAGTCTTCGGATTAGCAGTTTTGGCTGATGGTAAGGTTTTTGAAACAGGGAATTGTTTCAGTGTTGAAGAAACATTGGATAGGATAAAGAACGTTCTGGAGAACTTGAAGGATACGCCTATCACTTCAGTTTTGGTGAAAATCGGTGACGGTGTCCCTCAGTATAAAGAGAAACTCCTGCAAGCCTTGGATAAGGCGTTACCTTCAAACATAGTGTTAGAGAGTGTGGGTGAGGCAGGAACAAATCGTTACATAAACGAAGCTAAGCATAGAAGAGGATTAAGAGACATTGTTTCAGCCATAAGAATAGCTGGAAGAAATGGGCACACATTTCCACGGAGGAAGACGGATGAATCGAACAGTTGAAAGCGGCAAAACATTGTTGGTTGACGGCCCAGCCTCTGTCACAGCAGTTTCAGGTAAAGTAGAAGTATTTGGTTCTGTGCTAAGAAGTACACGCAAGGTTGTGATACGAGAAGGCAAAAGGTTGCCTTTTGCGGTTAAAGAAACAGCAATGTTTGACATCTCACTCGGAGAAAACGCAAGTGTTGAGGAAGCCGATGGAAACACCATCCCATCATCGTGGACCAAAGCGTATGAAGAATTGTCAAGTCTTCAAATGAGACCCCTCACCGCAGTAGTGCTAGGCACAGTTGATTCTGGAAAAACAAGCTTCTGCACGTACTTGATAAATAAATTATTAAGTGAAAAACAGAGAGTGGCGATTCTAGATGGAGATTTAGGTCAATCTGATGTGGGACCGCCGTGTACTATCGCCTATGCTTCTGTAACGAAACCGGTAGCAGACTTATTTAACCTAGAAGCAAAAAATGCTTTCTTTGTTGGCGTTACCTCACCAAGCAAAGCCATCGATAAGGTGATGGAAGGCTTAGCTTCATTAAGAAAGGAAGTTACAACTGATAATCCAGACATCATTGTTATAAACACTGACGGTTGGGTTGAAGGAGAAGATGCCATTAACTATAAAGTTCAACTAGTTGAACAGCTTGATCCAGACATCGTTTTTTGCATCCAGCAGAAAGATGAGTTGGTGCCGCTTCTAGACACTCTTGAAAAATTCAGAAGGGTGTCTGTTGATTCTCCATCGACCATAAGACAGAGAAGCAGAGAAAAACGCAGAAGCATGCGGGAGCTTGGGTATATAAAGTGTTTAAGAAACGCTAAAGTGCAGTCTATTCCGCTAAGCTGGTTGAAAATCGAGGCAAACGAGTTAACTGGTTTAAGTATAACTCGTGAAAATTTCGGGCAAGCAAGTAGAATCTATGAGCTTTTAGGGATGAAACCACTACACTTTGCGGAGCTACGGGACAAGGTTTGCATAGTCATCGGTAAAAGACGCTGGATTAACACGGACACCATTAAGAAAGTTGAAGAAATCACAAAGAAGAAAGTTGTGGTGGTTCGGAAAGGCGAAGAGCAAGGGTTGCTCACAGCTTTGTATGATGCAGAGAGGAAGTTCCTTGGAATCGGTGTTTTACGTGAAATCGATTATAAAAGAAGGGTTTTGAAAGTTTACACACCCATCTCTAAGGATATTTCAATAGTTGCTACGGGAAGAGTTAAGCTCGACAAGAATCTGAGGGAAATTCCCGTTTTTGCAGAAGAAGAATCAACCGGATTTCACAACGCTTGAAAAACTCTTTTAGCGAATTCACTTTTTGGAATGGTCTTTCCTTTGCGTTTGGAAAATAATTTTGCGGTTTCTCTAAAGGGTTCAGTTATTTTTTATCCCGTATGTGCCTCGATGGACAAAGCGTATTCAACGGACATTGTTTGCATAATGGATTTCTGGCTTTGCAATATTTTCTACCGAGCAAAATCAGTAAAACATGAAGTGGCAGATAGTCTTTTGGATTGTAAAGTGCCTGAAGGGATTCACGAACAGCCTCATAGTCTCCGTTCACGGGACCTAGGGCCAACCGTTTTGATACACGATTGACATGAGTGTCAACGGGGATCGTGGGTTTTTCAGCGCAAAAGAGCAGGACAACGTCGGCTGTTTTAGGTCCGACTCCTGGAAGTTGCAGAAGCGTTTTCCTCGCTTCTTCGAGGGGCATCGACAAGATTGACTTTAAGTCGCCGCGGAATTTTTCAAGAATTATTTTTGAAACTTGTTTTATTGTTTTGGCTTTGTTTCTGTATAAGCCAGCCACTTTCAAGCCTTCTTCAATTTTGCTTGTTTCCGCGTTCGTCAACGCTTCGGGCGTTATCTCAAATCGCTTCGAAAGGTTTTCGAAGGCTCTGGCTGTGTTTCTGTCCGCGGTGTTTTGTGAAATTATTGTTGTGATTAATGTTTTGAATGGATTCCTGTTTGAGGTCGTCCATTTTGGCAGCGTGAAGGTGCTTCGAAGTATTTGCAGGATTTTCTCCGCTCGATTCTCAGTCATTTATCGCATCGCCTTTGAAAACAATAAATAGTGAGGGTGTGAAGCTATAAATAGGCGTGAGGATTCGTATGGAACGTGCCACAGTTATTAAAGATGAGATAATTGAGCAGAACGCGCGTTTTCTGGCAGTATACTTGGAAACAAAAAATTCATGTCTAGTTCTTCTAAGTGAAGATGAAGACAAACTTGGAACACTGGCGATTGCCGTGCCAAAGCCGCAGGATTTACTTGGACCACCTTCCTCATCTGTCCTCTTAGGTGACAGAAACACGATCTCAGCGCGTATGTTCGCCGAGTATTTGGCTTCCAGAAAGAAAAAGATAGCGTTGGTATCAATATACCTAAAAACGGTTGACGAAATGCAAGCTCAGTCAGTTTTTATGAAGCTAATTGAGAAAGTTGCCCGTGCAGAGCCCGAGAAAGAGGGAGCAACGGCATGAGTCTAAGAAGTTTTCTTGAACAGATGGAAACAAAAGAAGTTTTACATGTAAAAGATGAAGTTTCTACGCACTTTGAGATTCCATTCATCACGAAAAACTTCGACAGTAAAGGACCAATTCTCTTATTTGAGAAAGTAAACAATTATGAAGCGAAAGTTGTTGCCAACGTTTGCGGAACTCGGAAAAGAATTTGCAATGCACTTAACATCGACCAGAACGGACTTTACGGAAGACTGAGAGAGGCTTGGCTTTCTCCGGAAACCGAAAGTTGTTGAAGATGGCGTTGCTAAGGAAGTCATTGAAAAACCTAGTTTGTCTAAAATTCCAATGTTGACATATTTTGAGAAGGATGCCAGTCCCTACATTAGACGCGCGCGCTAAGCTGCTTAGTGAGTAAACATCGATTTTTCTGCCCATTTGTTTATATATATGGGGCTTAAAGAATACAGAAGTCTGTGGCTTATTGCTCGCGAGGAAACGGAGGAAAACTGTTTGTCTTTGAAAGTTGAGGATGTAATGGTAAGGGAAGTGATAACGATAGGTGAGAATTCAACTGTTAAAGAGGCGGCGGAAGTGATGAACAAGTTTGAGATAGGCTGTTTGATCGCTGTAAGGAAGGG
>JAOUPS010000006.1 GCA_029879735.1 Candidatus Bathyarchaeota archaeon | reverse complement strand
ATTCCATAAAAGAATTGGAAGAGCTCTTTCAGTTCCGAGTTAAAGACACGCAAACATCCTTCGAAGATTTTGTTCGAACAGAATCGCGAAAGGTATTGCAAGGCAAATTCGAAAATAGAGACTATTTTATACGATTCATCAAAGACTGGGACGAGACGAAAACCGAATACGGTGAGATATGTTATAAAAATGTTGGCTATGCGAAAATCAAAGCGAAAGTTGAAGACAATTCAGAGGCTATCTTCACACCATGCAGTTATGAAATCAAAGATGTGGAGTTTCTCGAAGGAGTTCACTTCCCAATCGAAGAAATATCCTCTTTTCGAGGCAGATTTTGCGAACAAGCAAGAATAGGCGAAATAATTATTGCACAAGGAAAAATTGAACGTGTTGTAGATAACAGGCAGAAAAGCGAACATTTTCGGCTATTATTAGGGAATAGGCCTTCAGACTACATGGTGCTAGTCTAGCTCAGTTAGGATACGACTTTCAAGGCTTGCTCGTAGTATCTCGGGCAGTATGTTAATACTATTTGATGGAAACTTCTTCTAGGAATTATTACTTCTTCGAGGTTTCCCTCAACATAGATTTTCTCGTCTTTCTGCACTTGCACCCTAAACTCTTCCATGTAGGAAACAATGCGCTTGACATTTCCAGCATCTTTTCCTCCATCCAAGACAGCCAGAGGTTTTATGCTGTAAATTGACGGAATAAAAGGTGAATCATCGTCTTCTGTTACACAAGCAAACATTTTAACCCAGCCTTTCTGCGAGACTCTTGTCTTGGCGTCATATTCGTTTTTGACTTCGCCCCAGTTCTTTACTGGTTCAAACTCTGCTTTGATCATTCTTCCACTTTTTTCGTCAGTGAATAACGCATAGATCATTTTCCTTCGTTGATGCCACAGAAATTCTCTAGGACTATAATTCTGAAATCTCCAATTTTTCCCTCTAATAACTTCATCACTCGCAAACTCGTTGGTAAGAGGAGAGCTTCTCTTCAGATATAGTTCTTGCAAAGTTTCACGCATATTAGCCACGTTTCCTCTTCCATAGACAATTAGGTCCACATCGGAAAACCTTGGATTATAGAACCCATGAAGCAAGGAGCCGAATACACCAAAATTGTTCACAGATAAGCCAGAATATTTGGCTGCGATTTCTAGAACGTTTTGCATAGCTTCAAGAAGTTCATCTTTCTGCTCCTTTTCAAACAATCTTCTAAGCCTTTCCTTTGGTTTCCGCACTTCCGCAATATTCTTGCATTCAACGCCTACAACCTTCTTCTTCAGTGCCTGGTGCAAAATCATGTGTTGTGGAAAATTGTTTTTGATAAACAGCCAGCCTTCATCCTCATAAAACTTATAGCAAACTCGTTTTCCATTGGTTCTAAACGCCTTAGGATTGTCGGATTTCAAAATTTCCGTTGGTGCATATTCAGCATCACAAATGTAGGCGTTTGACGGATGAGAGTATCCGAAAACACGGAAGATTAAGCCTTCTTTTGTTATTATTGCGTCGCGGTCTCTAAGCCTTAAAGTGGCCAAATATACTCATCCTCGTTCGCCGCCGTTCCAACAACTACCTGATTGAAGACTTCGCCTGTTTCAATGTTTTCAACGCGTTCCAGCATCCCTGAAACCTCGATTTTATCTCCTTTTTTGGCAACATTTCTGTAGCATCCGATCATAGAAACCACAAGTCTTGGAATTTCATCTTTAGATAACGTTGAAGATGCATTGTCGAGCTCGTAGTTTTCAATCTTATAAATTGCTGGCCGAAACATGGCTTCGCTATCATCTTTAACCGTGCAATGAAACTTGACGTGGGTTACTGGCGAATACTTGTATGTTCCATACCTTGAACCGATCTCTTCTGGTTTGCGAACCGCGTTATACATGAAAATCTTGTCCAGATATCGACCTTTATATCGTCTAGCTACATCTAAACGATTGTTAAATACATAGCCTAACGTTCCAGTTTTAACAAGCTTATCTATCGTTTTCTCCAGTCTACGGAAATTTTGTGCTCCATACACAACAATGTCCATATCTGAACGTGGCGTGTGCATATTCAAGGCAATGGAGCCATGGACGCCGAAATCATCTACGGAAATGCCTGATTCGCTGGACAGCAAATCAATAAGGTCTAATGTCATCTCCTGCAAGCTATCCTTACTTTTGATCCGTATTAGCCAACGCAAGCATTCCTTTGGAACATAAACTTTTTTGATAGAATTCAGCGGCGTGCTGATCACTTCTTTTTCTCTGAACGGACAAAAATAAACGTAATTTGGAAAATTGTTTCGAAAAGTCTCAAGGAATGTTTGATAATTTTGTGCGGTGTAGAGTTTTTCAGCTCTGAAAAGTTTCAGTCTTTCGGACTTCCAAGTTCTTTCTAAAAAGCGGACATTAAAAAGCTTCTTGAATTTAGAGGGAATGTATTTTAGGAAGGCGAAAACCCGGTTGCTCGGGTGTTCATATCCGAACACATTAAATATAAACCCCTCTTTAGCTACGAATGTGTCTCCATCAGTTGGGACCCAACTCTTCGGCATAACCGTCTGAAACACCTTGATAGAATTTCGTTGAAACCTTAAAAAGCCTACTGCTCGGAAGCAGCCGCAACGCTTAAGATAAGTTAGGAACAGACACTCTCAGAGTGAGCGACTTGAACGTAGATTTACATCCGTATGTAGTGTTTCTTCCAACAGAACAGAAAAATAAAATATTAGGTGCGATCTTTGGTTCAAAAGCAGCTGTTGATATCTTAAGATTTTCACTCAGCCAAGGTGTTTCAAACATAATTTATCAAAAGGACCTCGTTAGAAAGCTTGCCTATTCTAACAAGACGATTATTGGAAATTTGAAGTCGTTAACCAAGCTTGGGGTTTTGAGCGAGTATATGGAGAAAATTGAAAAAAAAGGGCGTATAGTATGGGTTAAAGCTTATCAACTCTCAGACGTAGGTAAGTGGTTTGCTTTGTTGCTTGCAGAAGAGAAAGATTTGTCCCGAGGAGAGAAGGCAGAAATATTGCAGAACAGTTTTAAAGCATACATGAGGTGGGTGAAGGCCCTTTCAGAAAAATTGCATGTAAACAAAAAAACATTAGAGAATATCTTCACGGAAGAAATGAAATAAGCAGAGGGCGAAATATTTGAAAACAACTGTCATCGCTGTTGTTGGAAGCAAGAGTTCTGGAAAGACAACCACAATAGAAGTATTAACGAAGGAGCTGACGAAAAGAGGCTACAATGTTGCGGCAGTAAAACACATTCCTGAATCAAACTTCACAATAGACAGAGAAGGGAAAGACACATGGAGGTTTGCCCAGTCAGGAGCCAAGACGATCGTTAGCGTGGCATCGAGTGAGATATCCACCATAGAAAAGGTGGATGCAACAAGTTTTTCGCTGGAAGAAATCTTGCAGAGATGCAAAAACGCTAACTTGGTTCTCTTAGAGGGGTTCAGAAAACTTGTACGCAAGAATCGTGATGTGCCCAAAATTGTAACAGTGAAATCTTCCGAAGAAGCCTTAAAAGCCTCAGAAAATTTTGAACCTATATTGGCTTTCACAGGACCCCACTCAACAGAAACTCTAAATTTGAAAGTCCCATACATAGACGTGCTTAGGAATTCGGAAAAAATCGTAGATATGGTGGAGAAAGTTGCAAGAAAAAGCTAAGGGAAAGCTGATAGTCAAGATTGATGGGAAAAATTTGCCCATGCACCCGTTCGTTCAGAGAATAATAAGAAAAACCCTTCTAGCTATGCTCTCAACTTTGAAAGGCACCGAAATTCAAGGCGACGAAAGTGTTGAGATAAACGTTAAGAGAGCCGCCACATGATTCCTCTTGCGGTTGACTGTGGGGTTTAGAGCTTATCCGAAGGGAGAAAGGAGAGCTCTTCAAAAAGAAGAGGGATTCTCCAAACCTCTCCACCATTTGGCGGCTCCCTAAAACTTGACGCTTCACCTCCCCTTATAGAGCTTTAAAGGCGTCAAACCATCTGTTGTATAGAGTCAGCATGTCGAGGGAAACGCTTGGTTTTCTTTCTTCAAGTATTTGTCGGAAGTCACTCATCCTCAATGATCTCGGGTTAGCCAACTTATCAGCAGCTTGACCCGACTCGAAGAAATCGCCTATGACCTTTAAATGCACCGCTTGGCACACATCCCTTATGTCACTTCCAGAAAATCCTTCTGAGAGCCTAGCCAACTCATGCAAGTCAACATCAGGAGCCAACTGCAGATTGCTCGTGTAAAGTTTAAGCATCATCAGGCGGGCGTGATGATCGGGAAGCGGCACCAAAATCCTTTTTTGGAATCTTCTTATGAAGGGCCAGTCCAAGTCCCATGGCTTGTTTGTTGCTCCAATAACGTAAATGTGAAGATTTTTGCCCTTATCTATAATGCCGTCCATCTCTTTCAAGAATTGATTTCGAACACGAACTTCACCGCCGACTTCGCTTGAACGTTTTCCCATGAGAGAGTCTAACTCGTCAATGAAAACTATGGCTGGTTTTCCTTCTATAGCCGACTTTCTAGCTGAACCGAAAAGTCTGGCAACATTCTTTTCGGCTTCACCTAACCACTTAGACATTATTGAGGCGGCATCAATAGAGACGAAGGTCGCCTCCATCTCCGTGGCCACCGCAGCCGCTAACAGCGTTTTTCCACAGCCTGGCGGTCCAAATAGGAGGATTCCTCTAGGCCACCCCAATGGGAACAGGTCTGGTCTCTGAACCGGGTAGACTATGGCTTCCTTTACCGCCCTTTTTGCATGTTCGAGTCCAACGACTTCTTCCCATCTCACGTCCGGTTTTTCCTTCAATATGAGTTCTTCGTAGCTCGCTTTTTCGCCTTCAGTGGTTTCTGTACCTCCGACTGTTTCTTTGGTTTCTGCTTGCGGTTCAATAGGTGCTAACGCACCTTGCAATGTCTTTATTCTTTCCTGATAGGCTATTGCCCTTTGTATGTAAACTTTGTTCAGGCTGTATTCTGGATATAATTGGACGAGCCTCAGGAGGCCTGCTATGGCTTTCTGATACATTGTTACCGCCATACCCTTTGAACCTTGATTGTCTAAGCGGACGGCTTCCATGGCACAACTGGTTACGGATTTTTCCAGTTCTTGTGAAGCACTCATAACGTTCACCTAGCTTTGGCTTCAATCTTTATTTTACCTTTAGCTCCCAAGTTTTCAAGCGCTTCTTTAATTTCCTCACATGAAGCCTCCAATTCAAGGGAGCACCGCATTAAGTCAACTTCTCCTTTGCTTTTCCTAACGTATTCGAAGAGGGCATCTTCAAGCGGGGTCTTTTCAACTCTTATCGAAACTTCTTCAATTTCCGCTGTTTTATAAGAAAAGAGGTCTTGAGAAGAATCCGTTTCTGTTTCGACGGTTTGCTGACCAACTGTTTGTGAACACACTGCTGTCAACGCAACCATTTGTTTAACAGGGGCTTGCTCGGGGGTTTCTATGGTGGCGGGCGGTTCAGGGAGCTTCTCAGCTGCTTTTTGTTCCAGGAAGCTTGAGACTTCTTTTAGTATTTCCTCTCCGCCGGGTGTCATCGTGTTTACTGGAATCAGTGACTCGTCAGCTGTTATTCTTGTTGAGTGGAGAGTTTCGCTTATCACATCGTTAATTCTACCTAGTTCTGACGAAACATCCGGTAAGACTTCAAAGAGCTGTTTTGAAACTTTTTGAAGCAGCCTTAACGCCGGTTTCAAGTCGATAATTATGTCGCTCAGTTCCCTTATTGTCTCAAGTCTGAGGATTACTCGTTCGATCGCCAGTTCCACATGGTAAAGAAAACTTATCAGCTTCTTGACTTCTGCTATTTCATTTGCACATATTGTAGCTCTACCTTTATTGTTGCTTTTTAGGGCACCAATGCACGTTTGAAACAGACTTTTGTTTCTTTCCTTCAGTCTGAAGGACACTTGTTCAATTTTGTGTTGTTGGATTTTCAGTTTATGCATTGACTTACCGATTACTTCCCGTGTTGGTGGAGGGTTTTTTTGGAAAATGTTCTTGATGTTGACTCCCTCCGCCCGCTACGATGCTAGCCTAAATGCCTGACTCGCCTATTTCTTTCACGTAAACTACTACTGGTGGCTCCGGAAGACTTTGAGACGGGGGAGTAGGGGCCTCCTCCTGAGCTTTCAATTCTTCCGTGGGCTCTTCCTTGGTTTCCTGTTCTGTCTGTGGTGGTGGTGTTTCTCCGAGAAGGATGTTTGAAAGATTATTCTTCGTTGCTTCTAAGTCACTTTTCTCCATGTTAACCCTTTTTAGACATTCCTGTATCATTGTGAAGGCCGTCTGGTAGGATTGCTCATCGATTTTCCCTATCTCATGCTCAATTTCAAGATTGACTAAAGCATAGTTTAATTCCTTAATTTCTTGGAAGCACCTAGCAGTTTCCTTATCAATCTCGTCTATTAGAGTTTGGGCTTCGCTTTTCAGCTGGTTTAAGACCCCTTCAAAACTGTTATGCACGTCTTCGTATACTTCGGGTGAAATCTTCTTTTTATCCAACAGCCCTTTTAGAGCTTGGTCTTTACGCCATATCAGTGGGATTTGATCGCAAAGAGTTGTAATTCCCATTTTTAGTTTGGAGAGAAGAGTTATCTCTGAACCTTCAACCTTCAGGCTTTCCGTAAGACATTTTATAAACCTGCCGTCGCCTTGCTCCATATAGATTGAATCAACTCTACCGTTTGGATTTACGGCGAAAGATGTGACTCTGCCAATTATGCGTCCATACTCGTCTTTTACTTGTTTGCCGATTGATAGAAAAAGATTGGGATTTTGCGTCATAAGAGTCGTCTCCTGTGCGTTTGAATCTAAGATGTTTCAGCAGGGGATTTTTCGCCTAACGGCACTGAAGGGATTCCCGCTGGCAACTCTGGGAACTTCTCTTTGACTTTTTGTTCTGCAACCGCTGCTGCTTCTGTGAGAATTTTCTGGGCGTCTTCACCAGTTGATTGAAAGTTTATTGTCATCCCCGTGCTTTCTCCAGCTTCCATCATTATTCCGCTTAATATATCGCCTATCTGACCCAACTCGCTTTCCGCTTCGGGGAAAATGTTCGCCATCCCTGTCCTAACCGCTCTTAAAACGCCTATTGCTGGACCGAGAGTTGAAACTACATCTCCAAGCTCTGATACTGTTCGTAATCTCAACACAATTTGTTCGAGGGCAAGTCGGGCATGCATAATCATCCTTTCCATCTTTCTTATCTCAGCCAGCTCATTGGCAAAGACGTTTGCTCGCGCCATGTCATGTTTTGTGTAGGCATCCACAATTCTTGCGAATATCGATTTGTCCCTTATGCTGAATCTATCGGTGGCCTGGTCCAGTTTTTGCACTTGCATATCTATGCGTCTGACCGCCATGTTGAGTCTTGGCTTTAATGGACCTGGCGGTCTCACTACGTCTTGCATGCGTTTCTTGAAGGGTTGCTCGTCGCGTCTCTCTTCCCATTTTTTACCAAATCTTTCTGACAAATTATATACCTCCGAAGATGAGAGTTCGTTTAAACAAATCTTATACATTGTTAATATGCTGAAAACATTCACGTATATATACAGCGCTATATAGCCTTCTAAAAACCGTTTTGAGCTTTAATTTTCCAATGAAAAGACACGCTTGCTGCTTTCACGGTAATAGACAAAAACGTGTAAGTTAGATTAAAAAGGAGCTTAGAATTCAAATGTAAGTAAAGGTGAAAAATTTGGGTGAAAGATTAAAGGTTTTCGGGCTATTAGCGCTCTTAGGATTCATGGCCGGAATCATAGCTCAACTGACAGCCGACTATGTGATTCCAGCACTGCTGACAATACTACCAGAACTGGTTCAGATAAGATTTCTAGTTTCAGGATTCGCCGGCGCCTGTCTGACACTGGTCCTGGTAAGCATATGGGCGTACGTCTCAGGACCATCAGAACCATAACAAACCGCTCTATTCACATATCTTTATTTAACGTATTCCTAGTTGAAACTCCGCATCAGAAAATCTCTGACTCAGTGGCAGCGGCGCGCTAATGTGCGCTTGCATCATTGTTTTTAGTCTTCGTTGGTTTGTGGTCGTTTGATGAATAGTGCGGTTATAATGAAGCATAGCCCAACGCCCATTGACGCTATAACGAAGGATAATTCAGGATTGACGTGCGCGAAGCAAAGAATAAACGTTCTTTCGAGATTATAGTTTATGAGGATGTTCGGTAATGGGTGGGAGAAACTTTGGGTTCCAATGTTTTCCAGCTGCTTGCTGAACCAGTCTCTGGTGCGTTGGCTGAATTAGGGTTTTCTGAGCCTACCCTCCCACAAGTTATGGCTATTCCGCCGATACTACGTGGGGAAAACGTGCTTTTGATTGCGCCTACTGGAAGTGGGAAAACAGAGGCTGTTCTTCTGCCGATATTCTCCAATTTCGTTCAACGAAATGGGGAGAAATGCATATCGATAGTTTACATTACTCCCTTGAGAGCCCTAAATCGTGATATGTTAAAACGTTTGTCCTTTTGGGCTTCCAGACTTGATGTCTCAATTGAAGTGAGACACGGTGACACGGAGATAAAACTTCGTAGAAGACAAGCCATTTTCCCACCTAATATGCTTGTTACGACGCCGGAAACTCTTCAAGCCATCCTTCCTGGTTCACGCATGAAGCAGCACCTAAGTCACGTCAAACATCTCATCGTAGATGAGGTACACGAACTAGCATCAAGCAAGCGTGGAGTTCAGCTAACGATAGCATTAGAACGCTTATACGAGATTGCTGGAAGAGAATTCCAAAGAATCGGGTTATCAGCAACCGTGGCTAACCCAGAAAAAGTTGCGAAATTCATCGCTGGGACACGCAGAAGCATCAAAGTTGTTGAAGTAGCCATGCCAAAGGGCTACAGATACTTGGTAGACACCCCAAACCCAGAAGAGGACGATTACGATTTAGCTGGAAAACTCAGAACTTCGCCAGAGGCAGCGGCGAGAATAAGGCGAATAACAGAGCTTGTGGACAGCCACAGATCAACGCTGATCTTCGTAAACAGCAGAACAAACGCGGAGATGCTCGGCCACAAGTTTAACCAGCTCAAGCGATTCGACATAGCGGTTCATCACGGCTCCCTGTCAAAGGAAGAGCGCGCAAAGATAGAGGATGAGTTCAAATCGGAGGTCTTGAAAGCGATAATCTGTACAAGCACGTTAGAACTTGGGATAGACATAGGCAACGTAGATCTTGTTATTCAATACCTTTCACCGAGACAAGTCAGCAGCCTCATCCAAAGGGTTGGGAGAAGCGGTCACCGTTTAGACAGGCTTTCTGAAGGTGTGATTGTTACAGCTTTTCCGGATGATACGCTGGAGTCAATGGCGGCTGTGAAAAGTGCTTACAAAGGCAAGCTGGAGCCAGTTCTAATTCATGAGAATGCTCTAGATGTTTTAGCTCACCAAGTTGCTGGAATACTCTTGGACAAGAGAAACACAGATTTAAAAACGCTTTTAGCTGTACTGCGAAGGGCATACCCTTATAGAAATCTTACAGAAAAGAAACTTTTAGATGTGGTTGATTATCTAGATTGGTTGAACGAGTTAAGAATTGAACGAGAAGGAGAGTTTTTGAGGGGAACTCGGAAGACTAGGCGTTACTATTACGAAAACCTATCCATGATCCCCGATGAGAGACGCTACCCAATTGTAAACATAATTTCAGACCGCAAAATAGGCACATTAGGCGACGAGTTCATGGCTTTAAGAGCCCGTGTAGGACTAAACTTTATAATCAGAGGAAAAGTTTGGCGCATAGTCCAGATAGAAGACGAAACAGGCACAGTTTACGTAGTTCCCTCAGAAGATCCATTGGCGGCGATTCCAGGATGGGACGGGGAAATGCTTCCCGTACCATTCAACCTAGCGCAACAAACGGGAAGAATGCGAGAAAAAATTGCAAAAGAGCTAAGGAGAACCAGGAAAGCTGAAGTTGCAGCAGGAAAGCTTGCAGAAGAACTTGCAACAGACAAGTCAAGTCTAGTTAAGGCTGTTGAAGAGATTGAAGAACATCTGAAACAGGGTGCGCCGCTGCCAACACATAATCATATTCTTCTTGAACTCTTTAATAAATACGTCATAATTCATGCGTGCTTCGGTGAGATCGTGAATCGCACATTGGGCTGCATTTTTGACGCTGCACTTTCAGACCGAGAACTCATAACGGGATGGTGGAACGATGGCTACAGAATCCTAATTGAAACACCACGAAAACTAACCGCAAAGGAAACAGTAAAACTGCCTGTAACCCTTTTCAATTTGTCAGTTGCAGAGGTAGAAAAATCCTTTAATGATTATTTGGAAGCTAGATTTCCTTTCTCTTACAAGATGAAGTTCGTGGCTGAGAGATTTGGCGCACTGCCGCGCGGAAAAACTATGGGACCTAAAAGATCAAGACAGCTGTCGGAACAGTTCAAGAAAACGCCGATTTTCGATGAAACCTTGCGGGAAGCAATGCTTGAAAAAGTAGACATTAAGAAAGTGAAGAAACTTATGAACGATATTAGAAAAGGAAAGATAAGGGTCAGCACCATACACCGTTATGAAAAGCCCACACCTCTGGCATACCATATACTCGCGAAGTATTCGGACATTTCAGAGCTTATGGCTCCTGAACGAGTTCTATTAAGCAATATAGAGAGAATGAAAAGGGCGATAGAAGCTAGAACAGCGACTCTGCTCTGCATGTCATGTGGTGAATGGACAGTTGAAAAGAAGATCAGAAGCTTGCCGGAAAAACCCACATGCAAAAAGTGCAAATCAAAACTCTTGGCACTCATACGTCCAAACCAGAACCCAACGGCTATACGTGAAATTTTGAAGAAAAGACTTGGAGACAAAGAATTAACAGAAGAGGAGCTTGAAGGTTTAACCCATGCAAGACGCACAGCTGACCTAATATTGAGTTATGGCAAAAACGCAATCATGGCATTAGAGGTTAGAGGGGTCGGTCCAGAAACCGCCTTCAGAATTCTTGGAAAAATGCATCAGAAGGAAGGTGAATTTTACATGGACCTTCTAAAGGCAAAAATTCAGTATCTGCGAACACGAGAGTATTGGGAAGACAAGAAAGACCGTGCAAAGAGTTTCTCGGGTTAAATAGCCAGATCTGTTAAGGGTTAATAGCTAAGTGGCGCACTCAAAGGAGCGATTAACTTACTAAAAGGCTTATTAACTGGTTTTTGAACGATTCATTCTTCAAAAGAGGAGTCTAATTGACTCGCAGAAGTGAGAAAAAGCGACTACTGGTAATGCTCGGGGGTGCACATTCACTTAACCATTCATTGTTTGTTATTGCGCCACCACTCTTAACCATAATCATGAGTGACTTAGGGGTTTCCAATTTTGTTATGGGAACCGTTGGCACAGTAGCATCCTTCATTTATGGTGCAGGCTCACTTCTCGGCGGTCCCTTAGGCGACAAAATAGGAGAAACAAAAATAATCGCTTCGTTTCTAGCCTTTTCAGGAATTTCAACATTCCTTATGTTTTTTGCAAGCAACATTGTCATATATGCCCTAGCATTAGTTTTGATTGCTGTTTGGGCAAGTCTTTATCATCCAACTGCAAATTCATTAATATCCAAAACTTTTCGCAAGGGAACCGCTGAAGCAATGGGACTGCACGGGGTAGGTGGAACCTTAGGCGTAATGCTAACACCAACAATAGCATGGTTTATCGGCTCATATCTTGGATGGCAGTTTGCCTTCATACTCTTCGGCACATTCTGCATTATCCTTGCAACATCATTTTTCAAAAGAATAGAAAAATCGGAAATCAAAAAAGTTTCAAACATTAAGTTCCTTGACGTATTCAAGATCCCAGAGCTAAGGATAATCCTAATTTTCAACATAACGATTGGTTTGTTTATGAAAGGAGTTGAATATTTTTTCCCAACTTATCTAACAGAAGCTAAGGGAATTGACCCGATATGGGCTTCAATAGCTTTCACGTTGGTTTTGGCTTCTGGTGTTCCAGCTCAGTGGTTTGGAGGAAAAACCGCTGATTTATTCGGTTCCAAAAAGGTGTTAATAGCAACTTCACTCGGCGTAGTGATAAGCCTATTTACCCTGCAGTTTTTGCCAATTTATTTGCTAGGAGTCGCTTTGTTTATAGCTCTTTACGGAATAAGTTTTTATGCACATCAACCAGCGTTAAACTCCCTTACAGGCTTTTTGAGTCCAGAAAACATGAGGGGAACCGTTTACGGCATGTTTTTCTTCACATCCTTTGGAATCGGCTCAATCTCGCAATCCATTGCAGGCTATTGTGCGGATAATTACGGTTTAGAATCAGCCTTCTACCTACTAACAATTTTCGCATTAGCAGCACTAGTCATTTCCTTAATGCTTCCAAAGAAAAGACTAGTTAAATGATTTTCTTTCTTTTCAGCATTTTTTCTAATATGGGGTGCAGTTTCTCATTTTCGGCTTTGATTTTATCCTTGCCTAAGGCACGCATTTGCTCGGTCATTTCCTTAACAACTTCTGCAAACTTCACTCCTTCAGCAGCGGAAACATATTCCACACGGAACCTTTCCGGGCTTAGTCCAAGCTTCTGTAGCATCGGTGCCAGAGCATCCATTCTAGCCTTCATCTTAAAGTTTCCGCTGATATAGTGGCAGTCGTATGGTAGGTGACATGCTCCAACCATGACCATGCCTGCGCCGAGTCTGAAGGCTTCTAGAATGAAGTCTCGATCAACTCTTCCTGAGCACATGACCCGTATGGGTCTTATGATTGGCGGATATTCAAATCTGCTCGTGCCCGCTAGGTCCGCTCCCGCATAGCTGCACCAGTTACAGAGGAAAGCCAAAATCTTGTCTTCAGAATTCGTTTCTAGAGCTGCTCTTATCTGGGCGAAGATTTGGGCGTCTGTGAAGTGCATCTGGGTTATGGCGTCTGCTGGACATTCTGCCACGCATGTTCCACATCCGTGACACATGGCGGTTATCACTTCTGCAGGTTGTTTTTCAACAATCGTTATAGATCCGTAAGGACAACGTTCAGCGCATATACCGCATTTTACAGTTACATTTCTACACTTTTCAGGATCAACAACTGAGACTATTGGCTCAATTTTCCATGTTTTCTTTGAAAGTATGGTTGCAGCTCTTGCCGCTGCTCCACTTCCTTGGGAAACACTGTAAGGAACATCCTTAGCACCTTGACATGCTCCGGCGACAAATACGCCATCTACGGGGGTATCAATAGGTTTCAATTTAGGGTGACTTTCCATGAAAAAGCCGTTTGTCCCTCGAGAGATATTAAAGAGCCTTGCTACTTCTTCTGAACCTTTACTTGGAATCGCCGCTGTCGCCAGCACCAACATGTCGCTCTTTATTTCTATTGAATCATTATTTTCTGTTTCTGCGTATACAGTTAAACTTTCTGTTTCAGGGTTTCCAATAACCTTTCTATCTGTAAGCTTCGCCCGTACAAAATTGATTTCCATATTTCGGGCTCTTCTGAAGAGTTCTTCGTAGCCTTTCCTGTTAGTGCGCATATCTGTATAGAGCACGTTAATCTGAAGGTTATTACCGTATTTTTCTTTAAGCAAAACTGCGTTTTTCAATGTTAACATGCAACAGAAACCGGAACAATACTCAAACTTATTAACATCACGAGAACCCACACACTGAATGAAAGTTAGGCTACTCGGCTTTTTACCATCTGAAGGTCTTACAAGCTCTCCGATAATTTGAGTACCCGTATCCAAAATTCGTTCGAGCTGAAGACCAGTTACCACATTTCTATACTGCCCATACCCGTATTGCTTCAAGTCACAGGGTTCGTAAACATCGAAACCTGTCGCAATTATAATCGTACCGACTTCAAACGTTGTCTCCTCTGGCTTCTGCTCAAAATCTATTGCATCTACTTCGCATGCGTCCTTGCATTCAGTGCAGCTACCATCTTTGAAATAGAGACAGTTTTCCTTATCAATCGTGTGAAACAAGGGTACAGCCTGCTCGAACGGAACGTAAATTGCCTTCCGCATACGCATGCCTGCGTCAAATTCATTCGAAACTTGAACGGGACATTTTTCTACACAAGTGTCACAGCACCCCAAACATTTTGACTCGTCAACAAATCTTGGTTTCTTAACGACCTTTACCTTGTAGCTTCCGATTACGCCCTCGACCTCCTTCACTTCAGAGTAGGTAAGCAACTGAATGTTTGGATTCGCTGCCACATCTCCTATTTTTGTGGCAACACAAGAGAACCTTGGGCACCTGTTCACTTGTGGACACACAGAGCACTCGAACAGAGGAAAAGTTCTGCCCAGCTGGGCCATGTGTCCCCCAATGCTTTCAGCTCTGTCAACCAAGTACACTTTATATCCCATGTTTGCAAGCGACAAGGCTGCAGTTGAGCCAGCAACTCCCCCGCCTACCACTAAAGCATTGTTGGTAACAGGAACTTCAATCGTTTCAAGCGGTCGCAACAACCTCACTTTTGCAACAGCCATCTTAACAAGGTCTTTTGCTTTTTCTGTAGCTTCTTTCGGCGTGCTTGAATGGCACCACGATGAAAATTCGCGGACGTTTGCCATCTCAAAAAGGAACGGGTTTAAGCCAGCGTCTGAAACAGTTCTTCTGAACGTTGGCTCATGCATCCTCGGAGAACACGCAGCCACAACGACACGATTAAGCTTGTGCTCCTCTATCCCTTTTCTAATCTCATCTTGCCCAGGGTCCGCACAAGTGTACCGGTTGGTTTTGACATAGACTACGTTCGGCAGAGAGCGAGCGTAATTTGCAACATCTTCTACGTCTACTACAGCACCAATGTTGAGTCCGCAATAACAGATGAACACGCCGATTCGCGGCTCAACTACGTCTTGAGGAGACTCTTGCGCCACGTCACTTCACCTCTTCCAAAACCGCTCTAACTTGCGCAACAACTTGCTCGCTCGTATAATGAGGCATCGTTATAGCTCCCACAGGACAGGCGCCGCCGCAGATACCGCATCCCCTACATAAACCTTCCGTGACTTTCGCCAGGTTTTTTCCGCCGATCTCTTCGATCCGCACAGCATCGTAGCTGCAAACAGACTCGCAGATTCCACATCCACTGCAGAGATCTTCATTCACCCTTGCAACCAAAGGCTCAACAATCCACTTAGACTTCCCAAGGATTGATGCTGCTTGTGCAGCTGCACCACTTCCATGCGCAACAGTGAAAGGTATATCTTTCAACCCTTGACATGCCCCAGCCAAAAATATTCCAGGTGTATCTGTTTCATTAGGTCTAATTTTCGGTTGACATTCCACAAAAAAGCCGTTTGTCCCTACTGGAATCTTCAGGATTTCTGCCAGTTCTGTTGCGTTTTGGACCGGAACAGCCGCGTTTGCCAGAACCGCCATTTCCGTTTCCGCCTTAACAGGTTTGCCGTCTTCTGTCTCAGCGTAAACCACGAGGTTTTTGGTTTCGGCGTCTTCGGTTATCCGTCGATTTTCCAGCTTCACCCTGATAAAGTTGACTCCAGACTTCTGAGCCCTATTAAAGAATTCCTCGTAGCCTTTGAAGTTGCTTCGCATGTCATTGTAAAACACATAAACTTGAACGTCGTCTTTGTACTTCTCTTTCAGCATAACTGCATGCTTCAGCGTGTACATGCAACAGAAACTGGTACAATACTCATACCTGTTGATGTCACGTGAACCCACACACTGCAAAAAAGCAACGGAGTGTGGTTTCTGTCCATCTGAGGCCCGAATCACTTTGCCGGCAGTGGGTCCAGCCGCTAAAATAAGTCTCTCAAACTCCAAAGCCGTGAATACATTTTCATATTTGCCATAGCCGTAGCACTCCATATCCTCAGGGTTATACATGTCATAGCCTATGGCAACTATTATGGCTCCCACGTTGACTTCAACTTCTTCAGGTTTCTGGTCAAAATTTATGGCTTGCCGGGCGCCGCAAGCGTCCACACACTTGTAGCATTCAATGCAATAATCCTTATTGATTGTGTAGATAAGCGGAACAGCTTGGTCGAATGGAACAGAAATGGCTTTTCTCACGCCCAACTTCATGTCCGCCGGGTTTGGATACTCAATGGGGCAAGCGTCTCTGCATTCGCCACATCCGGTACAGTTTGCGGCTATAATATACCGGGGGTTTTTCTGAATCTTTACCTTAAAATTGCCCGCGTATCCATCAACTTTCAAAATGTCAGCGTAAGATATTATTTCGATGTTAGGATGCCGTCCTACATCTACCATTTTTGGACCTTCGATGCATATACTACAGTCAAGAGTTGGAAATGTCTTGTCCAATAATGCCATGTGACCGCCAATGGTCTCAGTTTTTTCAACCAAATAAACCTTGAATCCCATGTCAGCCAAGTCCAGTGCTGCGCTTATGCCTGCGATCCCCCCGCCGATAACCATGACTTTCTTCGTTACAGGCAATTCGATGGGTTGCAACGGCTCAAGCAATCTTGCCTTGGCCACTGCCATCTTCATTATGTCCTTCGCTTTCTTAGCTGCCTCTTCAGGCGTCTTTTGATGACAATAAAACGAGAATTCGCGAATGTTTGCCATCTCGAAAAGCCACGGGTTCAAGCTGGCTCGGGAAACACATCGCCGAAAAATCGCTTCGTAAATCCTAGGCGAACAGCCAGCCACAACAACACGGTTTAGCCCACGCTTCTTTATCGCATCTATTATTTTTTCCTGACCTTGGCGGCTGCATGGGTAATTCATGTGTTCTGCGTAAACGACGTTTGGCAATGTTTTGGCGTATCTTGTCAAATCCTCAACATCCATCATCGACTGAATATTGGAACCGCATTCACAAACGAAAACTCCTATTCGTGGCGCTTCGGTTTTGCTTTTCTTTTGGATTTCTTCTTCAGCCAATTTACTTCCCTTTCCATCCTAGCCTCTTTCTTACGGATTCCCTTGCTTTCAAAGAACCCTTGGTTTTCAGTTCCTTAGTCATTTCAACTGGTGACGTTAGTCTTTCTAGGGCTTTGTTCCAAGCTCCCGAATGAACCGGCGTATGGTTTACCATAGTTCGTTTAAGCTCCAAGGCTTCATCAACCGGGCAAACAACCTTACATGTTCCGCAATAAATGCAAAACATCTCGTTTACATGCACCTGTTCATCCTCATCAGAGAGATAAAGGGCACCAAGGATTGGGCAAACATCCAAGCAGTCTGTGCAACCTTCTGGACATTTTTCTGGACGAATAGAAATTTTCCCGTGAATGAATTTTCGCACTTGCAGTACCCCTTTAGGACAGTTGAATTCGCAGATTCTGCAGCATGGACAACGCTCCTTTTCGATGTCGATTTTGATTTGGAGTCCTGTCTTCTCCTTTTCGGTTAAGGAGTCTATGTTTTCAACAAATTTTCCATCAGCCGTTAACTGCGTTATCTTAATTAAATCTAGGGGACACGCTTCTTCGCATTCCACACAGTCCACGGGACATTTGCTCGTATCCACCTGAATGTCGCGGATCAGTTCTGGGAAACTTTCCTTTTCGACAACTGATAAAATGTGTTCCCCGGTTACGGTTACTTTTATTGCTCCATAAGGACATAAGATGTCGCATATCCCACAGAAATTGCATTTCTCTAGGTCTATATCGATTTTTGCGTGTTTGGCCTTCACTCCTAGAGCTTTGGGTTGTTTTTCAAGTCTAATGGCTTCTTTTGGACATGCCAGAGCGCAGATTTCACATCCAACACATAGATTTTTGTTAAGGGTTAACTTGTAATTTCTGACATGCAAGACCCATTCTAAGGTCAATGTTTCCGCCGTGTCTTGTTTTAGTGTTTTCAGAGGCATCCATTAACCCGCCAAGTCACATCATAACGATGTGAGTTTGAAGTGTGCTCTAATAATTTTCCTTCATATATAGTTTATTGGATATTTTCGTCCATTGAAATAAAAACGAAACACCATGATATCTAACACCTAGTGCACGCAACTGCCATGTTTCTACTTCAGAAAAGTCGAGAAGCCCACCCCGAATCTATATTGCACCTCTCGCTTCGATTTTGTACTTTGCTACATTGCGCACGCTATTATCTCTCTCTTCTCTTACACACTGTGGAAACCTACGGCGCGCCCGAACTCTTGCTATTGAAGCCTATAATCTCTCTTCCGCGCGCACGTGTGAACCTGCTAGTTTTTTCATGGGAATATGCTTACTCGATGGGTAAGGCTTAAATATGACGTATGTCACAATGTCTCTCTCGCGCCGGGTGCAAGTTGAACTTTTTCCTCCTCACTCCTTTCTCCCTCATGAAAATCGGATGAAGACTTGCATCCTTTTAACGCGCGCGTATGTTAGGCTACCTTGAAGAATTTTGTCTTTGGCGCGCCGCAGATTGGACATTTTTCTGGCGGGGTATTTTCGATGGTGTTTCCGCATACGATACAGACGTAATAGTCGACATTTCCCAAGTTTTTGTTATTTCTTAGCGCTTCGTTTGCTTTCTGGAACAAGCTAGCGTGCACCTGTTCAACTTTGCTTGCTACATCAAAACTCCAGACTGCTTGATTGTTTCCTTCCTTTTTGGCGATACTCAAGTATTCAGGGTACATTTTCTTGAACTCGAAAGTCTCTCCAGAAACTGCAGCATCCAAGTTCTCGGTTGTTGATCTTATCTCTCCCATTACTCTAAGATGATTCAGGGCGTGTATTGCCTCTGCCTCTGCTGCTGCTCTAAAAAGTCTTGCAACCTGCGTTAAGCCTTCTTCCTCAGCCTTTCGAGCAAAAGCCAAATAGCGTCGATTAGCCTGTGACTCACCGGCAAACGCATCCTTCAAATTTTCGATTGTTCTACTCATCTTGGTTTCACCATTGAACCTCAATGTGGTTGTCCCGATATAAGTTTACGCGTTTCACGTAGAGAGACTGCGCGCGCGACTTTTAGGTCTTTTATCAAGATCTTTCGTAATACGAGCCCAAACCTATTGCTTTTTGTTCACTGGATTATTTTGTCCAGCAAAACATAGTTCAGTCTTAAATTAGGTAAAATTTTAATGAAGAAGTTTAGTGCAAACTGCCACGTGACATCTCAAGTTTTCATTCTTCAGAGCAAATATGTCTAAACTAGCGTTCCTCAATAGTTCCTCAAAAACTTCTAGGGAGAACTTCTTCTTTAAACCAGTAACAACAATGACAGCAGTCTCTTTCGTAACCCGTTTAACCTCATTCAAGTTTTTAAGCGGGTTCGGCATATTCTGGATTAGCGTTACAGCAAAAGCGTAGTCAAAGATGTTTTCTTTCAGAGGTATGTTGTCAGCGTCAGCACATATTAGGTGCACTTCCGGAAATTTTTTCGCATGTTCCCTTGCTTGAAACAGAATTTTTAGCGAGATATCCAGTCCAACAACCATTCTTGCTTTGTTTGCAACATAGCCGAATAAGAGACCTGTCCCGCAACCAACATCTAAGACTAAATTATGTTTTTCTAGGTTTATACTCTTCATAGCAGCCTCAATTTTTGCAGTTTGTTCTTCAGCGTATCGCATATCATAAAGGTGTGCCGTTAAATCATAACGTTGCATTACGTTGCGTTTTTTATCCCATTGATCCATGGCGAACTCCTCAGAAATCTTATCTATGCACATAGCCTTCTAAAACTATTGGCGAATATGAAGTGCCAAGCTCAAAGCCCTTTACTGTTTTGCTGAGTCCAGGCGTTGAGGAAGCAGCGAAGATCCTTAAGGAGGCTGTGTCCCAACGCAAAACATTACTCGTTATTGGTAACTGTTGGGTACATTACTATGGAAGAGCAAGCTCAAAACTGGAGCCTGGCGAACGCATCTTGATAATTAAGGAGGATGGTTCCCTTCTTGTTCATCGTTCAGTCGGTTATGAGCCTGTCAACTGGCAGCCTCCGGGCTGCATTTTCCACGTTCAAGTCAAAGGAAGCGTGTTGGAAATTCGTGCTGTAAGACGGAAGCCAGCCGAGTCCGTTAGGGTGTTTTTTGACAGAATCCACATGGTTTCCGCTTTGAGCCTTGTGGATTCTGGAAAGTTTTCTCTCTACGCAAGCGAGGAGGACATGAAAAAAGCGATTCTGTTGGAGCCTTCGCTTGTAGAGGAGGGATTCAAGCCTATGAGCTATGAGAAAAACGTTGAGCCGGGCTTTGTGGACGTTTATGGTGTAGATAGAGATGGGAACTTTGTTGTTGTGGAGATCAAGCGTAAAACGGCAGGCAGCGAAGCTGTGCTTCAACTCTCAAAATACGTGGATGCGATCAAAAGTAAGGTAAACCGTAAGGTGCGGGGGATCCTTGTGGCACCGAATATTGCGAAAGGGGTTCAGAGACTTTTAGCAACCCTTGGATTGGATTTTAAGGCCTTAGACCCTAAGAAGTGTGCTAGAACATTGAAGAGGTCGGAAACCAGAAAGTTGGAGTCTTTTTTCATGGAGGAAGGAAGTAATGATTCGGAAAGTTAAGGAACTTGATGAAGAAGGATTAATGAAAAATCTTGAAAAGGCTCAGCTTTTTAGCGCAAACAAGAGTCTATTTGTTTTGGAAAAGTGCACATGTGCTTATAGAATTAAGGACTATTGACCGAGCTGACCCCGAAATAAACCAGACAGTTAAGATCAGATTTAAGCCATTCAAACACTATCCATTATAGCAAAAATTTAAATCTCTGTGTGGGTTGAGCTTGTGGCTGGAGTCAGGATCTGGAAATGCTTTGGGAAGAAGTTAAACGAAATAGCCGCGCGCAGAAGTGAAGATGATGGTGATTACTGAAGCCCTAGTTGTTGACGGAGGCACCGTTTACGCTTGGTGAATTCGCTACTGCTTTCATTTTGATACTTGCCGCATCTTCTCTAATCTACATATTTGGTCGCTGGTTGTCACCCAAGTCTGTCCAAAGCGAAAATGGGCAGTCTACATATGCCTGTGGAGAAAAAGCAGCTTTCCCAAAACTGAAAATTAACGTGTCGTTGTATAAGTATCTAATCTACTTTGTGATTCTGGATTCCTCGGTGTTACTAGTAGCCTTTGCCTCTCTCGCGCTCCGTACAGCAAACATGCTGCTTTTCATGTTTTACTTGTTCATAGTGCTTGTATCGGGTTTCCTTCTTCTCGGAGGAGGCGACCAGTAACGTGTTGCGCTAGTCTTGTAAGTTGGGCTAAAAAAAGGTCACCATGGATTCTTCATTTCAATTCTGGAGCATGCAACGGATGCGACATCGAAGTTGTCGCACTCTTAACACCCAGATACGACATTGAACGATTTGGAATACTACTTGAGCCATCGCCAAGACACGCTGACGTTTTGCTAGTCACAGGTCCTGTTACTAGGCAATGTGCAGACAGACTGAAACGTATTTGTGAACAGATGCCTGAGCCCAAGTTTGTCGTAGCAATAGGCGCGTGTGCTTGTTCAGGCGGTGTATTCGAGGGAAACTACAACGTGCTGGGAGGAGCAGATAAAATTATTCCAGTTGACGTTTATATTCCTGGCTGCCCACCGAGACCTGAAGCCATAATTGACGGAATTGTAAAACTGCTTAAACCAGCGAAGGAGGCAAAGTCTAGTGACAAACGTTGAACAAAACATTTTGACAGCGCTTAGCAATAAACTAGGAGAAAAAATCCTTCAAATCCAAACTCCACAGCCCAGAAAAGTCTTTGTTCGAGTTAACGCTGGGGTTCACAGAGACGCTTTGAGAGTCTTGCTCGACAAAGATGAAAGCGCGGGCATATCAGCAATCACAGGCGTGGATTTGGGAGAAAAAATTGAATTAATGTACCACATCCGTACGCATGGCACCATTGTCACAATTAGAACTGAAGTGTCAAGAGAAGACGCGAGAATCAAAAGCATAACCGACTTAATTCCAGGCGCAATTTTTCACGAAAGAGAAGTCACTGACCTCTTCGGCGTAATCTTCGAGGGTTATCCAAGCCCGAAAAGATTGATCCTCTCAGAAAACTGGCCGAAAAACCTTTTCCCACTCAGAAAGGATGCTGAGATTACAAATATTGAGGACAAATTAGAGAAGGTTACTGTTTTAGATGAGGACAAGCGGTCTTCAGATGGAGGAACATTAGTAAATATAATCATGGGGCCACAACACCCTGCTTTTATAGAACCAGAGAAGTTTTCCTTGAAAGTTGATGGAGAAATTGTGAAAGAGGTTAAACCTCGCATCGGTTATGTTCATAGAGGAGTTGAGAAAGCCGCAGAAAAACGCACTTACTTGCAGGATATTTACTTGGTTGAAAGGATATGTGGCATTTGCAACGCTTGCCATGCCGCATGTTTTTGTCAAACAGTTGAAGCAATAATGGGAACGAAAGCACCGCCTAGAGCTAAATATTTACGCACAGTAGTTTTAGAGCTTAACAGAATTCATAGTCATATGCTCTTGTTAGGCCACGCTGGCCTCGAAATTGGATACGAATCATTCTTTCAATACATGTGGCGCGACAGAGAACCCATAATGGATATGATGGAGTTGCTCACTGGCAATAGGGTTATCGCTTCATTTAGCACGATTGGAGGCGTAAGACGCGATTTTAAAGAAGAAAAGATTCCGAAAATCAAAGTAGAACTAGCAACTTTGAAGGAAAAAATGAGTTTCTACAAGCACCTTTTTGATAGAGACCCTACTTTGAAAATGCGAACGAAAAACGTGGGAGTACTGAACAAACGGGAAGCATTAAAATTGTGCGTCGTCGGCCCAGTGGCGCGTGGTTCAGATGTGAAGATGGACGTTAGGAAGGATGAACCCTACGCCGCTTATGACGAAATTCCCTTTAAAATTATAACTTACAACGAAGGTGATTCTTGGGCAAGGCTAATGGTTCGCCTTGACGAGATCAGCGAAAGTATCGACATAATAAACTTCGCACTGGACAACTTACCAAGCGGTTCTTACAGAATTCGAGTTCCCAGAATTGTGCCTGCTGGCGAAGCACTTGGTCGTGTTGAAGCACCGAGGGGCGAACTATTTTATTATGTGAAAAGCAACGGTACAGCGTATCCTGAACGTGTTAAAGTGCGTACTCCGACATTCTCCAATATTCTATCTTTCGTCCAAATCGCGGAGGGCGGTAACATAGCGGACGTGCCTGCGAGTTTCGTAAGTCTGGACCCTTGTTTCTCATGCACCGACAGATAAGGAGGTTAAAAAAACGAGTTTAGACTTGACATTCATCTTTCGTGTGTTAATCTTTCCAGGTTTCACTTTTATTCTGTTATTCACAATGTTTTGTGATTGGGTTGAAAGAAAAATAGAGGCGCGAATGCAGAATAGAATCGGCCCTACCTACACTGGTCCCGCAGGCATTCTACAGCCTTTCGCTGATTTCGTCAAGTTGTTAGCAAAGGAAGACATTATTCCAAGCAACACAAAAAGTGTCGTTTTCAGGTTTGCGCCTATTCTTTCTTTCTCAATCTTCGTTTTCGCTCTGTTCTTCTTACCCATCGATGGGTCGAACGTGATTCCCCATTCAAGTTTTGAGGGTGACTTGATTTTCGTTCTGGCTTTAATATCAGTTGCCAACTTTTTCCTCTTTCTTTCCGGATGGTCTTCAACCAACCCCTATAGCGCAATAGGTGCCACTAGAGTTTTGACACAATTTCTCGGCTATGACATACCTCTTTTTATTTTCGCGTTAACCTCCGCTTTTCTCGCAAATGACCTGAGCATTTCAACGATAGCAGCTAGTCAAAATGTTCCATTTGTTCTTTTGATTCCGTGGGCTTTTGCGCTGTTTATTATCACTCTTCAAGCAGAATTGGAGAAAGACCCATTTGATGTTCCCCACGCCGAAACGGAGATAGTAGCCGGCTACGAAACTGAATATAGCGGTCGCCGATTGGCTTTTCTTAAGCTAGCTAAAGATGTGCAAATTGTTTTGGGCGCAGTTATCGTAGTTGAACTCTTCTTAAGTGGTCCATATGGACCAGTGTTTCTCGGCTTGCCAGCATTCTGGTACACATTATGGTTCATACTTAAAGTTCTCTTTGTTGTTATGATAACGGAATATTTAACATGCGTATTCGCAAGATTGCGCATTGACCAAGTACTGGTCATAAACTGGAGGATGCTAATACCGCTCTCAATTCTATCTCTCGTTGCGACCGTCGCAGTGGCGTTTTGGCTTAATCCACTTGTGGTGTGACAAAATGACTAAAAAAATCAAGCTATCACCGATGTTGAAAGAGGTGCTTTCTCAGATTTTCAGAAAACCGGCCACTCAAAAATATCCCGAGGTCAAACCGAAAGTTCCTGACGGTTTCCGTGGCAGGCAAATATTCGATATAGACCTTTGTATCGGTTGTGGTTTGTGCGCTAGAGATTGTCCAGCGAAAGCCATCGAGATGGTGGATGTTGAAGGAAAGAAAAAACCATTGTTTCATCTTGACCTTTGCATCTTCTGTTATCAATGCGCTGAAAGCTGTCCTAGAAACGCTATTAAAACTTCTGGGTTTTTTGAACTCGCCTCAACGAATAAGCACGAGTTGGTGGTTAAACCGCAGATAAATCTTCAAAAGAGGAGTGAGGCGTAAATGATTCTGGAATTGCTTGCAGTAGGATTGATTGTTTCGGCTTTTTTGGCAGTCCATCTTGATGACGCAGTCTATTCAGTTGCCTCTCTAACAGGCACACTCATTTTGGCGGCGGTTTTATACGCTCTAAACGATGCCACTTTCGTGGCTGTTTTTCAGCTGGCTATAGGTGTAGGAACATTGGCGGTTCTTTTCCTGTCAGGTGAAATGCTTAGTGAAAAACCGAGTGGGAAAAAACCTTTAAAAAACGCTTTTCTAGCCATAGCAGCAGCGTTACTTTTGTCGATCCCATCCATTTTTCTTTCAGTCAGAACTATCCCAACCAGTGTTTCTTCGGATGTTTCGTTTCCAGAAGCGTTATGGAACTTGAGAGCAATAGATGTTGTTTTACAAGGTTTAGTGATAATGACTGTTGCTTTAGGCATTGCCATAGTTCTGCACGAAAAAAAGGAGGGAAAAAACTGATGGATTACGTAATTCTGTCGATGACATTGCTTGCAATTGGTATTTACGGTCTGTTAACCAAGCGTCACCTGTTGAAAGTGTTAATATCGGTTGAATTAATCGCAACAGCAGCATCGATGAATTTCGTGTTGCTCGCCTCTTCATTGAACAAGGCACTAGGCGAAGCTTTTTTGATCCTTGCCTTTTCCACTGACACCTGTGTAACTGGTATCATATTGGCTTTATTGGTCATAGCTTCTAAGAAATATGGAACATGCGACATCAGAAAATTAGCGAAGTTAGAGCAGCACGAAACGATTGAAGGTGAAGGAAAAAGTGATAGCAAAATAAAGGAGGACATTGTCTAGTTGCTTCCTTATGCGTCGTGGCTTGTTTGGGTAATCCCAACCCTTTCTAGCCTGTTTGTCCCACTCGTCGCGCGGTTAGGTGGAAAAGCAAGAGACTGCTTTGCAGTGATAGTAAGTTTAGCCGCTACTGTATTCGCGTTTTCTATGGTTCCTGACGTTTACTTTGACACTTTAACGAATCCAGAATCCACCGTGCCATGGATTTCTACGTTGGGTATAAATGCAGGGGTGTTTATCGACCCGTTAAGCGTTCTATTTGCGAATTTAATTGCTTTCTTCGGTTTCATAATCATCATTTACTCTTTGGGTTATATGGCGGGCGAAGAAGGCTTAGCCAGATACTATTTTTTCATGCTTCTTTTCATTGGTTCAATGATCGGACTTGTCATGTCGGATAACTTTCTTCAGATGTTTGTTTTCTGGGAAATGGTAGGACTCTGTTCTTATTCGTTGGTTTCTTTCTGGTACAAACGCCCAGAATCTGTTGGCGCAGGCATCAAAGTTTTCCTCATGACCCGCGTGGGCGACGTTTGCCTTTTAGCTGCGATTGCTCTTCTTTACGCTAGTTTGGGAACATTTTCATTCCATGATACAATTGCCAAAATAGGAGCTGTGCCTTTACCAACTTTAACCGCTGTTGCCTTTCTCATGCTTGGTGGAGCAGTTGCAAAATCAGCTCAGCTACCCTTACACACATGGTTGTACAGTGCCATGGAGGCACCGACTTCGGTTAGCGCTCTCTTGCACGGGGCAACCATGGTGAAGGCAGGGGTTTACCTGATCGCTAGATTGTTCATATTGTTCGGGCCGCTCGCACTATCAATCCCTATGTGGCTGCCTTCTGTGGCTTGGATTGGCGCTATTACCGCATTCGTTGGGGCAACCTTGGCGGTGCATACGCCTGACATAAAAGGAGTGCCTGCTTACTCAACAATTAGCCAAATAGGATTCATGATGGCAGCATTAGGCGCCGTCTCGCCTACTTCTTCACAAGGCTGGTTTGCCGGTTTGTTTCACATGTTAAGCCACGCCTTCTTCCAAGGACTCGGTTTCCTTGCAATAGGCGGCATCGTTCACACGCTTGGAACCCGTGACATGCGACTGATGGGTGGACTGCGGAAGGCAATGCCGATCACGTTTGGACTCAGTATAGTCGTTATGTTTGCCCGTACCGGGGTGCCTCCGTTCGCAAGTTTTTTCAGCAAAGGGCTCATTATAAGTAGTCTTTGGTCGACTGGAGATGTTCTACTAGTGCTCACAATTTATGCTGCCACATCGGTTACGTTTGCCTACACTCTGCGATCTATTATACTTACCTTCCTGCGTGAGAAGTCGGATTATTTGAAGAAAATTCATTTGCATGAAGCTCCAAAGATAATGCTCTTCTCCTCTGGCATACTCGCTGTGCTATGTGCCGCTTGGGGTTTGCTTGGAAATTTAGTTGCCAAGTTTATGCACGTTAGCGTGGAAATAGGGCTAAGTGAGGTTTACAGTTCCTCAACCCTGATTTTCCTAATCGTCCTTTTCTTGGGGGGCTTTCCCGTGTATCTCACTTATTCCCGGAAATCCGTGTTAATAGAAAGGACAAGAAGGACTTTGTTGGCTCCCTTGAACACGGTTTTGGAGCATGGCTACTTCTTCGACGATTTCTACGAAAAAGTCATTGTCAAGGGATTCGGCGGCATATCTAAAGGTCTTCGACGCATTGAAGTAACTGGTTTTGGACGTTTACCTTACTTTTTTGCCCATGGAATCATTAGAATCGCTAATGGTGCTCACAAACACGTTGAAAATGCGATCTTTAACCGTTTGCCCCAATTTACCGCAAATGGAGTGATAAGTTTGGCTCATGGCACTCGCGAGTACCTTGACGTTTTTGTCGATGAAATACTGTATATCGCGGCAAACAGAACGTTGTTATCCGCCTCAAAACTCAGGAAAACATATTCTGGCTCCCTACAGCATTTCATAGCGGCGGCTCTGCTCGGATTTTTAATACTCTTAATATTAATAATAGCCACAATGTTTAGGTGATATGAAATGCAAAACATACTCTTGTTAACATTACTCTTGCCTACATTAGCTGTTCTAGTTGTTTATTTGACGGGGAAAAAATCTGCAAAGACAGCCGCGATTCTGGTTGCCTTAATCGCCCTAGCCGACATCGCATTGCTTTCCACAACCGTACCCGTCGTTCTCGAATCCGCAGAGCACAAATATGTTGAGTCCTATTATTGGATTCCTGTTCTCGGTTCTTCCTTTACGCTTTTTGTTGACGGCATCAGTTTGTCCATGGCAATTATAACTTTGATACTTATTCTAGTTGCTGCTCTTTTCTCAGTCAATTACATGCAGAAGAAGAAAGGACTTGCTGAATACTATGCGCTTTTGACGTTGCTGTTTATAGGTCTCGTCGGCGTTTTCATCACGTCAAATCTTATGCTTTTCTACTTCTGTTGGGAGCTAATGCTTGTCCCATCGTATTTCATAATTGGTGGATGGGGCTACAAAGAACCATATAGAGCAGCGTTCAAGTTTTTCATATTCACTCACGCAGGCGCCGTCTTTGTTCTTCTAGGCATAGGAGCCATCTTCATGGTTACAGGCGACTTAGACATGTTTCAGGCCCAAGACCTGTTGATGGCTGCCCAACCCGACCTTGTCAAGTGGATTTTGCTGTCGCTTACAGCAGGTTTTGCCGTGAAAATGGCTGTTGTTCCGGTTCACATGTGGCTGCCGGATGCGCACTCCGAGGCACCTGCACCAATGTCTGCTCTTCTAAGCGGAGTTATCATCGGGGCTGGCGCTTATGCGATACTCCGAGTGTCTTTAGGAACAGTGTTCCCCGCTGTCGCCGTCATTGCAACTGATTTTGGAAACCAATTTCTGCACGGTTTAGCAGTGTTCGGAGTTATATCCGCGTTCTTTGGGTCTCTGATTGCTTTGGTGGAAAATGACATAAAAAGAGTAATAGCATATTCAAGTATAGCTCACATGGGCTACGTTCTTTTCGGGCTTTCCCTCTTTCCTTTCCAAGAACCCGTGACCGGGACAGCGCTGACCGGGACGGTGCTGCATCTCGTAAATCACTCTGTAAGCAAAGGCTTGCTCTTCTTGTCAGCCGGTGCCGTTATGAAACAGCTTGGAATCCGAGATATACGCGAAATGGGTGGACTCGCTGGACAGATGCCTGTTACCGCAACAGCTTCAACTACATCAGCATTAAGCATCGGAGGCGTACCCCCATTCGCTTGTTTCATCAGCGAATTTCTAATATTCGTCGGAGCCTTCCAAACAATCAACAATGACAGTTTCTACCTTCTGCCAACAGCGTTAATGCTAGTAGCCACTGTTCTGTCACTCGCTTACGCCTTAAGATATATACGCCATATCTTTTTGGGACCTACGAAACTCAAAAGAGCTAAAGATGCTCCGTTTTTTATGAAGTGTGCAATGACCATCTTGATGGTGTTTGTCATAGTTCTTGGAATATGGCCCGCATTCTTCCTTGATCTCATTAACACTGTAAGTTTTGTTTAGTGAGGAAAGCCAATGATAGAAATTCTAGATGTTTCTTTGCCGATAATTAGTTTCGTCTTGTTTTCGCTTTTAACGATTCCAGTAGTTAAGGCTATGCGCAAAAGAAAAGGCATGAAAACTGTTCTCACGCTTGGTTGGTTCTCAACGGTTTTCATTATTGCGGCTATACCTATAGCGAATTTAGCAATCAAATATTATGAACACCCCTCACCTCAACCATTCCTTAACATAACCTTAACAAGCGAACCGCTTGCTATATTTTCAAGCACTTTCATGATAGACGCAATGTCAATTTACATGGCAATCATCTTCACAATCGTCGGCGCAGTTACTTTTCTGTACAGCATCTTCTACATTAATCTCAGTGAAAGACCTTCAGAACGATACTACTCGGTTATGCTGATAATTATCGGCTGCATAATAGGCACCGCCTTCTCAGGCGACCTCCTAACCCTCTTCATTTTCTGGGAGGCCTCGGCAGCAGGCTCAAGTTTCTTGATGCTCTACCGTAAAACACCCAGTTCTCTACATGCCACATTAAAATACCTAGTTATGATAATCATTGCCTCAGCCTTCATAGTCTACGGGCTTTCAATAGTTTACGGCATCACTGGTACACTTAACTTCTGGGCAGTAAAACAAGCTTTGATAGCCTTAGAAGACAAGCATCTACTTGTAACCGCCTTCATTTTTATTGCAGCTGGCTACGCTATCGAGGCTGCCGTGGTACCGTTTCACATGTGGCTTCCAGATGCTTACACAGCAGCACCAGCGTCCTCTTCAGCATTTCTTTCGGCACTCATAGACCAAGGAAGCTATTACGTTCTGCTGAGAGTTCTCATCTACATCTTGACGCCGCCCACAGTTCTGGAGTGGACAGTTATGCTCGCCGTTTTCTCCGCGTTAACAATGATAGTGGGCAACTTGCTCGCGTTAGCTCAAGAAAACGTGAAACGTTTAATAGCAAATGTTTGCATCGCAGATGTCGGTTACAATCTTGTAGCGATAACCAGCGTAACACCGCTTGGAATCATGGGCAACCTCTACTTCTTCCTAATTGGAGGAATAACCACAGCACTTTCCTTTATGGCATTGGGAATTTTAAACCGCATGGGATTCGAAACCTTAGAGGACTTTTCGGGAGTAGGTAGAAGAATGCCGTTTACAAGTTTAGCTCTACTTCTCGGCGTCTTTTCCTTCGCAGGCGTTCCACCTCTTGCAGGTTTCATCGCAAAATACCTGGTCTTCACATCTGCAATAGAAGCAAATCTAAGCTGGCTAGCAGTCATCGGCGTCTTAACCAGCATCATTCAAGCCGCATACTTGCTAAGGTTAATCAACTATATGTACGCAAAAACACCACAAGAAGAAACTAAAATTAAAGAACCGAAAAAGCTACTTGTTCCAATCTTCATTCTTGTTGCTGCAATAATCATTTTGGGCGTCTATCCCACGATCGTTCTAAACCTTATCGAGCCCGTAATACAGCAGCTCCCGTTTATACCATAGCTTCTCTTGAAATTTGGGTATATATTTAAGCATAGTTTTTCCCTTTTATTACGAGTAGGAAGGTTCAACTATGCCAGAGGAGAAGAACAAACTCATAGCGTTCAACGAGCTCGAACGCATGATAATAGAACCCGAATTCTGCACCTTGTGCGGTGCTTGTGAGGCTGCTTGTCCAGTTCATGCAATAAAGATAGAGCACGACAAACCACATAGGCTTCATGATTGTTCTGAACATCTGGATTCTTGCCCAATCTGCTATGACATATGTCCCCATACCGACGCGCTTTTGTTTGAAACATTACGGTGTGTTGCGGACGCGCCTCATAGAAGAGAAAGTCTGGGTCATTACAGAAAGATTTTGCTTGCCCATGCCACTAACCCTACTTTAAGAGATGCCAGTAAGAGCGGGGGTGTTGTAAACGCACTTCTTAATTTTGCCATCAACAAAAAAATAATTGACAGCGCCATAATCTCAGAAGCCTCACCGAGATTTCCCATAAAAGTTAAGCCTTCAATAAGCCTCGTGCCAGACGACACGCTTTCCGCCGTGGACGCTAAAATTGTGCCCTCTGCCGTGGCGGAGGCTTTCGGTCGTGCCGTTTTTGAACACGGTAAGGTCCGTATCGGTTTCGTCGGCATTCCCTGTCACATTCGGGCGCTTCGAAAACTCGAAGCTTGGCAACACAAGCTGATGCACAGTCTCGAAATAACGATAGGGCTTTTCTGCCTCTGGACCTTCTCACTGGGTCGATTATTGGAGTATCTTCTGCATGAACATAAGATTGCAGCTAACGAGATTCAAAATGTGGATTTGACGGCGAATGAATACGTCGTAACTACAGAAAACCGTGTTGTTCGAATTCCTCTTTCAGAAGTCAAATCCCATATCATGAATAGTTGTAGAACTTGTGGGGACTTTACCTCTGAACTTGCCGACCTAAGCATTGGCGGAGCAAGCCCATTAAAAGACTGGTCTATAGTCATTATCAGAACTAAGAAAGGTGAAACTTTCTTCAATAGAGCTGTCAAAGGAGGCGTTATAACAACAAAGAAGATAGAGGCTGAACCAGAAACCTTAGCTCATCTAATCCAGTTGTCCGCTCATAAAAGAAACGCCGCTTCACAGGAAATTATGGCTATGAGAAAAGCAGGTGTTCCTGTTCCTACTGCAGTAGAGTTCGTCTACAAGACTATAGCCACCGAAATAAGCATGCTGGAGGAAGTGAAAGTAGGAGAAATTATGACAAAAAAAGTTATTGCCGTGCCGCCAAACATGACAGTTGATGAGCTTCTCGACGAAATAGCTGAGCATCATCACATCGGCTTCCCGATAGTAAATGAAACAAATACAATTGTGGGAATTGTTACCTTGCAGGATGCAATGAAAGTTGCTAAAGAGAAGCGAAACAGTCTTTCTGTTGGTGAAATTGGCACTAAAGATTTAATCGTAGCGTTTCCTGATAACTCTGTTGCTGAGGCTTTCAAAAGAATGAGCAAACACAATGTTGGAAGACTTCTTGTTGTAGATGACAAGAATACGCGTTTATTATTGGGCATTCTAACAAGAAGTGACGTGATGCATACGCTAAGCGCGCGAATAGGAAGGCAATGTTGAGACTATGGGAAATCTTACTTCTCCAAGTAAGAAATTGGTAAGACTCTAGTTTTTGCAAAAAGCCAATCAGCAACAATGGAGGCAAAGTTGTCACAACAATGTTGTGTAAGAAAGCGCGCACTGCTGTCCACTCCCATGCCGTTGGATGCGAAGGCAGAATAGCTCAGAAGAGAAATGCTCGTGGAGAAAACGAAAGAATCATCATTGCACTCAAAAAGAATTAGGGTGTTTTCATTTATTAGACCACTGCTCATTTTTCCCATGTCCAGCGATGTATGTTAGAATAGCTGACACGTGCAAACAAGCTTATCTCTTAAGCTTCTCTCAGACTCTTTTTCTTCTTTATATAATCATATTTGAAACGTGTTTTTCCACCTGATTTTTGCTAAAAATTCTCAGAATTTTCTCACACACCTGTCAAAAACGCACGTTGCAATGTTCAACAGGTTCTCGTGTTTCCTCAGAGTTCTCAGCGGATTCTCAGAGCTGCTTCCCGAATTTCTCAGACAGTTCTCGTGCGCGTTCTCTGCGGTTCTCGTGGTTTCTCGTGTGAGAGCTTCTCAGGCTCTCAGCCGGGTTCTCGCAGCTTCTCACTGAGAGTTCTCGTGGCTCTCTACAAAGTTGCGCTAAGAATGTCAATTTTATGGAAAACATCGTTCTTGTCTCTCTCTAAACTCTCGTAACAAGAACAACTCTCAGCGCAAAGCATTCCTAGAGACTGAAAACGATGGAAAAATCACGGTGAACCCCCTCTAGTTTCTAAAAAGGCAAAACCACAATTCTCATTTGAGAAAGTGCAAATGCACACACTAAGAAATAAAGTTTATAGCACCAAAGTGGCGTAACGCGCACAGTTATAAAAGACTTTGAGCGAAAGCTTTTATCACCGCTTAAGATGGAGATGTCTCCCGAAGACCAAACTTCTAGTTGGCTTTTTGATTTCTGATATACGGAAAGAGATCAGCAGCAGATACCTATAAACATTGCGCGTGCGCGTGGTTAAAAATGTGGGAAGATTCTATCTGATCACTTCTGTTTTGCTTGTGTGCACTATTTGACATCCGTCACCATAGTATAGCTAGTCACTGATCCCTTCGCTTAGTTTTAATCTTGCCAACTCTCTTATTTTTCTCAATCCTCCGTCTGAAAGTGGTTTTGCTTTGATATATCGTTCTTTTACGGCATATTCGAAAATTTTTCTCCCTCTTTCAGTTCTAATCAACACAGTCGTCCATTTCTCCGGCGACCCTACCCCTCCAAGTGATACATCTGCAAGTCTGTTTGTAAAGTCACGGCAATGTCTGCATGATTTTCGGAGATGTTTGCGTAGTTGGCGTCTATGAGCTTCCAGTTCAAGTTCATTGTCTACATATACTCGGATTTTTTCTGTGTCCAGGTCGATTTTATTGACGCTCGAAGGGTTGATGCCGTGCTTTTTGGCTAGGAATTTTATGAAGAGATCGTTGTACGGGTAGGTGCCGTAGCAGAAAAGCCCGATTATCAGTTTTATTGAGTTGAATATTTTGCTGTATCCTTTTGGGCTGATTTTTGTAGTCCACATTCCACGGACTTGACAGGGTGTAGCCACTACTGCTATTCTGAAACGAACCCATTCGTACAATGCAGAGCTGACACCGATAACTGTTGCAGCCGGGGTATACTTCGTTTTTTGAACTTTCAATAAGTTTTTGGGGTCTGTGATAACCATGGGTTTGGGTTTCCATGCTGGATGTTCTGTCGATGTTACTGCCACCGTAGCGTTAACTAGTTTGTTTTCAAGCGTATATTTTAGTAGAGCTGTGGCTACACCTCCGCACTGGGCGTTCTTAAGAATTTTCTTGTCGGTAGCTTGAGCCATATACGCTTTTAGAAAGTGGCCGAGTTCGTCTTTTGCCACTGTACCAAACTCTTCTTTCTCGGCTTTTTCAAGATTGAACATTATTTCTGGGCAATTATAGTAGCAAAAGCCGCATTTCTCACATAAATGTTCGATAGACTTGTAAATGTCACGAGTAACCTCAAGCTCATAAAGTTCTAAACGTTTGAAGCTTTCTTCTCGAAGAATTAACGCGTTATACGGACAGGCAGCAACACATGTACCGCAAACAGTGCATAGCCCAGGAGTAACCACTTCATTCATTAAGTCACTAAACGACTTTTCTTTGATTCCGCTCAACTCATTCACCTCTAGATTATGTCACACCCAGCAGTGTGTAGGAAAGTAGGTATATGAGGATGAATAATGCTCCCGCCTTCTTATCGACTCTTAGCGCGCGCGATAATCGTTTTAGGCATCTATCCCACAATAGTTTTTAACCTTATCGAGCCTGTAATACAGCAGTTTCCGCTTATACCATAATGTTTCTATGAATTTGAGCATATATTTAAAGATGGTTTTTCCCTTTTATTACAAGCAGAAGCGCGCGCATGCATTAAGTACACGCGTGAAGCCTACGGTTGTTATATGATATAAGTTGAGCGCACGCGCTATGATGCTTAGAAGAGATATTGCACCTCTCCAATTAGAAGCAGTAAAACTACTAATATTATGGCTCCGATAAAGCCTGCTAGCATGTTGTAAGATAGCACTCCTGTATGCGTTTTTCTGAATCGTCGAGCAAATGATGTAACAAGATGAGCTGGAAAATAGTAAAATGCGTCGATTCCCTTACGCTCTATATATTCATACGCGATGTTAGACAATTTTGTGAAGAAGCTTGCAACGGCGTAGTTGAACGAGTTGAAATAGCATCGATTCCAAAGAAAACCATGAATCCTCCTCAAAAATACGTTTTCCTCGGTTAACCTAGTTGGCCGAACTTGGCGAGTTACGTATAGCCGATACGCAGGATAGCCTCCGACTGTCAACACAACACAGGCTACTCCAAAACTAGGCGAAAGAAAAGCCATTCTTAAAACATCCACAACCCCCTCATGAACCATTCTCTGGTGTAGGAGAGGTGGGAGAAACTCATGAAATCCCGTGATGACGAATGGCGCCAACACACCTATCATTATTGTAGCTACCGCTGCAATCCCCATGGGAACCCACATTAGAAGTGAAACTTCCTTGATAGGCGATCCCTCACGTTCAAGTTTCCTTATGTGCTTGCTTTTTCGACCGAAAACCACACCCATCATACGAATGACATAAAAGGCGGTGATCGCAGCAGTAACCATCATAACGAAGTAAAGTCCGTAGACTGAAATCATTAAAGTGAACTTTCCTTGTCCGCCGAGTTCTTGTGCAAGCCCTAATATTGCACTGTAGATCGTTTCCTCACTCCAAAATCCGCTTAACGGCGGTATACCAATCGTAGCAAGAGCCCCAATGATCATGCATTTAAACGTGATTGGCATGCGGTCTCTAAGTCCGCCCATAGCAAACATGTCTTCGGATCGAACTCTATGCAAAATTGCAGCTGCACACAAGAAGAGCAGACCAGATGCAATGGCGTCCACCATCAAATGGAAAATGCCTCCTAAATATCCAGATGTCGGATCAGTCATTAAACCGCCTACGCCTAGACCCACTATCATGTAAGCGTACTGGCTCATAATAGAATATGCCAAAACCCTTACGATGCTTCTCTGAACCATAGCCAAGCTCGCTCCTAACAACGCGCTAAACCCGCCGACCCATGCGACGATTAGAAAGAAAATTGCTAATTCTCCAGAACTACTCGGCAAACCCTGCTGAAATATTGGAAGAGTTCTGGCCACTAGATATACTCCTGCCAGCACCTCGACAATCGCATTAAACGAGGCTGGTGTAGAAGGCATAGCGTCTGGCAACCACTCATGCAGAGGAAATTGAGCTGACTTCGCTATGGCTCCGCCAAACAACATGAGAGCAGTCATAAGAGCGATCCTTGGCAATTCTGACATCCAGCCAATGTTGCTTTCGATGCCCTCAAGATTAAAAGTGCCAGTATAGAAATACATTGTTAGAATGGACGCTAACATAAGAACGTCTCCGATGCGAAGGATCATAAACGTTTTCAAACCATAACGAGCCTTGTGAGAATCCTTATGCCAAAAGGTCACCAATGCAACACAGGCTAATCCAACAATTTCCCAGCCTATAAAAAGCTGAAGAAGGTTGTCTGACATAACTATCATGCCCAATCCACCGATGAAAAGCTGCAGGAACACCCAGTATCTAGTCAAGCCCTGTTTTCCTCGCATATACTCCACAGAGAAAACCGTAACTAGAAGCCCAATACTGCTAACAACACAAACCATAAGTACGCTCAGAAAATCAACCAACACGCCTGCGTCTAAGCCTAGAGAACTGATCCATGGAAGCTGCCAATCGAGAGGCAACCCGCCTATCACTTCCCCGCTAACCCAATTAACTGCCTCTCCCATGAAAACATCAGATACCATAGAAAATGAAAAAACGACGGCAGCTACAATGAAAACTATTGGCACATAATCTCGGATTTTGCGATGTGCTAAGGCGAAGAGCGGCGTAAGCCCAGATCCGATAATTGGGATGAGCCAGCAAAGCCAGGGTGCATACGGAAGCAACAAAAATCACATCCAGAAGTTCGTAGCGATTAAAATGGAGACTCCAATTACCACTTCGAAGACCATTGTGACTCACAGTTGATGCTTTTATATCGGTATAACGATTCCTATCGGTATAGAGCCTTATACAATATAAAGATTCTTACTGATAAAAAATATTTATGTACCATTGTTGTAATATTTTAAAAAAGGAAGCGTCATGGAAGTTGAGAGCAACGAAACCAAAAAACGCGGTGTTTATTGTTGAAAATCAGGAAACCATTCAATTATTAGCGGATTTTACTAGAGCAGAGATCATACGTCTATTGAATAGACACTCTATGACGGAGAAACAACTCTCCGACGAGTTAGGTATAACAAAGGCAGCCGTCGGTTACCACTTACATCTCCTGTTAAAGGCGGGACTCATCGAAATAACCAGGTTAGAAGCAGAAGAGCACGGCATCATCCAGAAATACTACGCTCCTGTGGCTGCTATGTTCATTATCGATACTGATAACATACCAAAAGATGTCAAAAGGTTTTTCATACAAACGCAGATAGAACATTTAAGGGGTATGTTCATCGTCTTCAGGCTCTACCAGCACATATCCGAGGTTTCCTCAGAGAAACTCGAAAAACTGGCATCAGCATTGCTAAAACAACTAAAAGAAGTCGCGCAAAAACATCTAAATGACGAGTCCCCAAAAGACCCAGAGTCTTTTAGAGTAAAAATATACAGTGAAGCTGTTGCCAAGCTCACCGAACAAAAAGAGTGGCGCAGTCTGTTCGAAAACAAAAGGAAAGTCAAGAAGCGATGAGTAGCGCGCGCGCTTCCTAAAGCTCTATTGTATTCCAAATAGAAACAGTAGAACTATTAGTAACGCGGCACCAATAGAAACCATTAACATATTGTAGGACAGCAGTCCTGTCTGAATCTTTCTGAAACGTTGACAAAATGATGTATACTGGTTAGCTATGAAATAGTTTAGTGCGTCGATCCTGAGCTCTATGCATTCATACGTAATGTTAGACGACTTTCTAAAGAAGTTTGCAACGGTGTAGTTTAGTGCGTCGATGCTGAGTTCTAAGCGTTTATGTACGATGTTGGAAAACGCTGTGGTTCCTTCTGCAACCTTATGGTAAAGAGTGTCAATGTAACATCGGTTCCAAAGAAAATCATGAACCTTCCCTAAGAAATGGTGTTCTTTTGTTAACTTAACAGGGTCAGCTTGACGGGTTATATATAGCCGATATGCTGGATAGCCGCCGATTGCCAATGCTGCATAGGTTATTCCAGAACTTGGTGAGAGAAACACCCGTCTCAGAATATCGATGACTTCCTTGTAAACCATGCTTTGGTATAAAGGAGGAGGTGAGAAGAACTCATGAAAACTTGTGATGATAAACGGCGCAAACACTCCTATAACAATGGTGGCTGAGGCTAAAATTACCATCGGAACCCACATCATAGGTGAAACTTCGTTAATGAGTTCTCTCTGGTCCTCTATCTTCTCTACATGCTTGCTTTCTCGATCAAAGACCATACCCATCATACGTACAATGTAAAAAGCTGTGACTGCCGCAGTGACCATCAGAAAAAAGAATAGCCCATAAGCGGAAAACATTAAGGCAGACTCACCTAGCCTCCCTGCCTCTTGTGCAAGCTCCCAGGTCGCACCATAAATTGCCTCTTCACTCCAAAAGCCGCTCAAAGGCGGTATACCAATGGTGGCAAGAGCTCCAATAAGCATACACACAAATGTAATGGGCATGCGAACCTTAAGCCCACCCATGTCAAACACGTCTTGAGACCGAATCCTATGCAAGATCGCTGCCGCAGATAGGAAGAGGAGTCCAGATATTATGGCATCCGCCATCTTATGGAAAATGCCTGCCAGATATCCAGCAGCTGGATCAGTCGCCAGTCCGCTTACTCCAAAAGCCACCATCATATAGGCGTATTGACCAATGATAGAATACGCCAAAAGCCTCACAAGGTTCTTCTGAACCATAGCCATGCTCGCTCCAAATAAGGCGGTGAATGCACCGACCCATGCGACTGCAAAGAAGAAGATGGTTAACTCTCCATACCCTTCAGCTGCATGTAATATTGGAAAAATCCTAGCTATCAAATACACCCCTGCTAACACCTCCGTGATGGCGTTAAACGATGCAGGCGTGGCAACCATCGCGTCTGGCAGCCACACGTGGAAGGGAAATTGAGCCGACTTTGCCACAGCTCCACCAAAATATAGAAAAAAGGTGATGAGCAAAAAGCCAGATCCCGACAACTTCGCTATATTTATACCTAAGAAGTTAAAGGTCCCGCAATTAAAGTAAATGATTAGGATTGAAAGTAAGAGAGAAAGGTCGCCCACACGAAGAATCAAGAATGTCTTTAAGCCATAACGAGCGTTTTCTGGATTCCTGTGCCAGTAAGTGACCAAGGCATAACAGCATACGCCGACGACTTCCCAACCGATGTACAGCTGAAGTAGATTGCCCGCCATAACCACCATAATCAATCCACCAATGAAGAGCTGAGTGAAAAACCAGTATCTAGTCAAGCCCGCATCTCCACGCATGTATTCTAAAGAGAAGATTAGGACCATGAGCCCTATGCCACTGACTACACTGACCATGAGTACGCTTAAAGGATCCATGAGAACTCCTAGATTTATGCCGAGAGAAGGGACCCATGGAATCTCCCAGCTGATAAAATTCCCCGCATGAACATCTGGTATCATAGATAATGAAAAAATGACGCTAGTCCCGACAAATGCGACTGGGGCATAGTCTCTAAGATTACGACGCGCTAGGGCAAAGAGCGGCGTAAGTATAGCCCCAACTATTGGGATGAGCCAGCAAAGCCAGGGTGCATACGGAAGCAACAAAAATCACATCCAGAAGTTCGTAGCGATTAAAATGGAGACTCCAATTACCACTTCGAAGACCATTGCAGCTCACTGTTAATTCCTTTATATCGATTTATCTGATTCCATTGGTATACCTTTTTTACACAATATAAAGATGCTTACTGATAAAAAATATTTATGCAACATTGCTTTAATCTCTAAAAAAGGAACTGTCACGGAAGTTGAGAGTCACGAAACCAAA